>NZ_CAFJ01000085.1 GCF_000239795.1 Bradyrhizobium sp. STM 3809 | reverse complement strand
GGTCTCCTGCGCGGACGAACGGTGGTGCACGCACGGTCAAGTCGCGCGGTCCTGATATCCCGATGCTGATATCGCCCGCGCAATGCGCGTCAGCGCATTGTCGCGGCATGGTGGCCAGACAGCCCGGCGCACCAGGGAGAACGCGAAGCAGCCGTTAAAACCGATCGCGCAGGGAGGGCCGGGTCGTTCCGGCTGAACCTGTGGTACCTGCCGCCTGCATTTTTTCTCGCAGGCGGGCCGCAGGCCTCAGCCGAGGCCTGGCTCTCCCTGCGCCCTCTGTTCGAGAGGGCGGACGATTGGACACAACTCGGGCGCGACATGCGCGGCGGGGACGGGAAGCTGTGACGTCAATCAGGAAGACGCGGTGTTACGCATTCGCTTCGGCACAAACGGCGTCGTCCCGGCCTCGAGCCGGGACCCATGACCACCGGCGGTCGTGGTGAGACAAGATCGCCGCTCCAGCCGTCGCCAAACCGGACCCTGTGGTTATGGGTCCCGGGTCGGCGCATCCGCCAACGCTGGCGCGTCGCCGGACGCTTGCCCGGGACGACGGCGGTGGAGTCATCAGCCGCGTGCGAGCTTGTAAGTCAGTGAAAACGGGAGCCGCGCCAGGTGACGGATACCGTGTCAGGAGAGCGGGATCGCATCTCGACCTAATTCAACACTCGCTTGCCGCCGTCCGGGCTGTCCAGCGAGAACGCCGGCACCGCGATGTCGAACCTTTCGCCGCTCGCGCTTTCCATCTGGTAGGAGCCGGACATGAAGCCGGAGGCGGTAGTGAGCGGCACCCCGGAGGTGTATTCGAAGCGCTCGCCCGGCGCGAGCACCGGCTGCTCGCCGACCACGCCCTCGCCGCGCACCTCCTGCTGCCGGCCCGCACCGTCGGTGATGATCCAGTGCCGGCTGCGCAGTTGCACGGTCTCCGCGCCGGAATTGGTGATTGTGACGGTGTAGGACCAGAACCAGCGGCCATCCGCGACCGACGACTTCTCTGGCAGGAAGTTCGGTTCGACAGTCACTTCGATGTGGCGAGTCACGGCGCGGTACATGGATGCATTGTAGCGGAAAGCGGGCGCGGAACCAATCGTAACGCCATCGTGCTTTCAACACAGTTCCGGATTATGGCACCAGAATCACGGACTCTGCCATCCGCATGCGAGCCTTTGCCACAGGTCCGGCGCGGCTTGCGATCGCGGTCGGCAGCGTTACGGGAGCCATCGGATGGTCCTGCGTCGCGCGATGGTTGCGGACGGTCCGCAAGGGCCGGAAAACTGGGCACGGCCCAGCGGATAAGTCCTTCATCGCTTGCGCAAAAATTGCGCAGCCCTACATTTCACCTGCCGGGCCTCGAAGGCTGGCAGCCTTGACGTGGTGCCTGATGACGTCGATTGCCGATCGCCTTGCCGGACCATCCGTCCCCGGAGCCGCTGCGGTGCCCGCGCCAGCTGCCGAGACCGCCGCGGCGGCGAGCCCTGCGGCGCCCGTGAGCACGGCTGCGCCCAAGATTACGTCCAAGATCAGCTTCCCGGCGGTCGGCGAGCGCGAGCTCAGGCTCGACCTGTTCCGCGGGCTGGCCCTGTGGCTGATCTTCATCGACCACCTGCCGCCGAACCTGCTGACCTGGTTCACGATCCGCAATTACGGCTTCTCGGACGCCACCGAGATCTTCATCTTCATCTCCGGCTACACCGCGGCCTTCGTTTATGGACGGGCGATGGAGGATGCCGGCTTCATCGTCGCCACCGCGCGCATCCTGCGCCGCGTCTGGCAGATCTACGTCGCCCACGTCTTCCTGTTCACGATCTTCCTCGCCGAAATCTCCTACGTCGCGACCAGCTTCGAGAACCCGCTCTACACCGAAGAGATGGGGATCATGGACTTCCTGAAGCAGCCCGACGTGACGATCGTGCAGGCGCTGATCCTGCGCTTCCGGCCCGTCAACATGGACGTGCTGCCGCTGTACATCGTGCTGATGCTGTTCCTGCCGCTGATCCTGTGGCTGATGCGATGGCGTCCGGATTTCACCCTGGCGCTGTCCGTCGTCCTGTACGCGGTCACCTGGGAGTTCGATCTCTATCTGTCGGCCTATCCGAACGGGTTCTGGGCCTTCAATCCGTTCGCCTGGCAGCTCCTGTTCGTGTTCGGCGCCTGGTGTGCGCTAGGCGGCGCCAAGCGGATGTCGCGCATCCTCAACTCACCGGTCACGCTCGGGATCTGCGTCGCCTATCTGGTCGCCGCCTTCTTCGTCACCTTGACCTGGTACATCCCGCAGCTCGGCCATCTGATGCCGCGCCGAATCGAGCAGTGGATGTATCCGATCGACAAGACCGATCTGGACGTGCTGCGGTTCGCGCATTTCCTCGCTCTCGCAGCACTCACGGTGCACTATCTGCCCAAGGATTGGCCGCTGTTGAAATCGCGCTGGCTGCGTCCGCTGATTGTTTGCGGGCAACACTCGCTGGAGATCTTCTGTCTCGGCGTGTTTCTGGCCTTCGCGGGCCACTTCGTACTTGCCGAAGTGTCAGGCGGCGCCATGATGCACGCGATGATCAGCCTGTGCGGCATCCTCGCCATGTGGGGCGTTGCCTCGCTGATTTCGTGGTACAAGCGTGAGGCCGATAAGGGTGCGGCGCGAAAAGGTGTGCGCGCCAACGCCGATCTGGCGGGAGGGGGCTGATGAAGTCCGTCTCGTGGTTAAGGTTTGGTATCGCGGCGCTGGCGGTCTCGCTGGCGGCCTCTGTGCGCGCCGAAGAGGCACCGCAGACCTGCGAGGTGCCGGCCTACCTGTTGACGACCGAGAGCCCGCTGCCGAAGGTTGCAGAGGCCGTCAAGAACGGCCGGACGCTCGACATTCTGGTCATCGGAAGCCGCTCGTCGACGATCGTCAGCGCCTCCGACGGCAACGCCTACCCCGCGCGCCTGCAGGCCACACTCAAGGACAAGCTGCCGTCCATCACCGTCAATGTCAGCGTCGAACTGCAGCCGAAGAAGACGGCTGAGGAAATCGCTGGCAATCTTGTTAAACTGGTGGAAGGAAAGAGGCCTAATTTGGTCATATGGCAGACCGGTACGGTCGATGCCATGCGGTCCATCGATCCTGATGAGTTCCGTCAGGCGGTCAATGACGGTGTTGGGACGCTGCAGAATGCGGGAGCCGATGTCATCTTGATGAATCTGCAATACAGCCCGCGGACGGAAACGCTGATCTCCGTGCCGCCCTACATCGACAACATGCGGGTGGTGGCGCAGCAGCGCGACATCCCGCTGTTCGACCGCTTTGCCATCATGCGGCAATGGAACGAGCAGGGCGATTTCGACCTGTTCAATCCGACGCACGGGATCGAGCTGGCCAAGCAGGTCCACGACTGCCTCGGCCGGGCGCTGTCGAAGTTCATCATCGACGCGGCGCATCTCAGCCCGGCGCAGCAGAACTAGGATTCGCCGTGTCCATGACTTTCAGCTGTCACCGCGTATCCGGAACATGGGAGAAGCTCTCGGCCGTTGCTGCCATGGTGCTCGTACTCTCGTTCAGCCCGCAATTCGCGCATGCGCAGAGCGCGGCGCAGCCCGCGTCGGCTGCGGACACAGAGGCTGCGCCCATCAGTGAGCTCCGTTCCACGATCGGCCACATCACCGTCGCTCAGGCCGGCAGCCAGGGGCCGGGGCAGATCGCCGCCGTGCATCCATCGGCCGTGACCAATCCGGCGCCGGCGAGCCAGCCGCCCGCGACGACGTCCTCCGACGCGAACGCGCCTGCAACAGCCGTGCAATCGGTCGCCGCGCCGTCGCGCAG
Organism: Bradyrhizobium sp. STM 3809; assembly: GCF_000239795.1. Lineage (GTDB taxonomy): Bacteria > Pseudomonadota > Alphaproteobacteria > Rhizobiales > Xanthobacteraceae > Bradyrhizobium. The sequence goes on along the minus strand of NZ_CAFJ01000085.1, from coordinate 12,167 downwards.
CATCACCGAGCGCGCGATCGACAAGGTCAAGCAGGTCGCGAAATCCGCGTCCGACATCTTCAACCGCGTGCCGTGCCTGCCGCCGAAGGGCGTGGCGAAGAAGAACTTCATCTCGCTGCCGCACGTCGCCAACAAATTAGCCTCCGGCCTGCCGGTCGTGATCGTCGCGTTCGGCTCGTCGTCCACCCAAGGCTATGGCGCCAGCGGGCCGGACTACACCTATCCGAGCCGGCTCGCGGCGCAGCTGCGCCGGCAATATCCGATGGCCGACATCAGCGTGATCAATGCCGGCGTCGGCGGCGAGGACGCGCCTGAAATGATGAAGCGGATCGAGAGCTCGGTGATCGACCGTCATCCGGACCTGGTGATCTGGCAGGTCGGCACCAATGCCGTGCTGCGCGATCTCGATCCGACCGAGACGGCCAAGCTGGTCGAAGACGGTGTCGCCAAGATCCAGGCGGCGGCGTCGGACGTCGTTCTGGTCGATCTGCAATATTCGCCGCGCGTCAACGAGCGCTCGGAGAATGCCAGCCGCATGAACAAGCTGCTCGGCCGCATCGCCGAGCTGCGCCAAGCCGGTATCTTCCCGCGCTTCGAGGTGATGCGCGACTGGCACGAGCGCCAGGCGATTCCGATGAACGAGTTCGTCATCTCGGATGGCCTGCACATGAGCGACTGGGGCTATGCCTGCTTCGCCCAGCTGCTCGGCGACGACATCATCCGCTCGGTCGGCCAGGTGAAGCTCGGCGTCAACGCACCTGGCGACGTGCTGACCTACCGGCCGATGTGACGAGGGCGAGTAGCAGGACCGCCGGATATGGAAATCCGGGGCTGTCGCAACCGACATATCCCCGTAGTTACTTACGCCGTCATGCCCGGGCTTGTCCCGGGCATCCACGTCGTTCTCAGTGCGCCGATCGACGTGGGTGGCCGGGCCTTCGCCGCGCCGGCTTCGGCCGCCCAGGCGGGACAAGCCCGGCCATGACGATGCGGAGACGGACGAGCGCACCACCGCGCTCGTCAAATACGACTGTCCTAAGGCGCTACGCGGCCCGCAGGGCCGCGTCGAGATCCTCGATCAGATCATCGGCATGCTCGAGCCCCGCGGAGAAGCGGATGAAGCCCTCGCTGATGCCGAGCTCGGCGCGCGCCTCCGGCGTCAGCCGCTGATGCGTCGTCGTCGCGGGATGCGTGACCAGCGTCTTGGAGTCGCCGAGATTGTTGGAGATCCGCGCGAGCTTGAGTCCGTTGAGCGTGCGGAACGCGCCGGCCTTGCCGCCCTTGACCTCGAAGCCGACCAGCGTCGAGCCGGCCCGCATCTGCTTCCTGACCGTCGCCGCCTGCGGATGGTCCTCGCGGCCCGGATAGATCAGCCGCGAAATCTTCGGATGCGCGGCGAGGAAGTCCGCCACCTTCGCCGCCGTATCAGTCTGCGCGCGCACACGCACTGCCAGGGTCTCAAGGCCCTTGAGCAGCACCCAGGCATTGAACGGCGAGATCGACGGGCCGGTCTGGCGCATGAAGTTGTGGATGTGCTCGGCGATGAACGCCTCCGACGACAGGATCACGCCGCCGAGACAGCGGCCCTGGCCATCGATGTGCTTGGTGGCGGAGTACACGACGACGTCGGCGCCGAGGGCCAGCGGGCTCTGCCAGATCGGCGTCGCGAACACGTTGTCGACGATCAGCCGCGCGCCATGCGCATGCGCGATCTCGGCGATCGCGGGAATGTCCATCACGTCCAGCGTCGGATTGGTCGGGCTCTCCAGGAAGAACGACTTGGTGTTGGGCCTGACCGCCTTCTGCCACTGGTCGAGATCGAGCCCGTCGACCAGCGTCGACTCGATGCCGTAGCGCGGCAGCAGGTCTTCGACCACGTAGCGGCAGGAGCCGAACAGCGCCTTCGCCGCGACGACATGGTCGCCGGCGCGCAGGGGCGCGAGGATGGCGGTGGTGACCGCGGCCATGCCGGTCGCGGCCGAGCGGCAGGCCTCGGCGCCTTCCAGTTCGATCATGCGGCGCTCGAACATCGCCGTGGTCGGGTTGGAGAAGCGCGAATAGATGAAGCCGGGATCCTCGCCCTTGAAGCGCGCCTCGCACTCTTCGGCGGAGGCGTAGACGAAGCCCTGGGTGAGGTAGAGCGCCTCGGCCGTCTCGCCGAATTCGGAACGCAGGCCGCCGGAATGCACCAGCCGGGTTTCGGGACGATAATTGGCGAACGATGCCGGGGCCTTCGCGGGGGACTTCGACGCGGGAGAAGTGGACGCAGGAGAATTGGACATGTGACCTCCATCGTGACCACCGCGCTTCACGCGACGGGCACAAAAAAACCGGCCTGGGAAAACTCCTCACGGCCGGGATCACAATCGTCCCCGGCCTGTTTAGCGACTTATTTAACGTGGCTGCAAGCCGGCCGGCTCAAATCACCACGGGATAAGTCGTGCTCTTAGTCGCACCCGGCCTTTCCGTCAAGCCAGCCATCGGATAACCGGTAAAAAGACCCTATATAGGCTCGCATAGCCGCCATTCCGGCGCCTGCAAAGGATCAGGTCTTGCCGTTTTCGCTTCCCGCCGACGCCCATGGCATCCTGCCCGACCGCATGATCGTGGCGATGGCCGAGGCTGGCCTGATCATCCCGGAATACGATTTCGTCGAGAGCCAGATCCAGCCCGCGAGCCTGGACCTGCGGCTCGGCGACGTCGCCTACCGGGTGCGGGCGAGCTTTCTGCCCGGGCCGGGATCGACGGTCGCCGAGCGCATCGACGAATTGAAGCTGCACGAGATCGCGCTCGCCGACGGTGCGGTGCTCGAGACCAACTGCGTCTACATCGTGCCGCTGCTGGAGAGCCTGGCGCTGCCGAAGGACATCGTCGCCGCCGCCAATCCGAAGAGCTCGACCGGCCGGCTGGACGTGTTCACCCGCGTGATCGCCGACGGCACCCGCCGCTTCGACATGATCGGCGCCGGCTATCACGGCCCGCTCTATGCCGAGATCAGCCCGAAGACGTTCCCCGTCTTGTTGCGCGAAGGCTCCCGCCTGTCGCAGGTCCGCTTCCGTTACCGCGACGCCGTCTTGTCCGAAGATGAGCTGATCGCGCTGCATGACGCCGAGCGGCTGGTCGATCGCGACGACGCCGATCTCAACGGCGGCGTCGCGCTGTCCGTTGATCTCTCCGGCAGCAATGCCAACGGCTTCGTCGGCTACCGCGCCAAGCGCCATACCGGCGTCGTCGATGTCGACCGCCGCGGTGGCTATCCGGTCGAGGAGTTCTGGGAGCCGATCAAGGCGCGCCCCGACGGCAGCCTCATCCTGGATCCCGGCGAGTTCTACATTCTGGCCTCGAAGGAAGCGGTGCAGGTCCCGCCGGACTACGCCGCGGAGATGGTGCCGTTCGATCCGCTGGTCGGCGAATTCCGCGTCCATTATGCCGGTTTTTTCGACCCCGGCTTCGGCTATGCCGGCGCCGGCGGGCAGGGCTCGCGCGCGGTGCTCGAGGTGCGCTCGCGCGAGGTGCCGTTCATCCTGGAGCACGGCCAGATCGTCGGCCGGCTCGTCTATGAGAGGATGCTGGCGCGGCCGAACGCGATGTATGGCAGCCGCATCGGCTCCAACTACCAGGCCCAGGGCCTGAAGCTCTCCAAGCACTTCCGCCTCTAGCCGGCTGCGCGCCGCGCGCGGACCCGCAATGCGCCCGCCGCACATGGCGCGATTCCGCACTGTGCTAGGAAAGCTGGAACGATAGCAGTGCTGCGCCGCGCGCGCAGGCGGGGAGCGAAAATGTCCGAGATCGGCCTGGCCGATAATCCGGTCGGCGAAGGCCGCAACTTGCCGCCGGCCGACAAGCCGGCCCGGAATGCGGTGGCCGATGGTCCGATCCTGAAGACGCTGCTGTCGCTGGCGTGGCCCAACCTCATCGCGAACTCCGCCGGAACCTGCGTCGTCATTGCCGAGACCTCCTATATCGGCCGCCTCGGCATCGAGGCCCTGGCCGCCATGGCGCTGGTCTTCCCGCTGGTGATCCTGACCATGACGATGTCCGGCGGCGCCATGGGCGGCGGTGTCGCCTCGGCCATTGCGCGGGCGCTCGGCGCCGGCGAGACGGAGCGCGCCTCCACGCTTGCCTCGCACGCGCTGCTGATCGCGCTGTCGTTCGGCGCGACCTTCCTGGTCGGCATGCTCGTGTTCGGCCCCGCGCTGTTGGAGACACTCGGCGGCCGCGGCGCGGTGCTGGATCATGCCGTCGCCTATCTGCAGATCTTCTTCGGCGGCGCGATGCTGCCGTGGCTGATGAACTCCATGGCCGGCATTCTGCGCGGCACCGGCAACATGAAGCTGCCGTCGTTCATGATCCTGAGCTCGGCGATGCTGCAGATCGTGCTCGGCGGAACGCTGAGCCTCGGTCTTGGACTCGGCATGCGCGGTGTTGCAGCCGGCGCGCTGCTCGCCTTCAGCGTCAGCATCTCGGTGATGGGCTGGTACCTGTTCTCGGGACGTGCGCGGGTGCGGCCGAAGCTGCGGGGGCTGAAGATCAGCCGGGCGATGTTCGCCGACATCCTCAAGGTCGGCGCGGTCGCCTGCTTTTCGCCGTTGCAATCGGTGCTCTCGATCGCGATCTTCACGCACATGCTCGCGGGCTTCGGCACCGCGGTACTCGCCGGCTATGGCATCGGCGCACGGCTGGAATTCATGATGACGACGGTCGGCTTCTCGATCGGCATGGCTTCTGTGCCGATGGTCGGCATGGCGATCGGCGCCGGACACATCGCGCGGGCCCGTCGGATCGCCTGGACCGCCGGCCTCGTGTCGTTCTCGGCGATGGGCGTGCTCTCCACAATCATCGCCATCGTCCCGCAGCTGTGGGTCGACATCTTCACGCAGGACGAGAGCGCGCGCAGCGCCGGTCGGCATTATCTGCAGATCGCAGCCCCGATGTATGCCTTTATCGGTCTCGCGATCGCCATGTATTTTTCGTCGCAAGGCGCCGCCAAGGTGATCGGACCGGTGCTGGCGCAGACGGCGCGGCTCGTCTTCATCGCCGTGGGCGGGAGCTATCTCTTGAGCCATGCCGCAACCGAAGGCCAGTTCTTCGCATTGGCGGCGGTTTCGATGGTCCTGCTCGGCGTGCTGACGCTTACCAGCGTCATGCTGACCCGCTGGGGTCCAAAGCCGGCGGCGATGCTGCTGCGCCCGGCCAGCGTCGCGGCCGAGCGCAGCTCTGTTTCGCAGTGAGCCGGGTCTATCTCAGCCGGGGTCTCCCCAATGCTTTCTGCATGGCTCGCGCGCCGAGCTCCATCTGCTGGGCGATGTAGGATGCGATCTCGTGCGGCAGCACGTCGGTGATCCAGATCATCCGGCAGTGCTGCTCGCCCTCGGGGATGATCTGCATCGACGCGTTGTGGTGGATCACGCGCTCGCTGGACGCCACGTAGACGAGCCTCTGACGGCGCTCGTCGCTGTCGACGAGGCGTTCGCGCACGACGTTGCCGTTGGCGAAGCTCACGACGCGGACGTCGCCGTCGAGCCGGGTGTCGATGACGAAGCCGGGTGCCAGCCTGACATGAACCGCACCGAAATCGCGGACCGCATCCCACACCGCGTCGGCGGCAGCAGCGATCGGGATGTCTTGCTGAATCGATGCCATAGGCAGCCTCACGGACAAACGGCTTCGATATTGTTGCCGTCGGGGTCGATCAGGAACGCCGCGTAGTAGGTCGGGCTGTAGTCCGCGCGCGGTCCGGCGCCGCCGTTATCGCTGCCGCCGGCCTTCAGGCCCTCGCTGTGGAATCCGGCAACCGCTTTGTGGTCGGCTGCTCGGAATGCGATATGCGCCGCGCCGTTGTTCGCACCCTTGTCGAGATAGAGCCACAGCGCCGGCTCGCCCTTGGGGCCGATGCCCGCCGAGGCTTCGTCCTTCGTGCAGAGAATGTGGCCGAGCGGCGCGAGGGCGGCGGTGTAGAAGCGGACGCTGGCGTCGAGATTGCTGACCTTCAGGCCGATATGATCGTACATCGATGATCTCCATGCTTCGCATGCGGCTGTCGCGCGCATGGGACCATCTCATCCATGCCGGTCGATCCGGTCTTGGAAAATCTTGCGATCGCCTCGCGACGCCTGGCGGAATTTCAACGGAGAGACACCGGCGGCGCGCGTGAAGGTGCGGGTGAAGTTGGACAGGTCGGCGAAGCCGGTGTCGTAGGCGATGGCCGTCACCGGCGTATCTTCCTCGCTCAAGCGGCGCGCGGCGCGGCGCAGCCGCGAACGGATCAGATATTGATGCGGGGTCACGCCGACGGTCGCCGCGAACAGGCGCAGGAAGTGGAAGGGGCTCACGCCGGCCTGGTGCGCTGCATCCGCAAGATCGATGTCGTGTTCCGAGTTATCATCGATCCATAACGCGCTCTCGACCGCGCGCCGGCGATCACGGAGGCTTGGTTTCACAGCGCGCGTCGCCTCGCCCGTCGCGGCGACGGCGAAACGGTTCGCGATTTCATATCCGACCTCGTCCAGGCCGATCGTCGCTTCGCGGGCCATCACGGCCTGAGCGAGTTCGCCGAGCACCATGAGCTGCGGCAATGGGGGCACTGAACCGGCCTGCCAGGCCGGCCTGCCGCCGCCGATCTCATCGACGATCGCGTCGTCGAAGAAAAAGGACAGGCACTCATCGCCGCAGACGTGGTCATGGGTGCACATGAACTCGTCGCCCGGGTATCCGACCAGCAGGGCGCCGGCGACCAGCTCGAAGAAGCGGCCGCGATGGTGGCAGCCAAAGCTGCCCTTGCTCACATAGGACAGCGAGTACCCGGCATATTGCTCAGGATAGGGCTGCTCGCCCGGAGCCGCCGTGCAGCGAAACTCGGAAACGGTGACGGAGCTGCTCTCGAACAGGGTAGTCGCGGTCATCCGGAAGATCTAGGGGATCGCGAAGGGAACACGAGGGCGTCGGGCAAGATATTCTTTGCCCTGTACCGAGTGCTATGAGGCGCGCCGCCGGTCATGGGCCAGCAGGGCGTCGAACAAGGTCAGGCCCGCCTGTGGCTGCGCGCCTTCCAGCGACAGCAGCCGCCGCTTGGAGATGATGCCGCTGTTCGGCGACGGCTTGTCGAGGCCATTGCCGATGTCGCGCACGCGGTGACAGGGCACGATCAGTACGAACGTGTTCTTGGTCAGCGCCTGCGTGATCGAGGTCAGCGCCTTCGGCACGTGCAGCTCGGTGGCGAGTTCGTCGGCGCTGCGGGTCTCGCCGCGCGGAATGGCGCGAATGGCGTCATAGACCCGCTGGTTGAAGGGCGTCACGCCGCTGAGATCGAGCGCGATGTTGGAGAAGTCGACAGGCTGCCCGCGCAGCGTGGCCGTGATGCCTGCGATGGCGAGTTCAGTATTCGAACACGGGCGCTGCTCGCGCGCGTCCGGAAACTGGCGGAACAAACGCCGCCGCGTCTCGATTTCCCGCGCCTCCGGCAGTTGCACGCCGGTGATCCCGGCATCGCTCCACGCAATGCCACAACGGCCGAGGGCCGTATCAAAGATCGTATACCCACGCCCCATGACGCCACCCCAACCCCACGCCACAATCATAGCACTGTCACAATCGCCCGCATCAACTTTGTTAACAGTGTGTTAACAGCGCGGCACGACAGGGGCGGGTTTGCCCTGATTTGGGTCATGGTTGTCAAGCGCCGTCTCGGCATCCCTCTCGTCGGTACCGCGATGGTGGCATGCGGCGCAGCATGCCCTCCACCGTGACGGCTCGATCAATACAAATGCTCATCGCCGGCGAAATCGGGATCGTGCGCGAGCCAAAGCTCAAGCAGGCTCAGGAAGGCGACGATGATGCCGATGGCGATGCTCACATGCATCGCCGGCGTATGCACGAAGCCGAGCAGCCACGGCGCTGCGATCAGCCAGAGTCCCAATGCGACCTTCAGCCACTCCTCCCAGTCGGCGAAAGCCAGGACGCCCGCGACCGAGAGCACGATCACGGCGATGCCGACCAGTTCGGCGTCGAGTCGCCCCGCGCCGCGGACGAAGCCGAACAGCCAGGGCGCGCCGGTGAGGAACATGCCGCAGCCCAGCGTATAGATGTCGAGCGCCGATGGGCGCGACATGATCGCGAAGACATTCGCGCTGACGGGCATCGAAGAGGCGGGGCTGTCGTTGAGCATCTCAGCTCCCCATGGCCTGGCCGTTCATCGCAGCCCATTGTCGAGCAATTGCGCGCGGCCAGTGCTTCGGACGCACAAGCAGCAGCCGCCCCATCCGTTCCGCACGCGGCAACCCGGGTCGATCACGATCCGGCGACCGCGCTCGCCGGGCGCTACCGTCCGGCCGACGTCGGTGGCAACAAGCCGCTTGGCGAAATGCCTCGGCTCGGTTAGGAATGGACGCATGCGGGCGTAGTTCAATGGTAGAACGGCAGCTTCCCAAGCTGCATACGAGGGTTCGATTCCCTTCGCCCGCTCCAGTCCAATCGATTCCAATCCAATTAGTCCGTCGCAGATCCAATGCTTTGCCGCGTTGATCGGTGTGCCCCGTTCCCGTTCGCATGAACGTGTCGGACGCATTCGCGTTGACAGTCCTTGTTATCGATAACATAATCGTCGCAAGCATGAATGAAGGCGAGCAGGCGGAGGAAGCAGAGTGGCGGTCGACTTGTTCGATCTGGCAGGGCGCCGTGCCCTGGTGACCGGGTCCTCGCAAGGCATCGGTCTTGCGCTTGCGCGTGGTCTGGCGGACGCCGGCGCAGAGGTCGTGCTCAACGGCCGCGATGAAGCCAAGCTCGCGGCTGCTGCCGGCGCGATCAAGGGATCGCGCGTACTGCCCTTCGACGTCACCGATCACACCGCCGCGCGCGCCGCCGTGGATCGTTTCGAGGCGGAGATCGGGCCGATCGACATTCTCGTCAACAACGCCGGCATGCAGCACCGTGCGCCGCTGGAGGATTTTCCCGAGGAGGCGTTTCAGCGCCTGCTGCAGACCAACATCGCCTCGGTGTTCAACGTCGGCCAGGCCTGCGCCCGCCACATGATCGCGCGCCATGCCGGCAAGATCATCAACATCGCCTCTGTGCAGACCTCGCTGGCGCGGCCATCGATCGCGCCCTACACCGCGACCAAGGGCGCGGTCGGCAATCTCACCAAGGGCATGGCGACGGACTGGGCGAAGCACGGCCTGCAGGTCAACGCCATCGCGCCCGGCTATTTCGACACCCCGCTCAATGCCGCCCTGGTCGCCGATCCCGCCTTCTCGGCCTGGCTCGAGAAGCGCACGCCGGCAGGACGCTGGGGCAAGGTCGAGGAGCTCGTCGGCGCCTGTATCTTCCTGGCGTCGCCCGCGTCGTCCTTCGTCAATGGCCACGTGCTCTATGTCGACGGCGGCATCACCGCCTCGCTCTGAGGCCGGCTGTCCAACCATCCAGCGTCTCGGTTGCGGAGTGTTGTCATGACGAGTGTCGTCGCATTGATCGGCGCTGGCGCCATGGGCGGAGCGATCGGCACGCGGCTGGTGCAGACCGGAACGCGGCTCGTCGTGTTCGACCTCGATCCGGCGAAGGTCGCGGCTCTGGTGGCGCAGGGCGCGACAGCCGCCGCGTCGGCGGCGAAGGCCGCGGCTGAGGTCGACGCCGTCATCCTCAGTCTCAATTCGGCAAAGATCGTGCGCGCGGCCGTGTTCGGTGCCGACGGTGTTGCGGCAGGGGCACGCAAGGGCACGCTCATCATCGACATGTCCTCAATCGATCCGGACGCCACGCGCGCGCTCGCGGCCGATGCCGCGGCCGCAGGACTGCGCTGGGTCGACAGTCCGCTGTCGGGCGGCGCGCCCAAGGCTGCCATCGGCCAGCTGACCTGCATGGCCGGCGGCGAGGCGGCCGATGTCGCGGAGGCGCGCGCGGTGCTGGCGCAGGTGGCGTCGAACTACACGCATATGGGGCCGAGCGGCGCGGGGCAGGTCACCAAGCTGATCAACCAGGTACTGTGCGGTCTCAACTTCATGGCGGTGGCCGAGGCCACCGCGCTGGCGCAGGCGGCCGGCGTCGATGCCGCGAAGATCCCGCAGGCGCTGCGCGGCGGGCGGGCGGACAGCGCCATCCTGCAGGAATACATGCCGCGCTTCGTCGACCGCGACTATCGTCCGACGGGACGTATCGACAACATGGTCAAGGATCTCAACGGCGCGCAGGATCTTGCGCGGCAGACCGGCATCGCGATGCCGATGACGGCCGTTTGCGCCGAGATCCATCGGCTGCTCACGGCGGTCGGGCTCGGCGCGATGGACCAGGCCGCGCTGATGGAATATTGGGCGGCGCGAACGCCGCCCGAATGATCGTGTCGCGTCAGTTCGTCCCATCTAGATTCCATGGGCATTGACGAAGATCGCGTAGAGCGACGTCTGCGCGGTGATGTAGAGCCGGTTGCGCTTCGGGCCGCCGAAGGTCACGTTGGAGACGATCTCGGGCACCGGGATGCGGCCGATCAGCGTGCTGTCGGGCGCGTAGATCGCGACCGCATCGCCGGTCGAGGTCCAGATGTTGCCGCCGCGGTCGACGCGGAAGCCGTCGAAGAAGCCGGCCGGTGAGGTCGCAAACACGCGGCCGTTGCCGACGCTGTCTCCGCCCGCTGCGACGTCATAGGCACGGATGACCGCGGGCAGGTCCGGCACATGCGTCGCGCCGGTGTCGGCGACGTAGAGCAGGCGCTCATCGGGCGAGAAGGCGAGGCCGTTCGGCTTCACCATGTCGGTGACGACGGCGGCGACGGCCCCGCTCGCCGGATCGAGGCGATAGACGTTGCTGGCGCCGATCTCGCTTTGTGCCGCGTGGCCCTCATAGGCGCTATCGATGCCGTAGGTCGGATCGGAGAACCAGATCGTGCCGTCCGACTTCACCACGGCATCGTTGGGCGAGTTGAAGCGCTTGCCCTCGAAGCGGTCGATCAGGCCGGTCCAGCTGCCGTCGTGCTCCAGCCGCGAGATGCGCCGGCCGCCATGCTCGCAGGCGATGACGCGGCCGAGCGCGTCGCGCGTATGGCCATTGTGATAGCCGCAGGGATGTTCGAAGACGGATACCGAGCCGTCGGTCTCGTCGAAGCGCATGATGCGATCGTTGGGAATGTCCGACCACAGCAGCGACTTCGCGGCGGGGACATAGACGGGGCCCTCGGCCCAGCGACAGCCGGTCCAGAGCTTTTCCAGCTTGGCGTGGCCGATGATCAGGGCCTTGAAGCGCGGATCGCGGATGTCGTAGGTGCTCATGATGAAGGGGCCTCGGCGAGGTGCGTCAGTCGGTCGGCAGCGGAAAGTCGTCGGCCTTGAACACGGTGTGGAAGATCGAGCCGTCGAACATCTCCATCAATCCGCCGGTCACCTCGCGGCTCTCGGCGCGTACCTTGGAGGCCAGGGCCTGCTCGATCGCGGCGTGCGAGGGATAGCGGATCGCCAGCACCATCTCGTAGCGCTGTGCGTCGCTGTCGCTGTCCTCCTGGCGCAGCACGCGGACCTCCTCGGCGCCGGGAAAGCGCGTCCACAGCGGCACCAGCTTCTCGCGGACATAGGCGGTGAACTCGGCCTCGCGGCCGGGCTTCACGCGGCCATTGAAGAAAGCGCAACGGATATACATCGGCATCTGCTCGTCGGTATGAGAAGGGGATCGGCGGCCGGTGTGGTGCCGGCCGCCGGGAATGTTTCAGGCGGATCGATCCGCGTTCGGGGGGCCTCATGGTTCGAGACGCGTCGCAAGGGCGACGCTCCTCACCATGAGGGTTGAGTTCCGAGCGCGGCGCTGCGCATTGGCCATGAGCATGGTGCTTATGGAGAGAGTTCAAGATTTCTGCATCGATCCGTTGGCGCACGGTCTCACCCCTCACCCTGAGGAGCCCGCCCTTGGGCGGGCGTCTCGAAGGGCGAGGCCCAGACCATGCGGCTTGGGGCCTCATGGTTCGAGACGCGTCGCGAGGGCGACGCTCCTCACCATGAGGGGTCAGTTTCGAGCGCGGCGCTGCACGGTGGCGACGCGCAGCGAGCTGGTGGAGCGGGAGCCATGGTCTTTCCTCCGTCATTGCGAGCGCAGCGAAGCAATCCAGAGTTCCGCCCACCACCCTGGATTGCTTCGCTGCGCTCGCAATTGCGGAGCAATCTTGGTGCATTTGCGTACGGCGGGGAGGACAGGTTTGC
>NZ_CAFJ01000086.1 GCF_000239795.1 Bradyrhizobium sp. STM 3809 | reverse complement strand
GGCTGAATACGGTGCTCGCGGCGTTGAAGTCGCGCGTGAAGATCTCGTGGCCGGGACAGGACGGCAGCGCCGGATGCAGCACGCGCGCGACCGCCGGCGCGGCCTGCAGCCGCTCGGCAAATTCGCGCGCGACGCGGCCCGAATGCGCCATGCGCACGCCCATTGTCTCGATGCCGCGCAGCGCCAGCGCCGCCTCGTCCGGCGAGACGCCGATGCCGAGCACGCCCAGCACATCCTTGAGCGCCTGACGCAAGCTCAGCTCCTTGACCGTGATCGAGCCGAGCAGCAGGTCGGAATGGCCGCCGACATATTTGGTCAGCGCCTCCACCGCGAAGTCGACGCCATGCGACAGCGGCTTGAACAAAAGCGGGCTCGCCCAGGTGTTGTCGCAGCCGGTGAGCACACCCCTCGCCTTCGCGGCTCGCGCGATCGCCGGCACGTCCTGCACCTCCATCGTGCCCGAGCCCGGAGATTCCAGCCAGATCAGTTTCGTGCCGGCGTCGATCAGATCGGCGATCCCGGCGCCGATCAGCGGATCATAGACGCGATGGGCGATGCCGCGCGAGGCGAGATAGTTCGTGCAGAGATGCCGCACCGGCGGATAGACGTGATCGGGGATCAGCACCGTGTCGCCCGGCTTGAGCACGGCGAGCATCGTGATCGCGACCGCGGCCTGTCCGGACGGCACCAGCACGGTACGCTCGCCGCCATGCAGCGCCGTGATCTGCGCCTCCAGGGTGCGGGTCGTCGGCGTGCCGTGCAGACCGTAGGTGTAGCCGTCGAGGCCGCGCGCGGCGCGCCTGGCAAAATCCTGAGGATCGTCATAGACGATCGTCGAGGCGCGATAGGTGGGAACGGCGAGCGACTTGAAGCCGTCATGCGAAACGGCGGGATGCTGAACGCAGCGGGTGAGATCGTGCATGGACACCTCGTGAGACAATGCGTACCGCCATCGTACCCCAATCGCGCGAGATCAGGGGAGGCCCCGTCATTGCGAGGAGCGTGGCGAGGGAGAGATCCGGAGCCGCACTCGCAGCCCGGGATTGCTCCCCTACACCGCCATCATCGACGCCGACGTCAACGCCTGCGTCACACGGTGCAAGGCCTCGTCGAGATCGGACGATGCGAGCAGACCGAAGCCGAGCCGGAACACCCGCGCCTCGTCGCCGAACCACGATCCCGGGCCAACACGCGTCTCGCGCGCGGCGAGCTGGCGATGAAAGCGGGCGACCGCCGCGTCGTCGAACGGCTCGCGCCGCAGCCTGATGCAGCACAGCGCGCCGGCATCCGGCCTAATCCATTCGATCAGGCGGCCATGGGCGGCGACGAAATCGGCGGTGCGCGTCAGCGCCGCGCCGAGGTGACGGCGCCGCTCGTCCATGATCCTGTCGATATCTCGCAGGATCGATCGCGCGATCGCCTCGTCGACGACCGAGTTCGAGATCGTCGTGTTGAACTTGCCGAGCACGAGCTGCGCACGCAGCGCTGCGTCGCGCGTGATCACCCATCCGGTGCGGATGCCCGGCGCGCCTTGGCATTTCGAGAACGACGCGCAGCTGATGATGCGGCGATCCTGCGCAATCAGGCTCGGACGCGGCACCGCCCCGCCATGCACGGCCTCGCGATAGGTCTCGTCGACCAGCAGGAACGCCTCCGGACAGATCCCGTCCATCGCCGCGAGCACATCGCGCAGCTCGGATTCGGACAACGCCACGCCGGACGGATTCTGCGGCGAGGCGAGGCTGACCAATCGCGTCCGCGCCGAGAGCAGCGATCGCAGGCGGCCGGTATCGAGACGGTAGCCGTCATCGAAGCGCAGCGTCAGATCGATGACGCGCAGGCCCACCGACGCAAGGACGTTGCGCGCATTGGGAAAGACAGGACGTGCGACGACGACCTCCGCGCCCGGTTCGCCGAGAACAAAGGCGATCAGGAACAGCGCCTGCATGGCGCCGACGGTGGTGAGGACATCGTCAGCGCCGGCGCCGTGTCGCGCGGCGATCAGCGCGCGCAGCTCGGCGTCGCCTTCGGTCGGGCCATAGCTCAGCACGACATCTTTCAACGCGTCGCCGAGCCCGTTCGCGAGCAGCCCGCCAAGCCTGAGATCCGGACCGAGGCTCTCGGCGAGATCGTAGCGGACCGGCTGCGCGGTCAGGCTGATGATGTCGTTGTGCGGGAAGCGGCGAGGCACGTGCGGCATGGCTGAGCTCCGTGTGATGCGCTCAAGCTACCGCTCGAAGGGTCGGCGATGACAGATACAGAAATGCTCGATTGCTACCAGTACAGATTTGCGTTTGGATGATCTGCATGGATCAGCGCACCCCCTCTCCACCGCTCTACGAAGCGCTCGTCGCCCGGCTCACTGCGCTGGTCGACGACGATGTCCTGCGTCCGGGGATGCGCGCGCCCTCGGTGCGCGCCTTCGCGACCCAGCATCACGTCAGCCTGACGACGGCGCTGCAAGCCTATCGGCTGCTCGAGGATCGCGGCGTGCTGGAGGCCCGGCCGAAATCCGGCTTCTACGTCACGCAGCGGAGCCACCGCCAGCGCGCGCTGCCGGCTGCGTCGCAGCCGCCGCGGCGCGCCAACCCGGTGGCCGTCTCCAATCCGCTCTTCAGCGTGCTCTCCTATGCGGGAGATCCGTCCTATGCGCCGCTGGGCTGCGCCATCCCGAGCGCCGGCCTGCTCGCAGCGGAACGGCTGGACCGCCAGCTCGCCCGCTGCGCCCGCGTCCACGGCCGCCAATACAACATCTATGCCGATCCGCATGGCGATGCCGAGCTCCGCGCGCAGATCTCCGCGCGCGCTCTGCGCCTCGGGCACGCCGTGCCGCCCGACGGCGTTCTCATCACCAATGGCTGCACCGAGGCGCTCAACATCGCGCTGAGCGTCACGGCTAAGCCCGGCGACACCGTTGCGATCGAATCCCCGACCTATTTCGGCCTGCTGCAGGTGCTCGAAGCCCGCGGCCTGCGCGCGCTGGAGCTGCCGACCGACCCGGCCCGTGGCATCGACGTCGCGGCCCTCGACAAGGCGCTCGGCGCGCGCCGCGTCGCCGCCTGCCTGCTCGCCTCGAGCTTCAACAATCCGCTGGGCACCCGCACCGATGATGCCAGCAAGGCGGCGATCATCCGCGTGCTCGCGCGCCACGGCGTGCCGCTGATCGAGGACGACATCTACGGCGACATCAGCTCTGGCGACGAGCGGCCGCGCCCGTTCGCCGCGATCGCACCGAAGGCCGACATCATCCTGTGCAGCTCGTTCTCGAAGACGATTGCGCCCGGCTATCGCATCGGCTGGCTCGCCGCCAACCGCCGCCATGATGAGATCCTGGCATCGAAGTTCGCGCTGTCACTGAGCGGCGCCGCGCTGCCGCAGAAGGCGATGGCCGATTTCCTGAAATCCGGCGGCTACGACGCGCATCTGCGGCGCATCCGCAAAGCCTTCGCCGACAATATCGACCGCATGCGCCGCACCGTCGACCGCAGCTTCCCCCGGGAGACCCGGATGACCGATCCCAAGGGCGGCTTCGTGCTGTGGCTGGAGCTACCCGCGGGCTTCGACTCCGACGCGCTCTATCGACGCGCCATCCGCGAGCGCATCTGCTTCGTGCCGGGCGGACTGTTCACCGCGACATCGGGTTATCGCAACTGCCTGCGGCTGAGCTGCAGCCACGACTGGGACGCCCGGATCGAGCGCAGCGTCGAGCGGCTGGGGGAGTTGGCGCACGAGCTGCTCGCGTAATCCATGGCTGTCATGCTCCGCGAAAGCTCTTCACGGACGATGACAGTGTCCCCGGCAGATATGGCCGTGAGTTCGGATATGATCGCCCAGGTCCGCGCGACCGCGCTTGCGAGCCGCGGTTAGCGCTTCGCCGGCAGCACGAACACCTGGCCGGGATAGATCAGGTCCGGCCGGCGGATCTGCTCGCGGTTGGCGCGGTAGATGACGGCGTAGCGCGTGCCCTCGCCGAGCAGCCGGCGGCTGATGTGCCACAGGCTGTCGCCGCGCGACACGGTGATCGTCCTCGCGCCGCTGCGGGCGGGTGTCGCAGCCACGTCCTTGAGGTCGGCCGGCGAGGCGGACGCAAGCTGCGTGCGCGTGCCGGATGCACCGCCGCCCTGCCCCTGGCCCGCGGGTAGCGACGCCGTGGTGAGGGACTCCGGGACGTTCAACGGCACCTCGGCCCGCGCCTGAACCGCGCCCGTCCTGGCGTCCACCTCGTCGAGCCGCAGCCGGTCCTTGCCGGCCCAGGCGGCGTCCTTGATGGTCGCCCCGACCCGGCCGTCGGCCGCGGCGGTCGCCGTGCTGACGAGGCGGTCGTTCAGGTAGATCCGCACGGTCGCCCCGGGGCGGGCGCGGCCGCTGACGCGCAGGTTGCCATTGGGTTCGAAATCGACGGCGTCGACCGCAACGGCGAGCGGCGCAGCTGGTTTCGACAGCACGCGCGTCGCCTGGTCCGGCGCGATGACAGCAACGGTCGCCGGCCGCTTGCCGGCCTCGACCACCACGGCCACGCTCTGCTTGGAGGACAGCTCGCGGCCATCCGGCTGCCTGGCGCGCAAGGTCAGCTCGAAGGTGCCGGCGGGCAACGGCGGCGGCACCATGGAGAACTGCCCCGTGCGATCCGCCACGACGCGCGCATGCGGCTCGCCATTGCGCAACAGCTCGACGGTAGCCCCAGGCGCCGCGCGCCCGGCGACGACGGTGTCACCCGACGGCTCCACGCTGACCACGTCGAATGACGGCTCCTCGCTCTGCGCCTCCGGCGGCGCGACCGGCGCCAGCAACGCCGCCAGACCGCTGGCCTGCTGCTGCGCGGTGGCCAGCGCCGCGGCCGCCTGGTTGGGAGCGGTCTTGTCGGCCGCACCCGACTCGGCCGCAGCGACGCGCTGCGCCGCGGCAGGTGCACCAGCCGCAGGCGAACTCGTCGCGGCCGCGCCGTCCGGACTCGTCGACGTCCACCGGCCCTTGAAGATCGAGAGATCGAAACCGAGGCTGGGTGCAAGGACGATCGCGAGAGCGGCCACGGCAAGCGCCACGGCGGCGCCGCCGATCCAGATCCTTCGTCCGCCGTCTCCGGTGCTCATGCCAGTGGTCCGTCTCTGATCGAACGCGAACACGGAGACCATGGCTCCGCGAGCAGGAATCTCGCTGTGCTCATAGCATCTTGCTGGGCGGAAAGCCATTGTGGGGCCGGCGGACGACCGTGCGCCGACCGACCTGCCGAAGTGTGACGTCAGCGCACATGAGCAGGACCCAAGCCGGAGAGAACCTCGCTCGCGGGCCGGCAAGCTCCTCCCAGAATGCGACCGGCAACCATGCCAGGCCGGGCCATGACGCTGTGCCCCGGCACGCGTCCACGATTGCGCACAGGCTGACCGCCGCAAATGTTACATTTCTTTTTTTCAGAATCCATGTAGGGTCCCCTCATCCTGCCTCGGCTGGCGAGAGGGCGTACGCGTCGTCATCGAGGGCTCGAAACGTGCTGCAAAGTCCGGGCGCCCTCGGTGCCGCGGAGATGATGAGACGTGGCTTGAACGCGACCTCCGACACACGCGCATGGACACAATCGAGCAAGCGCAGCCGCTGCCTATCGCTGTCCGCCGCTTGGCCGGATCGGGCGGCCCTGGGAGATGAAGGCGTAGTGGCCGGCGCCGATGCCGCCGACCATCAGCGCCTCGACGACCGGCTCGGCGATCTCGCCGGTCGCCGCCCAGTCGATGACGAAATTGGCGCCGGTGCCGCCGCGGGTGTCCTTGGTCGGCACGAAGATCTCGATGGTCGCGAACGGCTTCAAGGCGACCGGCGCGGACAGATGCGCTTCGACCAGCGCGCCGGCCGTGTCGTAATAGTTGATGCGCCGGATGATCAGCGGCCGCTGCTCCGAGGCGTTGTGGATGCTCAAGGTGACCGAGAAGTCGGCCTGCACCCGTCCCGGCGCCATCGTGACGCTGGAATAGACCGGGACATAGACCGCGCCGGTGACGGTCGGCGCCTCTGCCGGAACCGCGGTCAGCGAACTCGCGAAGGTCTTGGTCAGGCTGTCGGCGGCCCGCGCCTCACCGACCGCGAGCGGCAGCGCGATGAGCACGGCCGCGATGTGACACATTGCGGGTTTCCATGTGCGGCGGCGCGACATAAGTTGCCGGCTCGGGGGTTGCTTCATGCATGAACTGATCGGCGACATCACGCTCTGCATCCTGTTTGCGTGGGTGCTTGGACTGGCGGCGCACAAATGGCGCCAGCCCTCGATTCTCGCATATCTGGTCGCGGGCTTCGCCATTGGCCCGTTCGGCACCGGCTGGGTCAAGTCCCAGGAATCGATTTCGGTGATCTCCGAGCTCGGCCTGATCTTCATGCTGTTCATGATCGGCCTGGAGATCGACCTCAAGAAGATCATCCGCGCCGGCCCGGTGATCCTCATCGCCGGGGGCGTCCAGCTGCTCGGCGGCGCGGCGCTCGGCATCCTGTTCTTCGTCGCCATCGGCATGCGGATGGGCGCGGAGAGCTACGACGCGCTTTATCTGTGCGTCGCCTGCGCGCTGTCCTCGACCGTCATCATCGTCAAGGTGCTGTACGAGAAGCGCGAACTCGACACCCTGCCCGGCCGCATCACGCTCGGCGTGCTGGTGCTGCAGGACGTGTTTGCGATCCTGTTCCTGGCGGTGCAGCCGAGCCTCGACGACCTGCATTTCGGGGTGATCCTGCTGTCGTTCGCCCGCGCCGGCGCGCTGGTCGCGATCGCGCTGCTGCTCAGCCGCTACGTGCTGCCGCCGGTGTTCCACCGCATCGCCCGCACGCCCGAGCTGATCCTGCTCGGCGCGCTGGCCTGGTGCTTCCTGATCGGCGAGATCGCGGAGCGGCTGCACCTGTCGCGCGAGATGGGCTCGCTGATCGCCGGGGTGTCGCTGTCGACCTTTCCTTATGCGCTCGACGTCACCGCCAAGGTCACGACGCTGCGCGACTTCTTCATCACGCTGTTCTTCGTCGCGCTCGGCATGACGATCCCGATCCCGACCATGTCGGTGGTCGGGATGGCGCTGGTGATCGCGCTGTTCACGGTGGCCAGTCGGCTGCTGACCACCTTCACGCCGCTCTACATGATGCGCCAGGGACTGCGCGCGAGCCTCCTGCCGGCGCTCAACCTCGCCCAGATCAGCGAGTTCTCGCTGGTCATCATCCAGACCGGTGCCGCCGCAGGACACCTGAAGCCGGGCACGTCGAGCGCCGCCTCCTTCGCCTTCGTGCTGCTCGCGGTGCTCTCGACCTTCGTCATCGTCCGCTCCGATCCGATCGTCCGGCGCACGATCCCGCTGCTGAAGCGGGTGGGCATCCACGACCTCGACGGTGTCAAGGATGGCGAAGCCGGCCACGAGAGCGGCGGTCACGCCGCGGGCCGTCCGATCGTACTGCTCGGATTCTTCCGCACGGCGAGCGCCCTGCTCAGCGAGATCGAGCGCAACCAGCCGGCGCTGCTTGAGCAGATCGGCGTCGTCGACTTCAATCCGCTGGTGTTCCGCACGCTGTCGGACCGCGGCATCCAGGTGACCTATGGCGACATCAGCAATGTCGATACGCTGGTGCATGCCGGGGTCGGCCAGGCCGAGCTGATCATCCTCAGCATCCCGGATTCGCTGCTCAAGGGCGCCAACAACGAGAAGCTGGTGCGGCACGTCCGCAGCATCAACGCGTCAGCCAAGATCGTCGCGACCGCAGACCTGCTCGCCGACGTCAACGACCTCTACGAAGCCGGCGCCGACTACGTGACGGTGCCCAGGCTCAGCGACGCCCAGGTGCTGCTCAATCTGATCCAGGACGCCAGCGCGGGCCTGTTGTCGGAGCGGCGCAGCCAGGCCGAGGCGATCCTCGCCGACCGCCGCGAGGTGCTGCCATGAGGTCCGTCATCTCCGATTTATCATCCAACACCCCTGCAGACGCAAAGCCATGACCAACAGCCCCGTCCATGTCGTCGATCACCCGCTCGTCCAGCACAAGCTCACGTTGATGCGCGAGCGCGACCGCTCCACCAAGGGATTTCGCGAGCTGCTCAACGAGATCGGCATGCTGCTCGCCTACGAGGTCACGCGCGATCTGCCGATCGAGCTGGTCGACATCGAGACCCCGATCGCATCGATGAAGGCGCCGAAGATCGCAGGCAAGAAGCTGACCCTGGCGCCGATACTGCGCGCCGGCGTCGGCTTCCTCGACGGCATGCTGGCCTTGATGCCGTCGGCCCGCATCGCCCATATCGGCCTGTACCGCGACCCGAACACGCTGCAGGCAGTGGAGTACTACTTCAAGGCGCCGCAGGACCTGTCCGACCGCACCGTCATCCTGATGGACCCGATGCTGGCAACCGGCAATTCCGCCTGCGCCGCCGCCGAGCTGCTCAAGGCGCGGGGCGCTCGCGACATCCGTTTCGTCTGCCTGCTGGCGGCGCCCGAAGGCATCGCCAGGTTCAGCGCGGAGCATCCGGACATCCCGATCTGGACGGCAGCCATCGACGAGAGACTGAACGACCACGCCTACATCGTGCCGGGCCTGGGCGACGCAGGAGACAGGATGTTCGGAACGAAGTAGCTAAGGGCGGGCTGCGGGATGCTAGGCCTTCGGCCGCGAGACCAGCTCGATCATGCGGCCTTCGTCCTCGTCGGGCATCGCCGCCTTGGCCTGCGCATAGGCTTCCACCGCGGCCTCCGCCATCACCGGACGCGCGCCCAACAGCTCCTCTGCGAGCCGCAGCGCATAGGCCGCATCCTTGTGGCGCAGCGCCGCCGTGAAACTCGCATCAGCAAAGTTGCGGGCGATCATGCGCGGCGCATGCCGCAGCACCTGCGGGCTGGCCGCAACACCGCTTTGGATCGCCTCGAGCACGAGCGCCATGTCGAGCCCCGCCTGCTCGGCGATCGCGAGCCCTTCCGCCAGACCCGCGATCTGCATCGCGCCGAGCAGGTTGTTGATCAGCTTGTAGACCGTGCCGGCGCCGACCGGCCCGAAGTGCCGGATGGTCGCGCCGATCGGGGTCAGATACGGCCGCGCCCGTTCGAGATCGGCCGCGTCGGCGCCGACCAGCAGGGTCAGCTTGCCGCTGGCGGCCGCGTCGGGCAGGCCGGTCACCGGGCAGTCCAGATAGATCACACCGCGTGCATTCAGCTCGCGCGACAGCCGCAGCGCATGATCACGCGACACGGTGGAGCATTCGATGGCGATCGTGCCGACCCGCATCGTCGCTGCCGCGCCGTCCGGCCCCAACCACACCGCGCGCGAGGCGTCGTCATCGGCAACCATGGTGACGACCGCATCGGCGTCGATGGCCGCATCGGCCGGTGAGGTCGACCAGCGCGCGCCGCGGGCGATCAGATCGTCGGCCTTTGCCTTGCTGCGATTCCACACCGCGACCGAATGGCCGGCGTCGAGATAGCGACGGGCCATGCCATGGCCCATGCGGCCGAGACCGATGAAGGCGACGCGCGCCACCGCTTAGTCCACGTCGTCGATCACAGCCCCTGGCGAGGTGCCGAAGGCACGCTGCGCCAGAGTGGCGGCCATGAACTCGTCGAGATCGCCATTGAGCACGCCGGACGTGTCGGAGGTCTGAACGCCGGTGCGCAGGTCCTTCACCATCTGGTAGGGCTGCAGCACGTAGGAGCGGATCTGGTGGCCCCAGCCGATCTCGGTCTTGGCCGCCTGATCGGCTGCCGCCTTCTCCTCGCGCTTCTTCAGCTCGATCTCGTACAGCCGCGCGCGCAGCATGTCCCAGGCCTGGGCGCGGTTCTTGTGCTGCGAGCGGCCGGCCTGGCAGACCACCGCAACGCCGGTCGGAATATGCGTCAGACGCACCGCCGATTCGGTCTTGTTGACGTGCTGGCCACCGGCGCCGCCCGACCGCATGGTGTCGACGCGGACGTCGGATTCCTTGATGTCGATCTTGATCGAGTCGTCGATCACCGGGAATATCTGCACCGACGAGAACGAGGTGTGGCGGCGCGCATTCGAATCGAACGGCGAGATTCGCACCAGGCGATGCACGCCGGCTTCGGTCTTCAGCCAGCCATAGGCGTTGTGGCCGGAGATCTGAATGGTCGCCGACTTGATGCCGGCCTCTTCGCCGAGCGATTCTTCGAGATACTCGACCTTGAAGCCGTGGGTTTCTGCCCAGCGCGTGTACATGCGCAGCAGCATCGACGCCCAGTCCTGGCTCTCGGTGCCGCCGGCGCCGGCGTGAACCTCGAGATAGGTGTCGAACTTGTCGGCCTCGCCGGACAGCAGCGCTTCGAGCTCGCGGCGCGCGACTTCCTTCTTGAGATCCTTGAGCGCGTTCTCGGCCTCGGTGACCACGCCGGCATCGTTCTCGGCCTCGCCGAGCTCGATCATCTCGATGTTGTCGCTGAGCTCGCGCTCGACCTTGCCGATGCCGGTCAGCGAATCCTCCAGCGAGGTCCGCTCCTGCATCAGTCGTTGCGCTTTCTGGGGGTCGTTCCAGAGATTGGGATCTTCGGCGAGCTTGTTCAGCTCGGCCAGCCTTGCCGTCGATGTCTCGACGTCAAAGATGCCTCCTCAGCAGCCCGACTGACTGCTTGATCTCTTCTACGATTTTTTCGATTTCGGCGCGCATGTCGCTCTCTTCAGGCCGCGGCAGCGAACGCTGCGGCAATCATCTCTGTCCCGGGATGTAGCGGCGCGCGGTGCAAAGCGCAATCGCCATGCACCGCGTCGACCGGAGTTTCACGGGGCCTAGTACAGGCTGCCCGTGCCCGGACGGATGATGAAGCTGCCGGCGTCAGGCTGGCCGCCGCTCTGCGAGGGATTCATGCGCCCGTCGGCATCGGCGACGCCGATGACCGAGTAGTTGTCCGGCGGCGCCGTGCCCGGCTTGAACGCCTCCATGATCGTCCGGCCGGTATCACCGGGGCCCGCGCGCATGCCGGTCTTGGCGTCGACGCGGACCAGCTTGATGCCGGCCGGGATCTTGAAGGGCGTGGCCGGCTTGTCGGCCAGAGCGAGCTTCATGAAATCCTTGGCAATCGGCGCAGCCAGATGACCACCGGTCGCGGCGTTGCCCTTGCCGAGCGGCCGCGGCTTGTCGTAGCCCATGTAGATCGCGACCGCGAGGTCCGGCGAGAAGCCGACGAACCAGGCGTCCTTGGCCTCGTTGGTGGTTCCGGTCTTGCCGGCGATCGGCTTGCCGACCTCCTTCAGCACGGTTGCCGTGCCGGCCTGCACCACGCCCTCGAGCATCGAGGTGATCTGGTAGGCGGTCATCGTGTCCAGCACCTGCTCGCGGCGGTCGACGAGCTGCGGCTCGCTCTGGTTCTTCCAGCCGTCCGGCGCGTCGCAGCCGCGGCACTCGCGGGCGTCGTGCTTGAAGATGGTGTGTCCGTAGCGGTCCTGGATGCGGTCGATCAGGGTCGGCTTCACCCGGCGGCCGCCATTGGCGATCATCGAATAGGCCGTGACCATGCGCATCGCCGTGGTCTCGCCGGCGCCGAGCGCGTAGGAGAGATAGTTCGGCAGCTCGTCATAGACGCCGAAGCGGCGGGCATATTCCGAGATCAGGGGCATGCCGACGTCCTGCGCGAGCCGCACCGTCACCGTGTTCAGCGACAGCCGCAGCGCGTTGCGCAGGGTCGTGGGGCCGAGATACTTGCCGTTGGAGAAGTTGTCGGGACGCCAGACCTGGCCGCCCTGCCCCTGGTCGATCTCGATCGGCGCGTCGACCACCTGGGTCGAGGGCGTATAGCCGTTGTCGAGCGCCGACGAATAGACGATCGGCTTGAACGACGAACCCGGCTGCCGATAGGCCTGCGTCGCGCGATTGAACTGGCTCTGGTCGAACGAGAAGCCGCCGACCATCGCCAACACCCGGCCGGTGTTCGGATCCATCGCGACCATCGCGCCGGAGACTTCGGGCAGCTGCTCGAGGCGATACTGGCCCTCGACCGGATTGCCTTCCTTGAACAGCGGGTCGGCATAGATCACGTCGCCCGGCTGCAGCACCTGGGCCACCGACGTCGGCACCTTGCCGCGACCATTGCCGGTCGCGGCGCGGGCCCACTTCACGCCGTCGAGCGTGATCAGGCCGGTCTGGCGCTCCTTGCTGACGGCGCCGCCGAGCTCGCGCGGCGGCTGGAAGCCGATGCGGGCGGACTGGTCGCTGGTCTCCAGCACCACCGCCATCCGCCATGGCGAGATGTCGGACAGCGACTTGATCTCGGCGAGCTTCACGCCCCAGTCGCCCGAAATGTCGAGCTTGGAGACGGCTCCGCGATAGCCCTGCTCCTGGTCATAGCGGACGAGACCTGCGACCATCGCCTTGCGCGCCATGACCTGGATCTTCGGGTCGAGCGTGGTGCGGACCGACAGGCCGCCCTCATAGAGCTTCTTCTCGCCGTAACGTTCGAAGATGTCGCGGCGCACCTCCTCGGCGAAATATTCGCCGGCGAAGATATGCGCGCCGGTATTGCGGCTCGCGATCGTCAACGGATCCTTGCGCGCCTTCTCGGCGTCGGCCTGCTTGATCCAGCCATTCTCCAGCAGACGGTCGACGACGTAGTTGCGGCGCTCGATGGCGCGGTCGCGGTTGCGGATCGGATGCAGGCTGCCCGGCATCTTCGGCAGCGCTGCGAGATAGGACGCCTCGGCCACCGTCAGCTCGTTCACCGACTTGTCGAAATACACCAGCGAGGCGGCGGCGATGCCATAGGCGCCGGAGCCGAGATAGATCTCGTTCAGGTACAGCTCGAGGATCTTGTCCTTGGAATAGGTGCGCTCGATGCGCATCGCCAGCAGCGCTTCCTTGATCTTGCGCGCGAACGAGACCTCGTTGGTCAGCAGGAAGTTCTTGGCGACCTGCTGCGTGATCGTGGACGCGCCCTGCGGGCGGCGATTCGAACCGAAGTTCTGGGCGTAGACGACCGCGGCACGCGCCATGCCGGTGAAATCGATGCCGCCATGCTCATAGAAGTTCTTGTCCTCCGCGGCGAGGAAGGCGTTGATGACGAGCTTGGGAACCGCCTGGATCGGCAGATAGAGCCGGCGCTCCCTGGCGTATTCGCCGACCAGCGAGCCGTCGGCGGCGTGAACGCGCGTCATCACCGGCGGCTCGTAGTCCTGCAGCTGGGAGTAGTCGGGAAGATCCTTGGAGAAGTGCCAGATCAGGCCGGCTGCCGCCGCCACGCCGACGAGGAAGACAACGGTACCGGCCGCGAACAGGAATCCCAGAAACCGCACCAGAAAGCGCATCGGCAAATATCCGTTCCAACTCTCGTTCATCTCTCGGCTTGGATGCCGCGCCCGTCGAAGGGGCTGCCGCCAAATCACGCGGTTGGCGTCAATGCCACGCAATCCATGCAGAAGACCGCATGGTCAAGCCTCACAGCGGTCAAGCCTATCACAAGTCTGCAGATAAGGAATCATCAGTTGATTCCGGATGCCTCGCGGCCTGTTTATACGGCGGTTGCTGTGGCCAAACTAGGGCTTTGCGCGCGGCGCAGCAGGCTTCTCCGGCTTGTCGCCGCCGACCGTGGCGACGCGCTTGGCGAGAAAGGCGTCGATCGCCCGCGCCATCGCGTCGGCGGTCCGCGACCGCCATGTGTCGGACACCAGGTTCCCCATGTCGCCCTTGTTGGAGACATAGCCGAGTTCGACCAGCACCGACGGCACATCGGGCGCCTTCAGCACCCGGAACCCGGCCGATTTCAGCGGCCGCTTGTGCATATGCACGGCAGTCTTCATGTCGTTCATCAGCAGGCGGGCAAACCTGTTGGAAAAGGTGCGTGTTTCCCGCCGGGCCAGGTCGAACAGGATGTCGGCGACGTCGGCCGGCTCCTCGGTCAGGTTGACCCCGCCGATCTGGTCGGCGCGGTTCTCGGCCTCGGCCAGCTTCTCGGCCTCGACGTCGGAGGCCTTGTCGGAGAGCGTATAGATCGTTGCGCCCTGGGCATTGCCCTCGCCGCGCGGCAGCGCATCGGCATGGATCGAAACGAACAGCGCCGCGGACTGCTTCTGGGCGATTTTGACCCGGTCGCCGAGCGGAATGAAGGTGTCGTCGTCGCGGGTCATGACGACGCGGTATTTGCCGGACCGTTCGAGCCGGTCGCGCAGCGCCTGGCCGAAGGCCAGCACCAGGTTCTTCTCCGGAACCTCGCCGCCCTGGGTGCCATAGTCGATGCCGCCATGGCCTGGATCGATCACCACCACCGGCCGCGAATCCGCCGGACCACCGGCGGGCGGGGCCGCCACGGCGACCGTGGTCGATGGCGGCCGGAGGGCGGGCGGCAAGCCGCCTTGCGCCGCGATCGCAGGGACCCCCGCCGGACCCGAATCGGCCGGCTTGGCCTGCATCCGGCTGTCGGCGCCGACGGCGCGGGCGAAGGTGGCCTCGTCGGCCTCCTCGAGCTCGATCACCAGCCGTGGCGGCTGGCCGTTGGCGGCATCCAGCACGGTGGAATTGGCGATTCGGGCCGGACCGGTCAGATCGAACACGATTCGGGAGCCGCCGGGCATCACCAAACCGTAGCGGAAGGCCTTCACCAGACCGCGTCCCGCGGTTCCGGCCCCCGTCGGCAAATGGAAGCTGACCTGGGGCAGATCCACCACCACCCGGTAGGGGTCGCTGAGCAGGAACGCCCGGAACGGCACCGTCTTGTCCAGATCCAGCACAAAACGCGTCTGACGGTTGTCACCGGCCAGCCGGGCATCCGTCGCGATCGGGAAGCCGGGCCCGACCATTGCGGGCGGTCCCTGGCCCGCCGTGGCGCTCTGGGCCTGCACGGGGGTCACAGCCGCCCATAACATTTGCGTGACGCAGATCGCCACGCATCCCAGGAAAGAGAGGGTATCTGCCCGGCCAGTTGCCAATTCCGTGCCTCCGCGCGACGGTCTTACCGCAACCAATCCCAGGGGTTAACCGCCTAATTTTGTCATTTTCGTTAAAGGCCACCGATTGTTGCGGTTCCGCGACGCTTCCCTTGCACCGCCTGACCATTCCTCGTATGTACGAAGTGCTGAAGGCTATTCCTTACTGCCGGTTGTGTCGCGTTCAACCTCCCGGTGAAATGCCGGAAGTTCCGTGATGAGATCCCTTCCTTGGGGTGTCCTGTTGTTGCGGAGGTTCCAGCGCCTTTCCGACGCATACCAAGCCTGCGCGATCCCCGCGCGGCTGCGGAGGAAAGCTGGTCACGAGCCGAGGTGCGCCTAGCGCAGGTGCCATCTCGCAGAGACCTTCCCGGGCGATAAGTCAGATGGCCAAGGGTCAGATTTGGCCAAGGTCAGACACAGGCGTAGCCCGATACCACATTCCCAAGGGAATTGGTATTGATCCCAGGGCATGCGTCTCGGCGCGATCTGGCCTTCGGCAAGAGATAAGGCGGCACCCGCTGCCGCCCACATATTCCAGACGGGCCGACGCTTGATGCGCCAGACTGAGTTGCCAACCATGACCAGCGGACGATCCGCGCCGATGCGGGGCCTGACCCCCGCCCGGCTGATCGCCCCGCCGGCACCAGGGGCGGCACGGCGCGACCAGCTGCGTTTAGGCCTTCCCCTCACCCCCGAATCAGGTGGACCGTCGCGTCATCCGACAGCGCGCCACGCGCTCGCGGCCAGCCGCGTCCGTCGCCTCCAAGAGTTCCAATATGCCCAACAAGATGTTGATCGATGCTACCCACCCGGAAGAGACCCGGGTGGTCGTCGTCCGCGGCAACCGCGTCGAGGAATTTGATTTCGAAACTGCCCAGCGCAAGCAACTCCGGGGCAACATCTACCTGGCGAAGGTGACCCGCGTCGAACCTTCGCTGCAGGCCGCCTTCGTCGAGTACGGCGGCAACCGCCATGGCTTCCTGGCCTTCAGCGAAATCCATCCCGACTATTATCAGATCCCGGTCGCCGACCGGCAGGCGCTGATCGAGGCCGAGGAGCGTGCCCATCGCGAGGCCGAGGAGGAGAGCGAGAACCGCTCCAACCGCCGTCGCAACCGTCATCGCAGTTCGCGCCGCCGTGGCAGCGGCGAGCGCGTCCAGAGCGAGATCGTGGAGGCCGTCGACAACGGTCAGCCCGTTCACGTCGAAGGCCACGAGGCCGACCATGAGGCGCATGAGCCTCACGCCTACGACGATCATGCGGATCAGCCTCATGACGCTGCCGAGCACGGCGAGGTGCAGGGCTTCTCAGAGGCGCCTGTCGAGGCTCCTGAGCATGAGAGCTCGGCCGAGCCAGCAACCCACGACCCCGCCGATCATCATGACGTGATCGCCGCGGATGCGGCCGCCGAGCAGCAGCCCGCAACAGCAGCCGAGCAGCCGGCCGTCGAAGCCGCAGAGCCTGCGATCGTCGCCAGCGGCGCGCCCGTCGCGGCGCCGGCGGACGAGGCCGACGACGATCACGAGCCCCACGCTCATGACGAGCATGACCATCATGACCATGACCATCATGACCATGAGCACCATGACCATCATGATCATGATCATCACGACCATGACGACCATGAGCACGACGAGGACGTTGCCGACATCGCGCCCGTCGCCGGGCATGAGGGCGACAGCGTCACGATCGTGCCGGGCGACGAGAACGGCGCCGAGCCGGTCTCCGACGACCACGAGGACGACGACGAGGAGATCGAGGAAGAGGTCGTCGAATCCGTCGGCGGTGACGACGTGCTCGAGGAGGTGCCGGAGCGCACCTTCCGGCCGCGCCGCCAGTACAAGATCCAGGAGGTCATCAAGCGCCGCCAGGTGATGCTGGTGCAGGTCGTGAAGGAAGAGCGCGGCAACAAGGGCGCCGCGCTGACGACCTATCTGTCGCTCGCCGGCCGCTATGCCGTGCTGATGCCCAACACCGCGCGTGGCGGCGGCATCAGCCGCAAGATCACCTCGGCGCAGGACCGCTCGCGCCTGAAGGAAGTGGTGCAGGACCTCGACGTGCCCGAGGGCATGGGCGTGATCCTGCGCACCGCCGGCGCCAACCGCACCAAGCCCGAGATCAAGCGCGACTTCGAATATCTGCTGCGGCTGTGGGAAACGGTCCGCGACATGACCTTGAAGTCGCAAGCCCCGACCCTGGTCTATGAGGAAGGCTCGCTGATCAAGCGCTCGCTGCGCGACCTCTACAACAAGGAGATCGACGAGATCCTGGTCGCCGGCGAAGCCGGCTACCGCGAGGCGCACGACTTCATGAAGATGCTGATGCCGACCAATGTCCGGGCGGTGAAGCAGTATCGCGACGGCCAGCCGCTATTCTCGCGGATGGGCGTCGAAAGCCAGCTCGATGCGATGTTCACGCCGACCGTGCAACTGCGATCCGGCGGTTACATCGTCATCAACCAGACCGAGGCGCTGGTCTCGATCGACGTGAACTCAGGCCGCGCCACGCGCGAGCACCACATCGAGGACACCGCGCTCAAGACCAACATGGAAGCCGCCGAGGAAGTGGCGCGGCAGCTCCGTCTGCGCGACCTCGCCGGTCTGATCGTCATCGACTTCATCGACATGGACGAGAAGCGGAACAACCGCTCCGTCGAGCGCAAGCTGTCGGACTGCCTGCGGCAGGACCGTGCCCGCATCCAGGTCGGCCGCATCTCGCATTTCGGCCTCCTGGAGATGTCGCGCCAGCGCATCCGCGCCAGCGTGCTGGAGAGCTCGACCGAGCCGTGCGCGCATTGCGGCGGCACCGGCCACGTCCGCTCGGTATCCTCGGTGGCGCTGCAGCTGTTGCGCAGCCTCGAAGAGGCGCTGATGAAGGGCGCGACCCACAATCTGGTGGTCCGCACCCGCACCGAGGTGGCGCTCTACGTGCTCAACCACAAGCGCGGCCATCTCCGCGACCTCGAGAACAGCTTCAAGGTCTCGCTCGCCGTCATCGCCGATCCGAACGTGAGCGGTCAGCAATCCTTCATCATCGATCGCGGCGAGCAGGTGCACACGCTCGAGGCGGCCAAGGCGCTGCTCGCGGCGCAGGCTTCCGCGCCGCCGCTGGTGGCCGAGGAGATCTACGACGACGAGGAGG
>NZ_CAFJ01000087.1 GCF_000239795.1 Bradyrhizobium sp. STM 3809 | reverse complement strand
TCACCCACGGCCTGCTCGCGATCGGCCATGGCGATTCGACCGCGGCGCGCCAGCATGCCGACACGGCCAGGCGGCTCGCCGGCGACGATCCGCTGACCCTTCTGCTGCACGCCCAGGCGGCGCAGCTCGAGGGCGACCGCGACGGCGCCCGCCGCGCCTTCCGCGCCATGGCCGAGCGCCAGGACACCCGCCTGCTCGGGCTGCGCGGCCTGTTTATCGAGGCGCAACGCGCCGACGATGCGATGGCCGCCGTGGTCATCGCCGACGAGGCGCTCAAGCTCGCGCCCAATGCGGCCTGGGCCTCGCATGCCGTGCTCGGCTTCCGCTGCGCGCAAGGCGACTGGAACGGCGCGCTTGCGATCCTCGACGGCAACTACACCGCCGGGATGATCGACAAGCCGACCTACCGCCGCCAGCGCGGCGTGCTGCTGACCGCGCGCGCGATGGCGCTGGAGACCGAGAACCGCGACCTCGCCCGCTCCAGCGCGATGGAGGCGGTGAAGCTGGCGCCGACCTTGGTGCCGGCGGCGGTGCTGGCCGCCAAGTTCGAGAGCGAGGCGCACCAGGTGCGGCGCGCGATGAAGATCATCGAGGCGGCCTGGGCCGCCTGCCCGCACCCGGATCTCGCCGACGCCTATGCCCATGTCCGGCTCGGCGATTCCGCCCTGCAGCGGCTGTCGCGGATCGAGAACCTCGCCGCGCGGACGCGCGACCATGTCGAAGGCGCGCTGGCGGTGGCCCGCGCCGCGATCGATGCCGCGGAGTTCGGCCGCGCCCGCGCGGCGCTGGCGCCGTTCGTGGACGATCCGACCCAGCGCGTGGCGATGCTGATGGCCGAGCTGGAGCGCACCGAGCATGGCGACGCCGGCAAGGCGCGCGAATGGACCCTGCGCGCGGTGCGGGCCCGCCACGATCCGGCCTGGACCGCCGACGGCTATGTCAGCGACCGCTGGCGGCCGATCTCGCCGGTCACCGGCCGGCTCGACGCCTTCCAGTGGCAGACCCCGGTGGCGAGCCTGCCGTCGGAGCGCAACAGCGTGATCGAGAGCTCGGAATTCGCCGAGGCCGTGCTGGCGCCGCCGAGCCGCCCCGCGATCCCGGAAGGCCTGGTCGAGCCGCCGCGCGCCGCGCCGGCCGCGCCGGTCGTGATCACCCCGGCCACGCTGCAGGACAACGAGCCGCCCCGCCCCGCCGAGATCGCCGCGCCCAGCGCCGCCGTCGAGACGCCGGTGGAGGAGGCCGTGGACAAGCCTGTCGACAAGCCGGTGGATGGCCCTGTCGACAAGGCTGAGGACAACCGCGGGGTCGAGGCCGCGGCTCCGCCCGCAGCCGAGCCGGCGCCGCCGCTGCAGGCCGCCGCGCCGAGCGAGGCCGAAGCCGAGGCTGACCCGACCGACGAGCCCGAGCCTCCGGCCGAGCCCGCCAAGCCGGCCGAAACCGCGGCCGCCGCCCCGACGCCGCTGTTCCGCAACCGCAGCGATCTGGCCAAGCCGCCGGAGACGCCGATCCAGGCGATCGTCCCGATTATGCGGCCGCCGGACGATCCCGGCGTCGAGGACGACGACCAGCCGCGCGACGAGTTCGCCGAGCAGATCGCGCCCAAGGCCCAGGCCGGCGGCTGGCGCGGCTTCTGGTCCAGGTTCGGCGGCTGAGCCGGGCTGAACAGGGCATCCCGCCCGCGCGCCGGGCCGGTCACACCGGCCCGATTCCGCGTCCCCGACGCGCGCGCGGCCTTGCCAATCGCGCGTCCGCCCGATATCAGGAGCCCGTTCGCGTCAACCGGCCCCGTGCCGGCCGCACCGCTTTGGTTCGCCGCAATAGCTCAGCTGGTAGAGCACGTCATTCGTAATGACGGGGTCGGGGGTTCGAGTCCCTCTTGCGGCACCATTTTCCGGTCCGATGCAATCGCAATTCGTCCAAATTGTCATACGAAACAACCGCTTAGGGGCCGGATGATCGTCCAATGATGTCCGAGACGGTCCGTTGGTATCTGATCGGCTTCGTTGGTATATCTGTTGGTATCGATCCCAAGGCTGCGGGGATGTACCAACATGGCTCTCACCGATCTCGAAATCCGCAAGGTTCAGCCCGGCACGGTGCTGATGAAACTGTCCGACGGTGGCGGACTCCAACTCTGGGTCATGCCTGACGGCGCCAAACGCTGGCGGCTTGCCTATCGCCACAACGGAAAGCAGAAGACCCTCGCTCTCGGCGTCTATCCTGCGGTCAGCCTGCGTGAGGCTAGGGAAGCCCGCGACGACGCAAAGCGTCTGCTTGGAGCGGGACAAGATCCGTCGCTAGCCAGAAAGTTGGAGAAGGCTGCGAAGGCCAAGTCGTCGGCCAACACCTTCGATGCTCTGGCCGACGAACTCCTGGAAAAGAAGCGGGCGGAAGGCAAGGCACAGGCCACCTATGGCAAGGTGGCGTGGCTGCTTGGTCTCGCGCGCGTTGAACTCGGGACCCGCCCGATCGCTGAGATCTCCGCGCCGGAGGTGCTGCGGGTCCTGAAAGCGGTCGAGGTTCGCGGCCGGCTCGAAACCGCCAAACGGCTACGGGCCACCATTGGGCAGGTCTTCCGCTTCGCCGTCGCTACCGGTCGGGCCGACTCAGATCCAACGGGCGCCCTCCGGGGCGCGATCGCTTCGCCCGTTGTCCAGCATCGGGCCGCGATCGTCGAGCCCAGAGCATTCGGCGGTCTGCTGAGGGTCATCACCGGCTATGAAGGCGCTCCAGAAACACAGGCAGCGCTGGAGCTGCTAGCGCTCACCTTCGCGCGCCCCGGCGAGGTGCGAGCCGCGGAATGGAGCGAATTCGATCTCGATGGTGCGATCTGGTCCATTCCGGCGGCAAAGATGAAAATGCGGCGTCCACATCGCATCCCGTTGGCGCCCCGAGTTGTCACCTTGCTACGCAAGCTTCACAGCCTCACGGGAAACGGACGCTTCGTTTTCCCGTCTAACCGATCGCGCGAGCGTTGCATGAGCGAGAACACCATCAATGCGGCCCTTCGCCGACTCGGGTTCACGAAAGACGAGATGACCGCGCACGGCTTCCGATCGGCCGCCTCGTCGATGCTGAACGAATGCGGCCTGTGGAATGCCGACGCCATCGAGCGGCAGCTGGCCCATGTCGATAACGACAGCGTTCGTCGCGCCTACGCGCGCGCCGACTATTGGGAAGAGCGCGTCCGCATGATGGATTGGTGGGCCACGCGATGCGCGGAATTGCAAGCCGGCGGCATTGTCATTCCGCTGCGAGCATCGTAGCAGCGGCCGATCGCGGTGGGATGATCCGGTTTGTAACCTATTTTGATTCAGACGAAACCCTCTTCAACGAGCTTGGTACCCTCTGACGTGATGAGGTGGCGGTGGCCCGAGCCGTCGACGACCCGACTCCAACTCTCGGAGATCAGCGTTGCGTTGACGCCCGTTTGATCAATGCGAAACCTGAATCCGCCGTACATGCCTGGCACGGGAAACCACATCTCCGGAAGATCCAACTCTAACAAAGGCTCCAGTTCCGGCAACCTGAGTTCCTGCTCGGGCAACTTGAATTCACGAACGATCCGCCCGCGAATCACGTCGTGGAAAAGACCTTGGATTCGCAGAAGTATTCCTAGAGGGACGGAGTGCTTGCACCGGGGTGCCAATATGTCGAGCAATTGCCGGTGGCCCCGACGCTCGGCGACATCAACAGGCCGCTCGCCGCGGGCATTCTGTAGCGTGCGCCAAGCCCCCATGTCGATGAGGCGCTGAGCAATCGCCACCGGCGCGCCTCCATGAGCAGCTTGATGCAATGGAGCATAGAGAGACGGCCCGTCCAGCCGGGTGACGTTCACCAAGTCACTGTGTGCGGAAAGGACATCAAAAACCTGCGCCCAGTCGCCGGTCTTTGCGGCATCGGCCAGTGAATGACGAACCAAAGCAGCTTGTTGCCGCAATTGCTCAGCGCACCTTACTCCGTCCCAGACCACGTCCAATTGTTCGCTCCAACGCAGTGTTTCCGCTGTCGCATGGCTGAAAAAAAGAACGACGCCCGTCGACTCGCCTCATTCCGAGAAGCCCGTCGAGCCCGGTGTGAACTTCAGCTGCTTCGTATTGTCCCGCACGACCCCGACATCGCCATCGTCAAATCCATCCGGCGCTTCAGCCTCGATCTCCAGGGTCAGCTTGACCTTGACGCCCTTCGCGCGCTGAAGCTCCATGATCACGCTTTCCACGATCTTGCCGAAAGCGTTGACTGGGCGATTGCCCGCATCGATCTCGACTGAGCCGTAGAACCGCCGCGGTTTGCCAGGGCCAGCAGGCTTCGGCGGTTCGGGAGTTGGCGACCCGCTCGGCCGCAGCGGCTTGTCTTCCCCTGCACCCGGCTCGCTCGCTCCGGGGCTTGGGGCGTCACGCACCCGCTCCAGCGCGACATCCTTCCGTACTAGCACCGCACCGGGTCCGAAGAACTCCGGAGGTGACTTGGCGAAGATCAGCGCCTCGTAGCTGTCGTTCGCCGCGTCGTAGCTCTCGGCGTAGCCGAACATCGGATCGAGCTTACCGAGCGCGTCCTTGATGGCCTGCTCCAACACCACCCGATCGCGCAGCTTCGGCAGGTAGACATAGGATGCAAACCAGTCGACGATTTCGCTGATCGGCAGATGCGGTCGATCCTCCGGCCATAACGGTTTGATGTGCCGCCAAAGCGACTCCGCTCCGAGCGTCTCCATCGCGACGCCGTCCCCGCGCGCCTTGTCATAGACGCCCTGCGGGATTGCGCCCTTGTCCCGCGCCGACACCGCCAAGTGCTCCAGATCGAATGCTTTCCCGGCCTCGGTGTCAGCGTTCTTGATCGGGTAGAGCACGTGGCTCCAGGCATTGCGGACCGCCTTCTGGGCGCCCTCCCTGCTGGTCCTCGCCTTATCCTTTGCGTCGATCGCCTGCGCCTGCGTCAGCTGCTGCTGGAGCTTGCCGTCCGCAACGATCGAGGCCCAAGCTATCGAGCGTCGAACGGATTCTCGCGCTACGGCGAGTTGCGCCTCGTCGGGTGTGACGAAGAGCAAAGTGTTTCGGAGGCGGCGCTGCGAGGCTCGACAGCGCATCAGCGCATCCGTGACCGCATCCGTCGCCGGGCTCTTTCCAACGCCCTTGCCGACGTGCGGAGTCGACGAGCCAAGGATCACGAGGGAAAGCGCATCGGCCTCGTCGATCGTCGTCGCGTCGTCAGGTGTCGCGAACACCCTGTGGAAACCGCCCTTCGTCGCCGCATCCTCCTGCAGCAGTCGGGCGATGGCTCCGTCAACCTCGTGATCCGGGTACGCCTTGGCGCGATCCTCGGCGACGCGGTTCAACGTCGGCTGTGTTGAGAACCAGAAGCGTCCACCTTCCTCGTAAAGATAGGCGGCGCGCTGCTTAAGCTCGTTCAACGCCTCGCTGAAGATCGCGAGCTGGTCGCCTGGCTCGGCGCATGCGAGCCGCAGCGCGGGAGCTCCGATCCCGGCGTTGGGATGCCCGACGAGCGGGGCGGAGCACATGAAGACGGCGCGCGCAGCGCGCGTGGCTGCTCGGGCCTGTGAGATACGCCGTTGCGGGTTCGCCTCGATTTGCGCAGGCAGCGCTCCCTCGCCATCCACCTCGCGGTCGACGATCGCGCCGAATGCCGGGTCGAGCGGGTACAGCACGCTTGCGCGGATACGATCGTTCGCAACAGGAACACGCGCGGGCATGATCAGCGGGTCGGGCACGCGCTCGTGCCAGAGTACGCCGACAACGTTCGCCATGAAGCGCAGGACGCCTCGCGTGCGCTGGAACTTGTCGAGACTCGCCCATTCCTTCGACAGCCGATCGAACAGCTCCGGGTGGATTGGATAGGACATGCGCAGCAAGTCATAATACCGAGTTTCGCGAACCTCTGGCGGAAACTCGGCCGCATTCTTCTTGTAGAGTTCGTGGAACGCCTTGATAGTCTCGTCCCGCGCCTTTTCGCCGTCAGTGTCGAGCGTCTGGAAGAGGCGGCGGCGGATGATCTCGTAGGTCTCGTCACCAGAAGCTGGCATCCAGGGCGACTGCACGCGGCCGAATACTTTTTCGAGCCGTGCCAGCGCCTGCACGCCCTTGTCGCCGCCCGCCTCGGTGTTCGCTTCCGGCAACGATCCGACAAGCAGAGCGTTTGGCGCGATCTTCACCGCCTCGGTGAGTGATTGGATGAAGGACAGGAACGCTTCGAATCGATCGTCCGGCAGCTGACGCGCATAGGCCACGAGTTCGTCTAGCAGTATGACGCTAGGGCCCGCGAGCTTCAGCACCTCGACCATAAGCTCGGAGCCGGGATTTGTGCGAGCCGCCTCGGCATCCGCGACGATTGTCAGCCCGCGCTCGCCCGCGAGCCGCCAGGCGATGTAGCCCCAGAGTGTATGGACCTTTGGGCCGTTCTGCAGGTTGAGCGAAGTATCGGTACCCTTAGAAGATCCGACAAAGACGGCCACCTGCGGCTTTCTCCAGCCGCTCAACCCCGCCGCCTTGTAGAGCTGGCCGACGCCTTCGAGATGATCCAACTCCGCTGACTTCGCGAGATGGTAAACGGCCAGCATCGTATGCGTCTTCCCGCCGCCGAACGCGGTCTGTAGGCCGATGATGGGATCGCCCCCCTTACCGGAGAGGCGCTGTAGGCCACTGGTTAGCACACGACGTAGTCCCTCGGTGAGGAAAGTAATGCGGAAGAAGTTTTCCGGCGCGCCGTAGTCCTCAGTCGCATAGCCGGCATCGACTGCGAACAGATCCGCGGCGAACTCCGCCTCCTTGAATCGATTCGCCAGCACATCAGGATGTGGCAGGGCGACCTCGATCCAAGGCTTCAGAGCCTTGCCGGAGGCGATCTGCGCCGGAGGCGGAGCAAGGTCTAGCTTCGGAGCTGCAGTGGCCGGGACGGCGGCTTGCGGCGACGGGGCAGGAGACATGCCGTGGGTGCGCTGGGCTTCATAGAGCTTCCGCAACTCGGCGATCTCGCGCTCCGGAGCCTTAACCGCCTTAAGCAACTGGTGCATCGCGTCGAGGTAACGCAACGCCTCGTCGTCCTGGAGCGGGATCGAGAGGTGGGCAGTAGCGTTCCGTGCTTCCAGCGCGGTCGAGGCGAAGTTGCGCACACGATGCTTCTCGTTGCGCGCAAAGGCTTCGTCGAATACCTCGCGCCAGCGGTCAATCATTGTCTTGATCAGGCCGTAGGCGTCCAGCGCAGAACCAGGCGCGGAGCCCATCGCGCGGCTGGCGTAGTGTAGCCAACGATCGCCGTGCACCGCCTTCATACGCGCTGTCACGAAGGGCGTCAGGCCGCGTTGCAGATGGAACAGGCCGTTCTGAACCCGCGTCAGCACATCCTTGTCGGCTGACATCAGGTGTTCCCCCTATCGAACGTGAATGCGCCCTGCACACCGCGAGTAGGGGCAGCCGTTGTCAGACCGGCTGCGCGGTCCTCGAGATGGGCCCATTCTTGTGCCAGCTCGTTGTACACTAGCGCCTCCTGGCTCCAGCCCTTTTGCGTGGCGATCTCGAAAAGGCGGTAGGAGAGCTTCTGGGCATCGGCGGACTTCGCACCCATTTGGGCGACAAGCCTCGCTGCTGCCTCGCCTCCACCGTCTTCGGCATTGAGCACGCGCGCGGTATGCTGGACGCACTCCCATATGGTCAACGTGTGATCGCCGACAGGGGACCAGCCAGCCGGGAGTTCGTGGCGCTTCGTCAGAGCAGTCCTTCCGTGCAGATTTCGGAACACGCCGGAGTCGAATAATGCGCGGTCAGGGATATTCTTGGCGTTGGCGAGCATCGTCAGCTCGCCGGATGGCTTCACCTCGAAGCCGTAGCTCGCGAACCAAGCGAGAGCGACCTGCGTCTCCGGATCGAAATTGGCGTCGAGCTCGTTCTCGATCTCCTCCCAGACCCGATTGATCAATGACAGGGCCGTCTTTACGCTCATCGCACTGTCGTCGGTCTCCAGTACCTTGGCGTACCGGCTGAACACACCCATCCCGGGTCCAATAACGGACTGCTGCATGTCCACGGGACCAACGCCTGCCTTGCGGATTTCCTCAATCGCGTCGGGCATCTCGCGTTTGAGAGCACGGATGAACTCGGCGCGAGTGATCACCTCGGCGTCCGACCCGCGCTTGCGGCAGACGAGAACGACGGACGAGGCTAGAGCGTTGGCTCCGCGCCCTATTAAGCGGCCGGCGCTCTCCGTCCTCAGGGGCCATGTTCCGTCCACCATCAGGCCAGCTCCGACAACCGCCTGTAGGAATGAGGACCAACCAGCAGAGGTTACGCCATCCTCTGCTATCTCTGACTGCTTGAAAGCATAGTAAATCGCAAAGGGTACGTCGTCTGCGGCCGCCTTGCGCATGGCAGTCAGAGCCTCGCTCATGCCGCGGATAAAGAATGCTTCAGCCCTATCTCTGTCACCGTGTCGATAAGATGTTGCGACCAGCTCAGACTCTTTTGGAGTAGTAAGCCGACGGAACAGATCAGGCCAAACATTCGATAGCGAACGCCTGAGCCAAACGTAGAAGTAGTCTGACAGATCCGCGTACTCGATATTATCGTAGTATGGGGGGTCTGTGTTAATGATTACAGGGCGAACAGGATAGCCGTTGCTCGCAGCATCTAATGCGCTTACCGCTCCAAATCCGGTCGATCTTTGGTTCGCGACCACGTTTGATATAGCGTTCGAAATCGTCGTGAGAGACGCACTGGAGTCGCCGAAGTAGCTTCCCTCGCAGTAGTCCCACACCATCGGCAACGCTTGACGGCCGAAGGTCCCCCGAATGGCATTGTCATCTGTAAGCCATGTTGAAAGCGTGCTTCCATAGTCAACTGCACGACTAATCACAAAGCCGAGATATGTCGCAATAGCATCTGCGTATGCCACCGCCCCACACCCACCTTCATGCAGTGGCTTTCCATCTTGTGGGAGACTCGCGGCCCGCGCGTCGGCGAGCACGCGCTCGCGAGTCTCGGACACCAGATCAGAGAAGGTCGTCAGTGCGACAAGCTGGCGCGGAGTAAAGTAGTCCGCGAAGGTCCTGAAACAGTAGCGGCGACCCTGAGCGTTGCTGGCGAAGGTGCCCCTGCACTCCTGCGTGGGCAGATTCATTTCGTCCACA
>NZ_CAFJ01000088.1 GCF_000239795.1 Bradyrhizobium sp. STM 3809 | reverse complement strand
GGCCGGCCATTCCTTCTTGGCGGTGATGCGATGCACGCCGCTCCAGCGGAACCCGTCGCGGCCGACGCCGATGCCATAGCGCAGCGCCTGGCCATTCGGCAGCACCAGATAGAGCCGTCGCTCCGACGTGTTCACGACGATCGTGCCCGACGCATACTCGCTCTGGAACATCACGGTCTGGCGCGGAATCGGGCTGACGCCGCTCTGGTAGAAGTTCGGCCCGCCGCCGAAGATGTCCCTGGTGTCGAACATTTCCGCCCGCGCCGTTCCGGCGCTGGCCACCGCAGCAATCGCAGCAATTCCCAAAGCAAAACAGCGCTTCATTTCCATCCCCTGGCAAACAACCGAAATCCGTTCGCAGACAGGCCATAAACGGTTGCATTCCGCAACCCACGGCGGCGTGAGGCCGGTATGTGGCGGCGTTCCGTGACCAAAATCCCACGGATAATCGGGCAGCACCCGGACCAACATCCTGTTAGCCACGATGCGGCATGAGCCGTGCGGCGATAGCAGCAATGCGACCGGGCCCTTTGACGGCGCGGGCGAACAATGATTGATCTGCCCGGCATGGCAAATGGTGCGCGGAATCAACGGGAGAATGGGATGAACGGTGCGGAAAGCCTGGTACGGACCCTGGTCGCGGGGGGCGTTGACGTCTGCTTTACCAATCCGGGTACCTCCGAGATGCACTTCGTCGCCGCGCTCGACCGCGTCGAGGGCATGCGCTGCGTGCTCGGCCTGTTCGAGGGCGTGGTCACCGGCGCCGCCGACGGCTATTTCCGCATGAAGGGCACGCCGGCCTCGACGCTTCTCCATCTCGGCCCCGGCCTCGCCAACGGCCTTGCCAATCTGCACAACGCCAAGAAGGCGCGCTCGGGCATCGTCAACATCGTCGGCCAGCACGCCACCTACCATATCGGCTTCAATGCGCCGCTGACCTCGGACATCGAGGGCTTGGCGCGGCCGATGTCGGACTGGGTGCGGACCTCGCCCAGCGCCAAGGCCGTGGCTGCCGACGGCGCCGCCGCGATCGCCGCCGCCAAGAGCGCGCCGCCGCAGATCGCCACGCTGATCCTGCCCGCCGATACCGCCTGGAATGAGGCTGACGGCATCGCCCAGGTTCCGACTGAGACGCAGCGCCCGAGCTACTCGGAGGACGCGGTCGAGAAGGCGGCCAGGATCCTGCATGCCCATGGCCCCGAGACGCTGGTGCTGATGACCGCGGGCGCGCTGACCGAGCAGGCGCTGACCTTCGCCCAGCAGATCGCCGGCAAGACCGGCTGCCGCGTGATGGGCCAGACCTATCACCCGCGCATGGCGCGCGGCGCCGGGCGGTTCTCGATCGACCGCATCCCCTATGTGATCGAGCAGGCGCTGCCGATCCTGAAGAACTACAAGCACATCGTGCTGGTCGAGGCCAACGACCCCGTCGCCTTCTTCGCCTATCCGAACAAGCCGAGCATGCTGAAGGCGGAGGGCACCGAGGTGCACCGCATGACGGCCTGGGGCGAGAACTCCGCCGCGGCGCTCGAGGCGCTCGCCGGCCATCTCGGCGCCAAGGCCGCCGACGTCAAGCCGCAGGCGCTCGCCGAGCTGATCAAGCCGACCGGCGCGCTCAACCACACCACCATTGCGCAGGCGATCGCCTATGCGATCCCCGAGAATGCGATCGTGGTCGACGAATCCATCACCACCGGCCGCGGCTTCTTCCCGCCGACGGCCGCCGCCAAGCCGCATGACTGGTTGCAGAACATGGGCGGCTCGATCGGCTTCTCGACCCCCGTCGCGACCGGCGCCGCCGTGGCCTGCCCGGATCGCAAGGTGATGTGCCTCGTCGGCGACGGCAGCGCCATGTACACGATCCAGTCGCTGTGGACCCAGGCGCGCGAGAACCTCAACGTGGTCACCGTGGTGTTCGCCAACAGGATCTACCAGATCCTGCGCGGCGAGTTCGACGGCGTCGGCGCAGGCCAACCCGGCCAGCGCGCCCAGGACATGCTCAAGATCGACCGTCCGACGCTCGACTTCGTCGCCATGGCCAAGGGCATGGGCGTCCCCGGCCGCGCCGTCACCACGGCCGACGAGTTCAATGCCGCGCTGGCGGAAGCCAATGCGGAGCACGGCCCGCGCCTGATCGAAGTGCAGATGTAAGCCTCCTCGCCCGGCCGGCGGCCGCAAATCGGCCGCCGGTTGATGGCAGCGTCATTGCCGCATTTTGATGGTTGGCGACTCAGCACGAACGCGTGTTGATGGTGACGTCTCCATCGTCTGTTTTTGTTTGGGCGGCATGCACAGCGAATTGAACCGGTTGATCTCCGCGCTGCAGGAGTTCTACGCGCGCGAGCGCTTCATCCTCGACCGCGATCTCGGTGAGCGCGCCTTGACGCATCGGCTGTCCGTGCATCTGGAGCGCAACTTCCTCGGCTGGGACGTCGATTGCGACTACAACCGGCTCGGCGACCGGGCCATGCTGCTGCCGCGCGGCTCGATCGTCTCGACCGACGACGACCTGGCCAAGTCGATCTATCCCGATATCGTCGTGCACAAGCGCGCTGTTCCCGACAACCTCCTGGCGATCGAGGTTCGCAAGTCCAGCAATCACCAGCCGCTGGCCCATGACCGCCACAAGCTGATGGCGCTGACCGACCCGCATCTGTGGTTTGCCTACTGGATCGGCGTCCTGGTGATTCTCGACCGCCGCAGCGTGATCACGCCCGAGGTCTATGTCGGGGCCCGGATCGACCCGGCGCTGTCGGCGTGGTTCGCGGGACGATTGCAGCAGATGGGGCTGTCCAACGCCTGACGGTTGTAGTTCGTTCGCCGGCGCCGGAGAATTTGCGCCCGATTTCGGCCGTCATATTGCCGCGATGCAACCTGGCTGTTACCGCTGATGGAACCCGCCGGGATGGGGCGGATGCGCGGGGGCGGCGTCATGAAGTACATTCCAGAGAGGCTCGACCGGGCGGGGTTCTGGCCGTGGGCGGTTCTGCTCGTGCTCGGGCATCTGCTGCTGTCCTATGCGACGATTGCCGGCGCCAAGCTCGGCGCACTCGACACTCTGGCCGTGCTCGCGCTTTCTCTGGTTGTCGGCGCGCGTTTTCGCGACATCGGCTGGCCGGCATGGGCGGGCATCATGTTCATGCTGTTGACCATGGGCCTGGGACCGCTGGGCGTCGCGGGCTACGCGATCGCCGCCAACCTGCCGATGGCCGCGTTCATGACGCTGATGAATGCCTATGGCTGGATCGTCGGGCCGATGAACCTCGTACTGCTCATCGTCGCGGGTTCGGTGCCGGGGCGCTCGGCGATCGACTCTGCGGGTGATGCCATCGTGCAGGTGTTCGGGTCGGAGGGCGAGA
Source organism: Bradyrhizobium sp. STM 3809 (assembly GCF_000239795.1). GTDB lineage: Bacteria > Pseudomonadota > Alphaproteobacteria > Rhizobiales > Xanthobacteraceae > Bradyrhizobium. The sequence continues at coordinate 30,945 of NZ_CAFJ01000088.1, read as the reverse complement.
GCGAGCTGCCGCCCGGCGCCGCTTCGAACCATCAGTCGGACTTCGATCAGATGCGCCACAGCCTGCTGGTCAGCGCTGCGGTCATCGCCATGCTCGTGGGTGGCGGCGTGCTGTGGATCTATGCGCGCCAGCCCAGCCCGTCGCAATACTATCAACCGCCGCTGCAATCACCGCAGCAGGCGCAATCATCGCCCGCGCAACGGGCACAGCCTTCCTCCTCCCAGCCCGCGCCGACCTATGCCGGGGGGGGCGGGGCCGGCCGGCGGCGGCGTTGTCCTGGACAAGGCGACCAGCGATTTTCTCCGTCAGCTGCAGGGCGGCTCATCCGCGCGGCCGCGCTAGCTGCCGGCGGCTCGCGCCGAAGCCGCCCCGAACGGGGCGGCCGGCGCGAACGCTGATTACTTCGACATACCGTCGCCCGAAGGCTTCTTGGCCGACTTCTTCTTCGTCTTGCTCATCTTCATGTCGTCGCCTCCGCTCATGGCGTCGCCGCCCTTGGCCGCCTGGCCGGTGGTCGTCATCGGCTTCTCGGTCGACTGGGCAAGAGCTGCCGACGAGACGAACGCGAGGGCGGCGGTGGCGATGATCAGTTTACGCATTGCGGAAAACCTCCGTGGGTTGGAACGCGCGGACCATAGGCGGATTCGATCCGTGGCGATCTGACGCATGAATCAGGAAAACGTGAGAGCCGCGCCCTGCAAAAGCCGCCTTGTCCATTGGACACGGCGAGGGCTGCGCTGCTTTCGTGGCAATGCCGGCGGCGCAGAGCGCCATGCGAAACCGCCTGGCCGATAGCGGCCAGCGCGCGTGGCCGCATCGTGGCGAGCCAACGACAAGGATGTGTTCGTGTGATCGACGGTCGCCTCTCAGCCGCCGGCCCGGCGACGCAATGATCGAGAGCCCGGCTCAGATCACGATCGCAACCGCCGTGCTACTTCAGCGTCGACAGGAAGGCGACGACATCGGCGCGTTCCTTCGCGTCCGCCAATCCCTTGAAGTACATCTTGACGCCGTGAACGTCGCCGCGCGGGTCGGCGATGTAGGCGTCGAGGGCCGCAGCCGTCCACGGCGTCTTGTTGTTCCTCATGCTTTCGGAATAGGCGTAGTCCGGCACCGCCGCCGGCTGGCGGCCGACGACGTTCCAGAGGCTCGGGCCGACCTTGTTGATGCCGATCTCGGGAGAATGGCAGTTCTGGCAGATGCGCTGGAAGATCGTTCTTCCCGCGGCGGGGTCGCCGTCCAGCGCTCGGGCGTCGGATGCGATGGTCGCGAAAGCGACGATGAGAACGATGCGTCGGAGCATGCTATCCCCCATGTTTGACGCGGCGGGCGGGTTCGCGGCCGCGTCGTCAGCCGGCCTCGTATATGATCGGCCGGAAGCCGGGCTCGCGTCCTTGTCCTGGATCAAGTCGCGCGGTTGCCGTTGCGCATCAAATGGCCTAATCTTCTAAAAAAACGAATGAACTGAAACGGGCGCCATGTCGCCCTGGGAGGTGCCCGGTGGCAGATGCCGAGTCTCGGCCGACGCGCCCGTCTGGCGTGATCGCCACGAAGTCGAAGGCCGCGACGGTGGCGGCCGCGGCGGCGGATATCTGCGACCAGTTGCCGGGCGACGGCCTGGCGATGGTGCTGATCTTCCTGTCGCCGCATTACGATCCGCACGACTTCATCGCCGCCATCACGGCGCGCCTTCCCGGCATTCCCGTCTACGGCTGCACGACCGCCGGAGAGCTGTCGCCCGACGGCTGGGAGGACAACAGCGTCGTTGCGCTGGCCTTTGCTGCCGATGATTTCACCGTGGTCACGCAGCCGATCTTCGGCCTGTCGGGCTTCCGCGTCGACGAGGGCCGCCGCCTCGGCAACGAGCTGCGGCAGGAGCTGCTGCGGCACGGCGGCGTTGACGAAGGGGTGTTCGGCCTCGTCCTGATCGATGGCATGTGCCAGCGGGAAGAGGCGATCATGTCGGCGATCCATGCCTCGCTCGACAACATCCCCCTGGTGGGCGGCTCGGCCGGCGACGGCCTGCGCTTCGAGCGAACATGGGTGTTCCATGACGGCAAGGCCCATACCGATGCCGCGCTGCTGATCCTGATCAGGACCTCGTTGCCGTTCCGACCGTTCAAGTGCGACAATTTCGAGCCGACCGCGACCAAGATGGTCGTCACGGAAGCCGATCTCGAGCAGCGCATCGTCAAGCAGCTCAACGCCGAGCCTGCGGCGGAGGAATACTGCCGCGCGGTCGGGATCGCCGATTCCGAACTCGACCCGTTCCTGTTCGCGGCCCATCCGGTCCTGGTGCGCGTCGGCGGCTCCTATTTCGCGCGCTCGATCCAGCGCGTCAGCCCGGACGGCTCGTTGCGCTTCTTCTGTGCGATCGACGAGGGGATGGTGCTGACCGCCGCGCGGTCGCGCAACTCGGTGGCCGCCGCGCGCGAGATGCTGGCCGAGGTCCGCGACGACCTCGGCGAGGTCTCGATCTTCATCGGCTTCGAATGCATCCTCCGTCGCCTCGACGCCGAGCAGCACCAGTTCGCACGCGAGATGTCCGAGCTCTATCGCGACAACCGGATCGTCGGCTTTCATACTTACGGCGAGCAGTACGGCTCGATGCACGTCAATCAGACGCTGACGGGCGTTGCGATCGGCAAGCGCCAGGGATCGCCGCGATGAGCGCGACCAACTCCACCGAGGAGCTGCAGCGCGAGGCGGCCAAGCTCAGGAAGATCAACGCCGCGCTGATGTCCCGGGTCGAACGCTCGATGGACCAGCAGTTCAACGCCTTTTCGCTGTTCGAGACGGCGATCGCGCTGGATCAACAGGTCCGCGAGCGGACGCGGCAGTTGCGCGACGCGCTGCATTCGATCGAGACGGCGAACAAGGATCTGTACCGGGCCAAGCAGCAGGCCGAAGCGGCCAGCTCGCTGAAATCCTCGGTGCTGATCTCCGTGACGCACGATCTGCTGCAGCCCCTCAATGCCGCGCGCTTGACGCTGTCGACTTTGGCGGACGAGGTTCAGTCCGACCGGGGAACGAGCATGCTTGGGCAGGTCGACCGCTCGCTGGCCATGCTCGAGGACCTGCTGCGGTCGCTGCTCGACATCGCCAAGCTGGATGCCGGCGCCTTGCGCCCGGATGTGCGGCCCATCCTGCTGTCGAGCCTGTTCGAGCCGCTCGAACGCGAGTTCGCGCCGATCGCGGCCAAGCGCGGGCTGTCGTTGCGCATCTGTCCATCGTCGCTCGCCGTGGTGTCCGATGCGATGATGTTGCGGCGCATCCTGCAGAACCTCTTGGCCAACGCCCTGCGCTACACGCGCCGCGGCGGAGTGGTGATGGGATGTCGGCGCGGGCTGGGGCCCGGACGTGTTCGCATCGAGGTGTACGACACCGGTCCGGGCATTCCCAAGCCGCAGCAGGAGGCGATCTTCCTCGAATTCCAGCGCGGCCAGCCGAGCGCGGAGGATCAGGCGGGCTTCGGGTTGGGCCTGTCGATCGTCCGGCGCTTCGCCAACGCGCTCGATCATCAGGTCCGGTTGGCATCGCGGATCGACCATGGCTCGACGTTCACGCTCGAACTCGACCGGGCGGACCCCGCGGCCGTTCCGCCCGAGCCGCTGCCGGTGGATCAGATCCAGCAGGACTATAGCGGGCTCGAAGGCGCCAGGATCCTGCTGATTGAAAACGACCCGGCCGGCGCCGAGGCCATGGTCAGCCTGCTGGAAAAATGGGGCTGCGACGTCATGGCGGCGGTCTCGTTGCAGGACGCGGTCGAACGCCTCGGCGTGCTCGGCGCGGTGCCCGAGACGATCATCGCCGATCTGCACCTGGACGGCGACGAGAGCGGAATCGTCGCGATCCGCGACCTCCGCCAGGTCATCGGCAGCGATGTGCCGGCGATGATCGTGACCGCCGACTATTCGGAGGCCGCGGCGAAGGAGGCCAGCCTGTACGGGCTGGAGATCCTGACCAAGCCGGTCAGGCCGGCGGAGCTCCGCGCGCTGTTGTCGTTTCTGCTGAACTGAGCGGGGCGGATCCCTCCGCGGCGTCGGCCGGCGCGCGCGCCGCGCCGATCAGGTTCACGAAGTCGATCTTCTCCATTTCGATGATGGCCTGGGTCCGGCTCGCGACCTGGAGCTTTCGCAGTATATCCGAGACATGGACCTTCACCGTGGTCTCGCTGATCCCGAGCTCATAGGCGATCTGCTTGTTCTGCAATCCGCATCGGATCTGATCGAGCACGCGCAGCTGCTGCGGTGTCAGCTCGTGAAGCCGCTTCAGCAGATCCTGCGCGGGAGATCTCGTCCGGCGCGCCGGCGCGCCGCCCTGAACGGCGACGTCGCCGCGCAGCACGCTGTCGATCGCTTCGGCCAGCTGTTCCTTGGATGACGACTTCGAGACGTAGCCGGCCACCCCCAGCGCGAGGACATGGGCGACCAGCCGCGAGTCCTGGTGAGCCGAGACCACCAGGATCGGCGTTCTCGGCGCCGCTTTGCGCAGGCGGATGACGCCGGAGAGGCCGGTGGTGCCGGGCGTCGAGAGATCGAGCAGGATCAGGTCGAATCGCGGGGGTGACGACAGAACGTCGATGGCCTTGTCGATGGACGTCGCCTCGCGCATCTCGGCCTCGGGCAGCGCGACGCGGATCGCATTCTCCAGCGCCTCGCGAAACAGCGGATGGTCCTCGACGATCAGCAACCGAGCCACGTGCCTGCACTCCCCCCGCCGGATCGAGATCCAGTCTCATCGAGATCCAGTCTCATCGCGATCCAGTCTTGCAGTGTCACGGACTGCCATTCGCCGCGAATTCTTGCGCATCGTCGTCGAGCGAACGGCAGTGCCTGAGCCATAGCGATAGCGCGTTGCACCCGATCAATCAACGCATGCCGTCGACGCTGCGACGTCGCACGGGGTCGCTTGTCGCGTCGCAGCAATCTGGGTTGCCGGCTACTGCTGCTTCCTGCGCGCGGCGGTGCGCGGGCCCAGGTGCTCGGTCGGAAGGTGCAGATCGATCTTGCCGGTTTCGACGACGGCCTTGTTGCGGCTGTATAGGCGGAGCTTGCGCAGGATCTCTGTGATGTGCGCCTTCACGGTCGATTCCGCGAGCTGCAGTTCGCCGGCGATGTCACGGTTCTGGTAGCCGCGCCGGATCAGATCGAGAACGCGAAGCTGCTGCGGCGTCAGCTGCGCGAGGCGCGCCTGCAGCGCGCGGGACGAGCCGTTCCCATCGCGCTCCGCGGCCGGGACGAAGTCCTTGGGCACGGAGACCGAGCCGCTGAGCACCCGCTCGATCGCCGCTGTCAGCTCACGCTTCGAGGTCGACTTCGGCAGATAGCCGGCCGCCCCGAGCGACAGCGCTTCGCGCACGACATGCTGGTCCTCCTCGCTCGACACGATCGCGACCGGAAGCCGCGGATGCGCGGCGCGAAGCTGCAGGAATCCCGAGAAGCCGGTGGCATCGGGCAACGTCAGGTCGAGCAGCGCCAGGTCGATGTCGGACTGTGATCCGAGGATGTTGAGTGCATCGGCAATCGACAGCGCCTCGAAGATCTGCGCATCCGGAAGCGCCAGCCGCACGGCGTTGCCGAGAGCTTCGCGAAACAGCGGATGATCGTCGATGATCAGGAAGCGCGTCATGTCCGGCTCTCGATTGCCACCCGCACGCTCCGGCCGACCCGTCCGATCGTGCCGGTCCGCGTGCGCGCCCTCAATTGGCCGTTTCGGACGACTGCACGGTCAGCAGGAACGTATAGATGCTCTCGAACTGGTCGTCGGTAAAGACCTCCTTCCAGGCGGGCATGCCCTTGGAGGGACGGCCCTCATGCACGGTGGTCCAGTACTTGTCGCGCATGTCCTCGCCGTAGCGGGTCTGCAGCCGGCGCAGGTCGATCCGTCGTTCGGACTGCACGGCGTCGGGCCCGTGACAATGCGCGCAGGTGCCGTTGAAGATCTCCTTGCCGAGCGCCACGGCCTCGGGGCCGGCATCGCGCGGGCGGGTCTCCGCAATCCTGATCGCCGGCGGCGCGGCGGCCGGCTGCCGCACGAACGGAGCCGGACTGCCGAGGGCGGCCAGCCGGATCGGAGACGACGCGGCGCCGAGCCTGATCGGCGGGGCGTTCGGCAGGCCGTATTTGGCGGCGAGCTCCGCGATCCGTCGCTCGAGCTGCGGCAGCGCTGCGTCGACCTGGTCGCGCAACTGCGTGGAGGTTCGCGCGAAGCCGATCGCGGCATCCCACGACAGACCCGCGCCCTCGACGGGCTGTACCCGGAAGCGGCCTTCGTAGGCCGTCTTGTTCAACCAGCCCGCGACCGGGCCCCACACGAAGGCGACGTCGGCCTTGCCCTGCTCGAGAGCCGCCATGCCCTCCTCGGGCGTGAGCACCGTGACCTTTTCGATGTCATCACGCGTGGCGAGCAGATTTTGCGGCGTCGTCTGATACTGGACCGCGACACGCTTGCCGCGGAGATCGTCGATGCCGTTCAGGGTGAGCGTCGTGCGGCTGACGAGCGCATAGGCTTCGGTCATGATCTTCTTCGAGAAGATCACGGCGGGTCCCATGAAATCGGCGGACAAAGGCAGGCCGATCATCGCGTCGCACTGCTTGCCGAGCAGCGTCACGCGGACGGTGCGCTTGCCGAAATAGGACTTGTACCAGTCGTATGCGACCGGCCGACCGATCTGCTCCGACAGCGCCTGGCCGATCTCCAGGTAAAATCCGGGCTGTGAAGGATTGTCGCTCGAGAATGGCAGATTGGTCGGATCCGCGCACAGGCGCAGCGGGTCCGGCTGGCTGGCCGATCCTGGCGCCGCAGACGCGAGCAGGGCGGACGCGGCCAACGCGAGCAGCATCGTCGCACGTGATGACAATTCGGCGCTGGCCCGCCACTTCGAGCCGGTCTGACGACGATTCGGGCGCATCCTCGATCCCTCCGATGATTGTTGTTTGTTCGTCGGGCCCGGCGCGGTCGTGAAGGCCGCGCCGGGCCGTTGTCTCAGCCAATCCAAACAGGCTGCGGGGCCTCGCGCCAGCCGCGATCGACCGCGCGAGGCCCGTCGTTCGCGGCTATTGGACCGCGAAGACGAACAGCGAGCCGCCTTCGGGCGCGGCGGCGGTCATCTTCTTGCCGACCTCGCCGAGGAACGCAGGCAGCGAGGCGGTGCGGCCGACCACGACGGCGACGTACTGCTTGCCGTCGACCGAATAGGTCACCGGCCCGGCGCCGATGCCTGAGCCGAGATTCTTGCTCCAGAGGATCTTGCCGGTCTTGGCGTCGACGGCGCGGAAGTCACCGTGCAGATTGCCGGAGAACACCAGGCCGCCCGCAGTCGCGAGCGTGCCGCCGTTGAACGGCAGGTCTTCCTTGATCGACCACACCTTCTTGTTGGCGACCGGATCCCAGGCGACGAGCTCGCCGAGGAAGCCGCCGGGGCCTTCCTTGGTCGGGAATTCGGCGCCGAGATAGAACACGCCGCGCTTGTAGGCGACGTCGCTGACCGCCCAGTCCATGCAGACATTGTTGGTCGGGATGTAGACCAGGCCGGTATCCGGGCTGAACGACATCGGCTGCCAGTTCTTGCCGCCGATCAGGTTCGGGCAGATGTCCTTGGCCGGATGTCCCGGGCCCGGGCGCTTGTCCGGATCCTCGACCGCGCGCGAGGTCGCGACGTCCCACTTCTGCGCCCAGTTGGCGAAGACGTATTTCTCGGCCGAGATCACCTTGCCGGTCTCGCGGTTGGCGACGAAGAAGAAGCCGTTGCGGTCGGCCTTCATCAGCGTCGGGACGGTCGCGCCGCCGATCTTCAGGTCGGCCAGCAGCGCCTCGTTGACGCCGTCATAGTCCCAGGCATCCGCGGGCGTGCCCTGGATGTGCCACTTGATGGCGCCGCTGTTCGGATCGATCGCCAGAGTCGAGGCGGTGTAGAGGTTGGTCAGCTTGCCGAAGTCGCCATTGCCGGTCGAGCGCACGGCGGTGTTCCAGGGGCCGGGATTGCTGGTGCCCCAATAGACCGTGTCGGTCTTCGGATCATAGGAGCCGACCAGCCAGGCCGCACCGCCGCCGTGCAGGCCGGTGTCGCCCTTCCAGGTGTCGCTGCCGGGTTCGCCGGGCGCCGGAACGGTGTAGGTCTGCCACAGCTGCTTGCCGGAGTTGAGGTCGAAGGCCTGCAGCGAGCCGCGCACGCCGTACTCGCCGCCGCCGAAGCCGGTGATGACCTTGTCGCGCACCACCAGCGGCGGCGAGGTGATGACCGAGCCCTGCTTGTAGTCGACCACCTTGGTGGTCCACAGCTCCTTGCCGGTCGCGGCATCGAGCGCGGTCAGCTTGCCGTCGAGCCGGCCGACGAACAGCTTGCCTTCGGCGAAGGTGACGCCGCGATTGTTGACGTCGCAGCAGGCATATTGCAGCACGTCGTCGGGAATGTCCGGCTCATAGGTCCATTTGCGGGCGCCAGTCGCGGCGTCCAGGGCATAGACGTATTTCGGACCCCAGGAGCTCGACACGTAGAGCGTGTTGCCGATCACGATCGGCGAGGACTCGTTGGAGCGCAGCGAGGCCAGCGAGAACGAGTAGACCAGCGACAGCTTGCCGGCGTTCTCGGTGTTGATCTCCTTCAGCGGGCTGAACCGGGTGTTGCCGTAATCGTGCCCCGCCATCGCCCAGGCGCCGGGCTCGCTGGCGGCCTTCAGCGCCGAATCGTTGGCGCGGACGCCGAGCGTGCCGGCAACGAGGAAGGCGACGGTCGAGATGCCAGCCAAGAATCTCCTGCTCGTGAAATTCATCAATTCCCTCCGCATGTATCGTTGTTGTGGTCGTGTGGCACTTCAGCGCCACGCCCCCGATGTGCAGTCGCGCTGCAAGCATCGACGGCGATTACAGCACCAGCTCAGCCGGGCTCTCATAGGCGGAAGGTAGTAGGCGAAGGCCGCGGCGTTGATCGACGATTCTCCAGCCGTTTCGTGGGCTTAGGGCAAATTCCGGCGGCGAAGCGGCGCCGGCTGGATGCGAAAAGGGCTACCCGCACCGGTATCGGATGAGCTAACAACGCAATCGCGTCGATCTGTGCTCGCAGCGCAGCGCCAGAAGCTCGGCGTCGACTATGGCGACGTCGTCCTTTTCGACGGCGCGCCGATCACCTATCACTGCTATGGCGAGCTGCGACCCGGATCTCGATCACGACAGGCATGAGCGACTCGAGAAGCATGTCGTGAGAGGGAAGATCGCAGCGCCGTCCGACATGGACCCCGCGGCACTGCTGGAGCGCATCGATCAAGTGATTGCGGCACAGGAGGGTTCTTGCCAGCTCTATTCGCCGGACCTTTGTGAAGCGGCCGGACTGGCCGAGCGAGCGGCAATCGATCGGCGACGCTTCGATTTGCTGATGAGGAACTAGAGGCGGGAGAGACTTCACGTGCGTGGTCCTCGCCGATTCTGGCTCAGATCGGCATGGCCAGCTGCGTCTCAACGCCGGCTTCGCCCTCCCGCAGCGATGACAGCGACACGCCGAGGAGCCGCACCGGCTTCTTCACGGGCATTTCCGCCTGAAGCAGCGCCAGCGACAGGTGCTCGAGCTCGGCGCGACTGGAGACCGCCGTGGCAACCGACCTGCTGCGCGTGATCATGTCGAAATCGGCGAACTTGACCCTCAGCGTGACCGTTCGTCCTCTGTTGCCGGTCGCTTCGCAGTGGCGCCAGACCTTGTCGATCAGCGGCTGCAACTCGGCTGCCATCGGCTCGAACTCCGTCAGGTCCGTCGCAAACGTGTTTTCCGCGCCGATCGATTTGCGGATGCGGTTGGCCCTGACCGGTCGATGATCGATGCCGCGCGAGATCCAGTAGTAGTAGCTGCCCGCCTTGCCGAAGTGATGCTGCAGGAAAGGCAGGGTCTGATTGCGAATATCGAGGCCGGTGTGAATGCCGAGTCCGTTGAACTTGGCCGCGGTCGCCGGGCCGATGCCGTGAAACCTGCCGACCGGCAGGCTCTCGACGAAGGCCGCACCCATCTCCGGGGAGATCACGTATTGACCGTTCGGCTTGCGATGATCCGAGGCCAGCTTCGCCAGGAACTTGTTGTAGGAGATGCCGGCGGAGGCATTGAGGCCGGTCTCGGCCTTGATCCTGGCGCGGATCTGCAGCGCGATGTCGCGCGCCAGCGGAATGCCCTGCAGATTGTCGGTGACGTCGAGATAGGCCTCGTCGAGCGACAGCGGTTCGATGATAGGCGTGTGCTCGGCGAAGATCGCGCGGATCTGCTGGCTGATCGCCTTGTAGACCTCGAAGCGCGGCTTGACGAAGATCAGGTCCGGGCACAGGCGCTTGGCGGTGACGGACGGCATCGCCGAGCGCACGCCGAACTTGCGCGCCTCGTAGCTCGCGGCCGCCACCACGCCGCGCTCGCGCGACCCGCCCACCGCCACCGGCCTGCCGCGCAGGTCGGGATTGTCCCGCTGCTCGACGGAGGCATAGAATGCATCCATGTCGATGTGGATGATTTTGCGGATGGCCGTCGGCGCGGCATCCGGGTCCGGACCGGAGCTTGGCATGCGCATGTTCTACCAGAGCCCGGCGCCAAAGTCTGTCAGCAGAGCGGCAGCGCGAGGATGTGCCCCACGAGCACAGGGCAGACGCATATGACCATGCGAGTCTGTCGCGAAATCGTCTCCACATCGTCATGCCCGGGCTCCGTCCCGGGCATCCACGTCGTTCTCAGGACGCCGGCCGACGTGGATGGCCGGGACAAACCCGGCCATGACGACGCGGAGAGAGTTGAGCACCGACTTCGATCGTCATGCGCGATAGACCTGCAGGACAGCGCGAGCGGTCGGCAACTTGATCCAGCCGGCGGAGCCGGATGCGGTCGCATGGCGGCTCCGCGAATGCTTTCGCGGCCAGATCCGGTGTAACGTCGCGCCGATGTTCGAATTGATCTTCCTGGGAACCTCGGCGAGCGTTCCGTCGCCGGACCGCAACCATCCGGGTCTCCTGGTCCAGGCCGGCGGGCAGCGGATCCTGGTCGATTGCGGCGAGGGCATTCAGCGCCAGCTGCTGGCGAGCGGGGCGGGCTTTCGGCGGCTCGACCGCATCCTGCTCACCCACGGGCATCTCGACCACATCCTCGGCATTCCCGGACTGTTTTCGACGCTGCGGCTGCGCCGGAGCGCCGAAATCATGACCGTTCATGGCAGCCCGGATACGCTCGACGTTGTCATCCGCATGCTCGCGGGGCTGTGGGGCGAGGGCCGCGCGCCGATCCCGCTTCAGCTCGTCCCGCTCACGTCCGGACAGGTCCTCGACGCCGGCGGCTTCACGATCAACGGCTTTCCGGTCCGGCATCGCGACACCGCCAGCTTCGGCTTCGCCTTCGTCAGCCCGGCGCGCCGTCACCTGCTGCCGGAGCGCCTCGCGGCCCTCGCGGTGCCGGATGGGCCGTTGCGAAAGATGCTGGCGGAGGGCCGGGCGGTCACGCGCGATGATGGCCGCATCATCATGCCCGAGGACGTCCTCGGTCCCCCGCGCGGCGGCAAGAAGCTCGTCATCGTCGGGGATACCGAGACCACCGATGATCTGCAGCAGCATGTCCGCGACGCGGACGTGCTGGTGATCGAGGCGACTTTTCTCCAGCGCGACGCCGCCACCGCCCGCGACTATGGTCACCTGACCGCCGCGGAGGCCGCCACGCTCGCGGCGACGAGCAATATCGGTCAGCTCGTCCTGAACCATATCTCCGGCCGCTACACCGACGACGAGATCCTGGACGAGGCGAGGGCGGTGTTTCCGGCGACCCGCATCGCGTCGGATTTCGACCGGCTCACCGTCTAGCCGCTCGTCTCCGGCTCGTGAGACGTCCATGGTCGCGACGTGAGCAGGATTCATGGAACCACCGCACCGCGATTTGCCTTTGGAACGGCCAGGACCACCTGTTCGTGCCGCAGGGATGAGCTGGGAATGATGGAGGTCGCCTGGCCATCCTGCTGTCGCAACGCGCGATGATCGCTCGTATGATGGAGATCTCGCGAACCGGCAGGCATGCCGTCTGCCAAACCTGCAGTCATCGGGTGTGACGTTGAACGACCTGAAGTCCTCGGCCAGCGCGAGCCTCGCGCACCAGCCGCCGCAAGGCCGGCTCAGCCTGCTTGCACTGTCCGCGCTGGGCATCGTGTTCGGCGATATCGGCACCAGCCCGCTCTATACCTTCAAGACGATCCTCGGCACCGGCGGCCAGCCGACGGGCGCCGTCGCCGTGCTCGGCGCGCTGTCGCTGGTGATCTGGACGCTGTTCATCATCACGACCGTCAAATACGTGCTGTTCGCGATGCGCGTCGACAATGACGGCGAGGGCGGCATCCTGGCGCTGATGGCGCTGCTCGGCGTGAAGCGCCAGCGGCGGCCGACGATCGTCGCGCTCGGCCTGTTCGGCGCGGCGCTGATCTATGGCGATGGCGCGATCACGCCGGCCATTTCCGTGCTGTCGGCGCTCGAAGGCCTGAACATGGCGGCACCCGCGCTGCAGCCCTATGTCGTGCCGGCGGCCGTCGTCATTCTGCTCGCGCTGTTCGCGATCCAGTCGCGCGGCACGGCCTCGATCGGCCGGCTGTTCGGGCCGGTCATGCTGCTGTGGTTCGTGACCATCGCGGTGTTGGGACTGGTCGGGATCGCCAGGCACCCGGCGGTGTTCGCGGCGCTCAATCCGAGCTACGGATGGTCCTATCTGGTGTCCAACGGGGCCACCGGATTCCTCGTGCTCGGCTCGGTGTTCCTGTGCGTGACCGGCGCAGAGGCGCTCTATGCCGACATGGGGCATTTCGGCGCCGGCCCGATCAAGCTCGCCTGGTTCGCGATCGTGTTTCCCAGCCTCATCATCAACTACGCCGGCCAGGCGGCGCTGGTGATCGACGGCGCGCCGACGGACGGCAACATCTTCTTCAGGCTCTGCCCGGACGGGCTGCTGCTGCCGCTGATCGGGCTTGCGACATTGGCGACCATCATCGCCAGCCAGTCCGTCATCACCGGCGCATTCTCCATGACCCGGCAGGCGATCCAGCTCGGCTGGATGCCGCGGCTGGCGATCAAGCAGACCTCGTCGGAAGGCTACGGCCAGATCTATGTCGGTGCTGTGAACTGGCTGCTGATGGTGGTCACGGTGAGCCTGACGATCGGGTTCGGCAAGTCGGACAATCTGGCCTCGGCCTATGGCATCGCGGTGTCGCTGACGATGCTGATGACGTCGGCGCTGCTGTTCATCGCGATGCGCGAGATCTGGCATTGGAGCCTGTTCGCGGCCGGCGCGGCGGCGGGCCTGTTCCTGACCATCGACAGCGCGTTCTTCCTGGCCAATCTCACCAAGATCGCCGAGGGCGGCTACGTGCCGCTGCTGCTCGCGACGAGCGTCTACGGCGTGATGTGGATCTGGCACCGCGGCGCGGCGGCCGTGTCCGAACGCATGCGCGAGCGGCTGATCCCGGTGCCGCAGTTCATGGCCGAGATCGCCGAGAAGAAGGTCCCCAGAGTCCCCGGTACGGCTGTGTTCCTGACCCGGACGGAACGCGACACGCCGCCCGTGATGCTATGGCACGTCAAGCACAACCGCGCGCTGCATGAGCACCTGCTGGTGCTGCGGGTGGAGGTGGTCTCGATTCCCTGGGTCGCCCCGGGCGATCGGCTCAAGATCGAGGAGGTCGCGCCGGATGTCTGGCGGGCCGAGGCGACGTTCGGCTTCATGGAGCGGCCGCACATTCCCGAACTGCTCAACGCCAGCAAGGCACGCGGCTGCCGCATCGATCTCGACGATATCACCTATTATGTCGGCCACGAGACGGTCACCGCACGCGATGATGGCAAGGGGTTGCCGGCATGGCAGGAGCAGTTGTTTGCTGCGATGGAGCGCAACTCGCTCCACGTCAGCGATTTCTTCAGCCTTCCGCGCGACAGCGTGGTCGAGATCGGCCGCCAGGTCGCCATCTAGGTGGCGTCGGTTCCGATCTGCTGACGAGCAAAGCGCCGACGATCAGAGGTCGCCGCTTTCAGAGCGCAGCAAGCGGTTGAACCTCGCAAGGGCGGCAGGCGCGGCACTCACCTTCGCCTTGCACTCCTCAGACCCAGCAGAAACGCGATCAGCAGCGACGAAAGCGGGGCGTCGCGAACGACGTTGCGCAAGACGCTGAGCGGCATGCCCGGCTTCTGTCCTGCGTTCACGGCGTGGCGCACCTGATTCGCGGCTTGCCTGACCACGTCGGCGAACGAAGCGATGGCGGATGTCTTGTACCTGGCAGGATAGAGCCCCTCATAGATGAATGGCGGGAGCGCGGGATCTTCGCTCATGATTGTCTCTCGGGTTGCCGTCTGCGCCTGGCTCGAACGCCGAGCATCAATGTCGCGGAAGGCGGGATGGTTCCGCGCCTCCGCCTGGCTGGCCTGCCGGCGCGTGGGTCGGCGCATCGCACCGGCTGGTGAGTTGCCGCGCATATTCGCGCTCGATCAGCCCGAAGCAGGCACAGGCGGCTTTCCGAAGCTCTGCGGGATCCGCGACGATGATGTGGGCCCGTTCGTTCCTGATCAGTCCATTCTGCTCCAGAACGCTGACGCATTCGGTGACGCTTGCTCGTCTCACGCCCAACAGATTGCTCAGGACCTGATGCGTGAGCGGAACGTGATCGTCGTCGAGCACCTCGCAAGCGACGAGCAGCCAGCGGGCGAGCCTCTGCTTGAGAGGATGGACCGCATTGCAGACGCCGGCCTGCGACGTCTGGACCATGACGACCGCGAGATATTTGAGAAGTGCGTGGCGGAACGCCGGCAGCGCCTCCGCCAGCTGCAGGAAATCGTGCGTCGGGATCCGGATCGCATTGCCGCCGACGTGAACAATGCGCCGGTGGGCTGGCATATGGTCGTGACCCGACAGCATGAGGATGGCGCCAACGACACCCTCTCGTCCGACCAGCCATGCATCGAGAAAACGGTTGTGATCCACCTTCGCGGCGACTGAGACGAGCCCGTCGGTCGGAAAGTAGACGTGCTCCATCGAACACCGCCAATGATGGAGTATCTGTCGTGGCCGGAGGTGGACGCGCTCAGCTCTTGCAAGCACGCGTTTCAGTTCGTCGTCGGGCAGGATGGCCAGAATTCGATTGTGCCGTGCGCTTGCAGCCTGGTCGCTAACGAGCCGGTCCATCTTTGTCACATAGCTGATTCTGGCGGCGACGCGGCCGACCATCAAACTCCGCCTTGCGACCCGCTGCGGACATGGCGGCTGCACCCTGGGTGCGGCCCGCCGCACACAAGCAGAACGTCGACACGCCGATCTCGTTCCAAGCCACTCAGCGTGGGCCGGCACCACGGCTTTCTCCAGCGCGCCGCTCGGCCGCCTGCCTCCGGAGCGATGGGAGCGCAACAAGGCGCGGCACAGCCGGCGGATTGTTGGTGCGCTAGCGTGCGGAGTTTCTTTTCGTCGTCCGCGCCAGCGCTCGCGCAGCAGAGCCATCCCCTTGCCGGACGTGGTGTTTTCGAGATCGGTTGGCAAGGCGGACGTCGGAACGAACACTGGAACATCGTGCGATGAACTGGCGTTGCAGGAGCGGTGGGCTGACAGCGTTTGAAAGTGGCATGAGATGGTTCAGGCAAGCAGGACATCCGACGTCGATGCTGACGACACCGTCGAATATGATGGCCCGTCCGGAGGCTGGGGCTCCCTCGAAGGCATCGCGCGAATCTTCGGTAAGGAGTGGACGTCACCGGGCGTCTTGAACACGCTGCGGCGGCAGAACAAGCCCCGGGGCTTCATGTGCGTGTCCTGCTCATGGGCGAAGCCGGCCGATTATCATGCGTTCGAGTTCTGCGAGAACGGCGCGAAGGCGACGCTCTGGGAGCTGACGTCCCGGCGGTGCACGCCGGAATTCTTTGCCAAGCACACGCTCACCGAATTGCTGGACTGGAGCGATTACGATCTCGAGCAGCAGGGACGCCTGACGCATCCCCTGCGGTATGACAGCGGATCCGACCAGTACGTGCCATGCGGCTGGGACGAAGCCTTCCAGGCCATCGGCGCGCAGCTCAAGGCGCTCGACCCAAAATCCGTCGTGTTCTACTCCTCCGGCCGGGCCAGCCTGGAAACGTCCTATCTCTACGCATTGTTCGCGCGCGTCTACGGCAACAACAACCTGCCGGACAGTTCCAACATGTGCCACGAGACGACCTCCGTGGCGCTCAAGCAGCTGATCGGCGCCGGCGTCGGAACGGTCGTTTTCCAGGATCTCAGCAATTGCGACGCGATGTTCTTCTTCGGACAGAACACCGGATCGAACAGTCCGCGCTTTCTGCATCCGCTGCAGGACGCGGCGAAGCGAGGCGTGCAGATCATCACCTTCAATCCCGTGCGCGAGAAGGGGCTGGAGGTCTTCGTCAATCCGCAGAATCCGGCTGAGATGCTGACAGGGAAGGCGACGCAGATCAGCAGCCAATATCACCAGGTGAAGGTCGGGGGCGACATCGGGGTCATTCTCGGCATCTGCAAGCATGTGTTCGCCGCGGACGACAAAGCCAAGGCCGAAGGGAAGAGGGTGCTCGACACCGCCTTCATCGAGCAGCACACCAAAGGTTTCGAATCCTTCGAGGCAAAGGTTCGTGCCACGTCCTGGGACGACATCGAGGCCGCCTCCGGCCTGAGCCGCGCCGCCATCGAGGGAGCAGCGCAGGTCTATGTCGAGGCCGATCGCGTCATCGGGATCTACGGCATGGGTCTGACCCAGCACGTTCACGGCTTCGAGAACGTCGCGATGCTCGTCAACATGCTCCTCCTCAAGGGCAATATCGGGCGCGACGGCACCGGTATCTCGCCGGTGCGCGGCCATTCCAACGTGCAGGGTCAGCGTACGGTCGGCATTTCGGAGAAGCCCGAGCTTGTGCCGCTCGACAAATATGCCAGGCAGTTCGGCTTCGAGCCGCCGCGCGACAAGGGTATGAACACCGTCGAGACCTGCGAAGGCGTCCTGTCGCGCAAGGTCAAGGCGTTCTTCGGACTCGGGGGTAATTTCGTTCGCGCCATCCCGGAGCGGGGCAAGATGGAAGCGGCCTGGCGAGACCTCGAGCTCACTGTGCAGATCGCGACCAAGCTCAACCGCAGCCACCTCGTGCACGGCAAGGTCGCCTATCTCCTGCCGTGCCTTGGCCGGACCGAACAGGACGTTCAAGCGAGCGGTCCGCAGGCGGTCACCATGGAAGACACGTTCAGCTGCATCCAGGGCTCGATCGGCCTGCGCAAGCCAGCGAGCGAGCATCTGAAGTCCGAGGTCGCGATCGTCGCCGGGCTCGCCAAGGCCACCCTGCCGCCGAACCCGAAGCTGACATGGGACGCCTGGGCCGGCGATTACGGCCTGATCCGCGACCAGATCGAAGAGACCTATCCGGACAAACTCCACGACTTCAACGCGCGCATGTTCACGCCCGGCGGATTCTACCTTGGCAATTCGGCACGCGAGCGGATCTGGAAGACGAAGAGCGGAAAAGCCGAGTTCACCGTGCCGCAGACGCTGAGCTCGACCGGCTTCGACGACGCGCCGGGTCGATACCGTCTCCTCACCATGCGCAGTAACGATCAGTTCAACACGACGATCTACGGCTACAGCGACCGGCTGCGCGGCATCGAGGGCACGCGGGATGTGCTGCTGATGAATCCGGATGAGATCCGGCGCGCCGGACTTTCGGAAGGCCAGATGGTCTCGCTGATCAGCGATGCCGAAGACGGTGTCGAGCGGGAAGTCGGACCGCTGAAGGTGACGCCGTTCAGGCTGCCGGACGGCTGCGTCGGCGCGTACTACCCGGAAATGAATCCGCTCATTCCCCTGTCACACCACGACATCCATTCCAAGACGCCGGCCGCCAAATCGGTGCCCGTCCGCATTCGCGCGTGATCTCACAAGGTCGGAGCTGCAAAGGGGGGCATGAATGCAGCTGTTCCGCCCGGGCGCGAATACGATTGCGCTGCTGATCATGGCCGCGATCGGCGCCGCTCCGGTCCTCGCCGTCGGCGTCTCCTACGGAGTGATGCGCTCGCCTTACATCACCGACCAGAACATCACCCGTAACCAGCCGGTGCCGTTCAGCCACGAGCATCACGTCTCCGGGCTCGGGCTCGATTGCCGCTATTGCCACACCTCGGTCGAGAAGGCGCGCTTCGCCGGCATTCCGCCGACCGAGACCTGCATGACCTGTCACTCGCAGATCTGGACCAATGCGGAAATGCTGGCGCCCGTGCGTGAGAGTCTCGCCAACGACAAGCCCATCTCCTGGCAGCGCGTGCACCGGCTACCGGCCTACGTCTATTTCGATCACTCCGTGCACGTCGCGAAGGGCGTCGGCTGCACCACCTGTCACGGCGATGTCGGGCAGATGCGGCTGATGCGCCAGGCGGCGCCGCTGACGATGCAATGGTGTCTCGACTGCCATCGCGCGCCCGAACCCTACCTGCGGCCGCACGAAGCGGTGTTCGATCCCAAATGGCAGCCGCCGCCGAACCAGGCCGAGATCGGGCCCAAGCTCGCCGCGAGCTACCACATCAACACCGGTCACTTGACGGATTGCACCGTATGTCATCGCTGAAGGAGTTGCCGACCCGACCCGCCGCAGCCGGATTGAGCCGGCTCAACCGGCGACAGGCGCTCAGCCTGCTGGCCACGAGCCTCGCCAGCGGGCTTGCCGCGTGCAGCAAGCCGAACGAGCAGATCATTCCCTATGTCAGGATGCCCGAGCGGATCGTTCCCGGCGAGCCGCTCAAGTTCGCGACGACGCTGGCGCTCGCCGGCGTGGGGCGTGGCGCGATCGTGACGTCGATCGACGGCCGGCCGATCAAGGTCGAGGGCAATCCCCGCCATCCGGGCAGCCTCGGCGCGACCGATGTCTTCGCCGAGGCTGCGGTGCTGTCGCTGTATGATCCGGATCGCTCGCGCACCATCCTGCGGGATGGCGGGATCGCAACGCGGGCGGCGCTGGCCGCCGCGCTCTCCAATGGACGCTCGCAGGACGGCGACGGCCTGCGTCTGCTGACCGGCCGAACCACGTCTCCGACGCTGTTGCGGCAGATCGATGGTCTGCTGCAAGCGTTTCCCGCCGCAGCCTGGCATGCCTACGATCCCACCGATGACGACAACGCGCGCGAGGGTGCGCAACTCGCCTTCGGTCAGCCGCTGCGCAGCCTGCTGGAATTCGACAAGGCTCGCGTCATCGTCACGCTCGATGCCGACCCGCTCGGGCATGGCGCCGACCAGATCCGCATCGGGCGCGGCTTTGCCGCGCGTCGCAGCGGTGGTGCCGGGGCGTTTTCCCGGCTGTATTGCATCGAGAGCGCGCTCACGCTCACCGGTGCCAAGGCCGACGAACGTCTTGCACTTCATCCCGAAGCGATCGCGCATTTCGCAGTCGCGCTGGCGGCGGCGCTCGGCGCAAAGGTCGAGGTTTCCGATCTGCCGGAAAGCCAGCACGCGTTGCTGCAGCACGTGACTGCCGATCTGAAAGCTCATCCGGGCGAAGCGCTCGTCCTGGCCGGGCCGGCGATGTCCAGGGAGATGCACGCGCTCGTACATTGGATCAACGCCCAGCTGAATGCGCCCGTTCGGCTGATTGCGCCCATCGACCGGACGCCCGCGGGCAAGCAGGCCGGCACGCTGAAACAGCTGGTGGACGATCTCCGCGCCGGGCGCGTGCGGCAATTGGTGATGATCGGCGTCAACCCGGTTTATGACGCACCGGCCGACCTGCAATTTGCTGAACAGGCCGAGAAGGCCGCGTTCCGACTTCATATGGGCGTCTACGCCGACGAGACCGCGGCGATTGCCAACTGGCACGTGCCGCAGAATCACCCGTTGGAGACATGGTCCGACCTGCGTGCCTGCGACGGCACGGCGAGCATCGTCCAGCCGCTGATCAGGCCGCTGTACCAGACGTTTTCCGATCATGAGCTGCTCGCCTGGCTCGCCGGCGACGCCGACGCAAAGGCCTACGATCTGGTGCGGCAAACCTGGAAGGGGACCGCTTCCGAAGACTTCGAGACATGGTGGCAGCGCGCGCTGCACGAGGGAGTGATCGCAGGCAGCGCCGCGCCGCCCGTGGCCACTGCGGCGCCGACGTTGCCGACGCTGGCTCCGGCCGAGGCTCGCGCCAGCGAGTTCGATCTGGTGCTGCGTCCGGACCCGTGCCTGTGGGACGGCTCACTCGCCAACAATGCCTGGCTGCAGGAATGTCCAAAACCTCTCACCAAGCAGGTCTGGGGCAATGCGCTTGCGCTCGGTCCGGGTGATGCGGCCCGGCTGGGGCTCGGCTCCGGCGATGTCGTTTCCGTCCAGTCAAATGGGCGCTCGATCGAGGCCGCGGCGCTGGTCGAACCCGGCATGCCCGTCGGCGTAGTCGCGCTCTCGCTTGGCGGCGGCCGCAAGAGAGCCGGCGCGATCGGCAATCATGTCGGCGCCAATGCCTATGAGCTGCGAATCTCCGACAGCCCCTGGCGGATCTCCCAGGTGTCGATCCGACGCACCGGACGCCGCGAGCCGATCCTCACGACCCAGAACGTCGTCCGCACGCCCGAGGATGTCCGCGAGCTCTATCCTCTGCATCATCTGACGGACACGCTGCCGCCTGCTGCGAGCGCAAATCCGCCAAGCCTGATGCCGCAAACCGTCCGCCCTGACGACGGCCACGCCTGGGCCATGGTGATCGACACCTCCGTCTGCATCGGCTGCAACGCCTGCGTGGTCGCTTGTCAGGCCGAGAACAACGTTCCGGTGGTCGGTCCCGAGCAGGTCGCGATGGGGCGCGACATGCACTGGCTGCGTATCGATGCCTATGACCATGGTGCTGGTGACGCGCCGCAAATAGGCTTCCAGCCGGTGCCATGCATGCATTGCGAGCATGCGCCCTGCGAGCCGGTCTGTCCGGTCGCGGCCTCCGTGCATGACAGCGAAGGGCTGAATGGGCAGGTCTACAACCGCTGTATCGGCACGCGATTCTGCGAGGCGAACTGTCCCTACAAGGTGCGGCGGTTCAACTTCTTCGGCTATGCGGATGGCGAGGAATACGGCAATCTCGGCGCGGAATCCTATCGCGGACAGAAGAATCCGGAGGTCACGGTCCGCGCCCGCGGCGTGATGGAAAAATGCACCTATTGCGTCCAGCGCATCAGCGCTGCCCGCCGCGCCGCCGAACGCGACGACCGGCCGCTCGGCCCTGACGAGGTGCACACCGCCTGTCAGAGCGCCTGCCCGACGCGCGCGATCAGCTTCGGCGACATGAACCAGGCCGACGCGGGTATCAATCGCAGCAAGGCCGATCCGCGCCATTACGCTCTGCTGGGACATCTCGGCACGCGTCCGCGCACGACCTATCTGGCCGACATCCGCAACCCCGCGGCGCGCCCGGAGGGACGGACATGAGCCAGGTGCTCATTCCCTCTGATCCGCCGACACATCGCTGGATCGCGTCGTCGCTGGCTCGTGACGTCGGGGTGACGCAGGCCGTCGCCGATCCCGTGTTCACGAGCTTCGGCAGGACATGGTGGCTGGCGCTCCTCGCCAGCCTGCCGTTCGCGATCTGGCTGTTCTGCGCGATCGGCTGGCTCTTCTACCAGGGCATCGGCATCTGGGGCATCAACTCGACGATCGTCTGGGGAGTAGCCATCGCCAACTACGTCTGGTGGATCGGCATCGGCAATGCGGGAACGCTGATCTCGGCGATGCTGCTGCTGACCCGCCAGAAATGGCGCGCGTCCATCAATCGCTTCGCAGAAGCCATGACGCTGTTCGCGGTCGCCATCGCCGGGCTGATGCCGATCATCCATCTCGGCCGCCCGATCTATGCCTATTGGCTCGCGCCCTATCCGAACACGATGGCGTTGTGGCCGCAGTGGCGCAGCGCGCTGGTCTGGGACTTCTGGGCCATCGTCAGCTACCTGCTGTTCTCGATCCTGTTCTGGTATGTCAGCCTCATTCCAGACCTCGCGACGATGCGCGACCGCACGCCGTATCGTGCGGGACAGTTGATCTACGGCGCCTTCGCGCTTGGATGGCGCGGCTCGGCGCGCGAGTGGTCCCGGCTGCAGACGTTGCACACCACCATGGCTGCGCTCGGCGTGCCGCTGGTCTGCTCGGTTCATTCCATTGTCGGCCTCGACTTTGCCGCCAGCCTCATGCCCGGCTGGCAGGAGAGCATCTTCCCGCCCTACTTCGTGGTGGGGGCGATGTATTCCGGCTTTGCCATGGTGGTGCTGCTGGCCGCCGCGATCCGGTGGGGCTTCGGGCTTCAGGCGATCATCACGCGCCGCCATTTCGACGTGATGGGCCGCGTGCTGCTGATGGCCTCGATCGTCATGTTCTATTCCTATGCGACCGAATGGTTCATGGGCTGGTATGGCGGCGAGCACAGCGACCGCGAACTCGTGCGCTTCGAATTCACCGGCACCTATGCGCCGCTGTTCTGGGCGCTGCTGGCCTGCAACTGTGCGATCCCCCAGCTGCTGTGGTGGCCGACGGCGCGGCGCTCGCTGCCGATCCTGATTGCCATTGCGGTCGCGATCAATGTCGGGATGTGGCTGGAGCGTATTCTGATCGTGTGGAATACGCTGTCGCACGGCTACATGCCGTCACTGTGGCGGACGTTCCACTTCACCTTCTGGGACTGGACGTTCCTGATCGCGCCGCTCGGCTTCTTCGCCTTTCTCTTCCTGCTGTTCGTCCGTGTCGTGCCGAGTGTTTCGATGTTCGACATGCGCGAGCTCTCGCATGAGGAGCGCGCCGCATGACGGAGAGATTGCTCGCCGAGTTCCGGGACGATCGGGCGCTACAGGCGGGCTTGCAGCTCGTAAGAGGAGCCGGACACTCCGCACTGGAGGCGTTCACGCCCTATCCCATCGAGGGGCTGGCCGAACAGCTCGCACAGGATCGCTCGATGATCCGGCCGGTGATGCTGATCGGCGGAGCGGGCACGGCGGCGTTTGCATTGCTGCTGCAATGGTACAGCGCCGTCATGAACTATCCGATCGTGAGCGGTGGCAGGCCGCTGAACTCCTGGCAGGTGTTCCTGCTGGTGCCGTTCGAGGTCGGGGTGTTCGCGGCGGCGTTGGCCGGCGTGATCGCCTTCTTCCATTCATGCGGCCTGCCTCGGCTGCACGACTCGCTGTTTGCTGTGCCCGGCTTCGAACGCGCCACGCAGGACCGCTATTTCCTTCTGGTGGCCGCCGAGGACACGTCGACTGATTTGCGAGCGATGCTGCGCGATGCCGGCGCGCTCGGGGTGACGGAGGTGCGCGCGCCATGAAGGCCCGGCTGCTGTCATCGCTGATTCTGTGCGGGGCGCTCGCCGGCTGCGGCGATCACTCGATGTTCCGGCAGAACCGCTACGGCACCTTCTCGAAGGCTGCGCTGTTCAAGAATGGCAGCGAGGCGCAGCCGCTCCCGGTTGGCGTGGTGGCGCAGGGCGACCTCGCCCGCGCCGAGGCCGCCGGCAAGCCTCCGCCGGTCGACATGGCGCTGCTGTCGCGCGGCCGCGAGCGCTACGATATCTATTGCTCGCCCTGCCATGGCTATTCAGGCCGTGGCGACGGCATGATCGTTCAGCGCGGATTCCCGGCGCCGCCCTCCTACCACTCCGACCGGCTTCGCGCGGCCGACGCGCAGCACTTCTTCGACGTCATCACCAACGGCTATGGCGTGATGTACTCCTACGCCGCGCGGGTCGATGTGCGTGACCGATGGGCTATCGCTGCCTATATCCGCGCGCTGCAGCAGTCACAACATGTCGACGTCGCCGACGTCCCGGAGCTGAGGAGCAAGCTGCCGTGATCGCTGCGCACGGACATCATGCATTCGGTAGGCTCCGACGGCCGCGAGCCGCCGCTGGCGTCGCGCTGCTGGTCCTCGCGTCGCTTGTCGTTCTGGTGGCGGGGCTGTTGGGATCGCGTCCCACGCTGCTGCGCGGCTGGCTGTTTGCGTTCGCGGTCTGGAGCTGCATTCCGATCGGCAGCATGACGTTGCTTCTCATTCATCGCCTCACCGGCGGCCGTTGGGGCAGGGCGGCCGCCCCGGTGCTGCGGCCTTTCGCAGCGATGATGCCGTTGGTCGCCATCGCAGTCCTGCCGGTCCTGACCGGTCTCCGCGATATCTATCCGTGGGCATCCGATCCGACGCAGATCAAGCCGGATGTCGCGCGGTGGTATCTCAGCGAGCCCGCCTTCATCGCGCGCTCGGCGATCGCGCTCACCGGATGGTCGGTGCTCGGCGTGACATTTGCGCTGGACGCCGGCGGCCGCATCCTGGCCGCGCTTGGCCTGGCCTTTTTCGGGTTGATGATCAGCCTCGTCGCGGTCGATTGGTATCTGTCGCTGGAGCCGCATTACGTCGCCACGGCCTTCGCGTCCATGATCGCGATCCAGCAGCTTCTCGCGGCGCTCGCCGTCGTGGCCGTGATCTCGCCGCCTCAGTTCGAAGGCAGGGCCGTGAGCGACATCGCCGGGCTGCTGATCGCCACTCTGCTCGGCGTGGTCTATCTCGAATACATGACCTACGTGGTCGCCTGGTACGGCGATCTGCCCGACAAGGCGGCGTGGTTCCTCGAGCGCAGCCATGGCGCATGGCTCGTGGCGCTGCTGGCGAGCTTCATTCTTGGTGCGGTCCTCCCGTTCGCGCTGCTGCTGTTCGAATCCGTCCGCAGCAACCGTCTGGCGCTCCGCATCGTCGGGGCGCTGCTGCTGATCGGGACAATCCTGCACCTGGCTTGGCTGATCGTGCCGGTGTTCGTCGCGCAAGGTGCCGTTGTCGCGGCGGGCGTCGGCGTCCTTGTTGTCCTCGCGATCGCCTCCGTGCTGATCGCGGGTGAGGCGGCCTCGACGGAGGTGCGCCATGCCGACTGAGGAGATGGGCAGCCGCATTCTGCCGCAGCCGCCCGAGGTTGACGCGCGGGTCGTGTTGACAGTTGTCGGCGGGTTCCTGCTGATCGTCGCCGCGGCGGTGGTGGGACTCCTGGTCTTTCTCAAGGCCGATGTCCCTGGCGCGCTCGCGCCAAAACGCGAACGTCCATTTCCGGCGCCAACTCTGCAGACAACACCGCAAGGTGACCTCGCGAAGTTCGAGGCCGCGCAGCACGAGGCGTTGTCCGACTATGGCTGGATCGACCGGGATCGCGGCCTCGCGCATGTGCCGATCGACGATGCGATGCGGATGATCGCGGCGCGCGGCGAGCACGCCTATGACCCGCTGCCTGGGTCTTCCGACCCACCGGCCGATGCAGGTGGAGGCAAGCGATGAGGCGAGCCCTTCTCATCGTCGTGCTGGCAGCCTGGCCCGGCATCGCGTCCGCCGGACTGACGGAGCAGCAGATCGGCAGCGTCGCATTCGATCCTCGGCCTGGCGCGCGCGTCCCGATGGGGCTGTCCTTCACAAATCTCGCCGGCGAGACCGTCACCATGGCCCAGGCCATGGGCGAACGTCCGACGCTGCTGATCCCCGCCGATTTCACCTGCAAGCAGATCTGCGGTCCGGCACTGACCATCGCGAGCGCCGCCTTGCAGCAGACGGGCCTGGTCGCCGGCCGCGACTACAGTGTCGTCGTGATCGGGATCGATCCTCGCGATACGTTGGACGACGCTCGGCGCTTTACACAGGGGCAGATCGCGACGGTCGGGACGACGGTCCTGTCGGGCACACGCGAGTCGATCGGTCAGTTGCTTCAGGCCATCGGTTACCACGACGCATTCGATTCCGGCCGCGATGCCGTGGCCCATCCGGCCGCTTTCGCAACGCTCGGCGCCGACGGTCGTCTTGTCCGGATGCTTTCGAGCTTAGCGCTCCAGCCAACCGACCTGCGGCTCGCACTGCTCGAAGCCGGGCGTGGCCGCATCGGCGGCCTGGCCGGACGCATCGCACTGCTGTGCTATGGCTTTGACGCCGTGCATGGCGTCTATACGCGTCGCATCACCACGGTGCTGCGCATCGCGGGGGCCATCAGCGTGGCGCTGCTGGCAGGCGCGATCGGCCTGATGCTGCTGCGCAGCTCCAAGCGCGGAGCGTCGGCATGAATTCGCCCTTCAGCCTGCCGGAAGCGAGCACCCACGCGGTCACAGTGGACAGGATCTTCTATCTGTTGCTGGTCCTCTCCGGTGCGACGGTCGTGCTGGTGTTCGGGCTGATCCTGCTGTTTGCGGTCCGCTATCGCCGGGGATCATCGGCCAAGCGGGGACCGATGCCGGAATTCCTCCGCCGTGAATTCGAGATCGGCTGGACGCTGGCCACGCTGCTGAGCTTCGTGTTCCTGTTCTGGTGGGCGGGCTCGGCCGATCTCAGCAGCCTCGCCGCGCCGGCGGGATCGCTGGAAATCCATGTGGTTGCGAAGCAGTGGATGTGGAAAACGCAGCATCCGAGTGGCGCGCGCGAGATCAACGCGCTGCATGTCCCGCTCGGTCAGCCGGTTCACCTGCTGATGAGTTCACAGGACGTAATCCATTCGTTCTTCGTCCCGGCCTTCAGGGTCAAGCAGGACGTCGTTCCGGGTCGCGAGACCGACATCTGGTTCCAGGCCAGCAAGCTCGGCGTGTTTCCGCTGCTCTGCGCCGAATATTGCGGCACCGATCATTCGGTGATGCGCGGCAAGATCACCGTCATGCGGCCGGAGGATTACGCCAGATGGCTGGTGCAGCAGCCAGAGGGCGACGATCTCGCGCATGAAGGGGCAAAACTGTTCGTGTCGCAGGGCTGCTCCGGCTGTCACGCGGGATCATCGAACGTCCACGCGCCGCGGCTCGCCGGCATCTATGGCCGCATGGTGCAGCTGTCGGACGGGCGCACGGTGAAGGCGGACGACGGCTACATCCGGGACTCCATCCTGCAGCCGAAACGTGACGTCGTCGCAGGCTATGACGCGATCATGCCGAGCTTCAAGGGGCTCCTCGACGACGGCGAGCTCCAGAGCCTGACTGCCTATATTCGTTCGCTCGCGGAGGAGGGGTCTCATGACTGACGCTTTGCTCGCCGGAGATCTGCCGCTGCCGCCACGTCCTGATTATCTGCGACACGGCTCCACCATCGCCTCTTGGCTGACGACGACCGACCACAAGCGAATTGCGATCCTCTACGCGATCACCATCACCTTCTTCTTCTTTCTCGGCGGCGCCGCGGTGACGGCCGTGCGGCTCGAGCTGTTCGAGCCGAACGGATGGCTGCTGACGTCAGATACCTACAACAAGCTGTTCTCGTTCCACGGCATCATCATGGTCTGGTTCTTCCTGGTGCCGTCGATACCGAACACGCTCGGCAACTTCCTGCTGCCGCTGATGATCGGCGCGCCCGATGTGGCGTTTCCGCGCCTCAACCTCTTCAGCTGGTACCTGACGATCGCCGCAGGCGCGTTCACCGTCTATGCCCTGCTCGCCGGCGGCGTGGACACGGGCTGGACCTTCTATACGCCCTATTCCTCGATGTTCTCCAACAGCCATGTCTTCGCTGCCGCCGCGGGCGTCTTCGTGGTCGGCTTTGCCAGCATCGCCACCGGCGTCAACTTCATCGCGACCACGCATATGTTGCGCGCGCCCGGGATGACCTGGTTCCGTCTGCCGCTGTTCGTCTGGGCGATCTATGCGACCTCCCTCATCATGGTGCTCGCGACGCCCGTCCTGGCGATCTCGCTTCTGCTGGTGATCGCCGAACGCGTGCTCGGCCTGCCGATCTTCGATCCCGCGCGCGGTGGCGACCCGATCCTGTTCCAGCATCTGTTCTGGTTCTACTCCCATCCTGCGGTCTACATCATGGTCCTGCCGGCGATGGGCGTGGTGTCCGAGGTCATCCCATGCTTCGCGCGGCGGCGTATCTTCGGCTACGACTTCATGGTCTACGCGATGCTCGCCATCGCCGGGATCGGCTTCTTCGTCTGGGGCCACCATATGTTCGTGTCCGGCCAGTCAGCCTTGGCGAGCCTGGTCTTCTCCTTTCTCTCCTTCATCATCGCCGTGCCGTCCGCGATCAAGGTGTTCAACTGGACGGCCTCGCTGTTCCGCGGCCAGATCAGCTTCGAATCACCAATGCTCTATTCGCTCGGCTTCGTCGGACTGTTCACGACCGGCGGGCTGTCGGGACTGTTCCTCGCGTCGATCCCGGTCGACGTCCATGTGACGGACACCTACTTCGTCGTGGCGCATTTCCACTACATCATGGTCGGCGGCTCGGTTTCGGCGTTCTTCGCCGGCCTGCACTTCTGGTGGCCGAAGGTGACGGGCAAGCTCTATCCCGAGAGCTGGGCGAAGTTCGCGGCGATCCTGATGTATGCCGGCTTCAACATGACCTTTCTGCCGCAGTTTTTCGCGGGCTATCTCGGGATGCCGCGCCGCTACCATACCTATCCGGCGGAATTCCAGATCTACAACGTGATGTCGTCCGCGGGCGCCGGTGTGCTCGCGGTCGCCTATCTGCTGCCGCTCGGCTATCTCACCTGGTCGCTGTTCTATGGCGGGCGAGCGGGCAACAACCCGTGGGCCGCGACGGGCCTGGAATGGACCACGACGTCGCCGCCGCCGCCGAAGAACTTCGACCGGCAGCCGCGCGTCGACCGCGGTCCCTACGAATATCACGCCGAGGGCATGTCCGCCGGGACGGACGCGCCCGAGGTGCAGAACGCGAGGGACATCCGATGAGCGACGAGAGCGCACTGCTCAGAGAGCCCTGGTTCGACTTCGGCCGGCAACGCGAGGCCGGCAAATTCGGCATCTGGGTGTTCCTGGGCAGCGAGATGCTGTTCTTTGGCGCGCTGCTGCTCACCTACACGGTCTGCCGCATCGAGCATCCGGATGCGTTTGCGGCCGCGGGGCGGGCGACGAACATCTGGTACGGAACGATCAACACGGCCGTCCTGCTCACGAGCAGTCTCACGATGGCAATGGCCTCGCAGGCCGCGGCGTCTCCGGCGCGGCTCCGACGTCTCGTGCTCGCCTGCCTCCTCGCCACGGCGCTGCTGGGTCTCGCCTTCGTCGTCATCAAGGGCTTCGAATACAAGGAAGACATCGACAAGCACCTGGTGCCGGGCGCCGGTTTCGCCTTGCCGCAGCCCGGCGCTCAGCTCTTCTATGGTCTCTATTGGCTGGTCACCGGCGTCCATGCCGTGCACCTCTCGATCGGCATCGTTCTGGTCGGCCGGCTGTTCTGGGAGTTCTACCGGCGCGAGCTGCCGACGCAAGCCAACCCGGAGCTCGAGATCACCGCGCTGTATTGGCATCTCGTCGACATTGTCTGGATATTTCTCTACCCGCTGATCTATCTGCCGGGACGGTCGTCATGAGCGCGCCCCCTGGACACGCGACCGGCGCCGGCCGGCTGTGGCGGAAAAACCTCGTCATCTGGGCCGCGTTGCTCGCGTTGCTGCTGCTGAGCCTCGGCATCGCCTATGTACCGATGGGGCGGATCACGGTCGCAGCCGGCATCGTCATCGCGGTCATGAAGTCGGCGCTCGTGCTGCTGCTGTTCATGGAGCTTGCAAAATCGGGCTCGCTGATACGGCTCGCCGCGATCGCCGGGCTTGTCTTCCTGATTGCTATGTTCGGCCTGGCCCTGACGGATGTGCTGACTCGCACATGATCGGGGTTCGACCGCTCGCCGCGATCATGGGTGGAGCGCGATCACCAGTGAAAAAGCCAGCCGGCAACCAGCAGAAGGCCGCAACCCGTCGCGCCGGCGAGCAACACGATGAGGCCTGTTCGACCGCGTGGCTGCTCATCTGCGACGACCACCGGGAGGGCCCTGTCGCGCGAGGTGCTGCGGACAGGATCAGCGCCGAGCGACGGCGCGGCCGGGCCGGAGGCGGAGGTTGCGCTGAAGCTCGCCCGGATCGGCTGGCCATGCGGTCCAGACGCGGAAAGCTCTCGCGTGTCGATCTCGACCGGCACGCCGGCATCCTCCAATGTGGACATGACGCCCGCGAGTTCCTCCGCCGTCATGTCCTGCACCGGCAACATCGCCTTCAGGTCATCGGCGGTGACAACGCCGCGATTGCGCCCGAAGGCCACCAGCCGTTGGATGGCAATCGTTTCCGCCAATTTCGTCACGAGATGGACCTCGATCTGACCTGCGTGGGGGCCGGCGGCATGGGCCGCCGGTCATCGCGGAGCGCGACACGCGTCATGCGTGGTCGGCGTTCCACTTGCCTTGGTACTTGAACTCGGGAGCGGATTTCAGCTGGTCTGCGGTGGCATTCATGCTCGCACGCCATTTCTTCTGCCCGCCGTCATAGGTGATCGTCACCGCCGATGGCTTCACCGCGACGTAGTGCTCTCCCATGCCGAGGAATCCGCCGACGGACACGATATATGCGGCGGTCTGGCCATTCCGGTCGAGCGCGATGTCCTTGATCTCGCCGATATCCTTGTTGTTGCTATTGTAGACGTCGAGGCCGACCAGATTCGAGCTCAGTTCATCTTGCGATGGAACGGTCACGTAGGTCGCGCCGGCGCCTGGCGTCTGTCCGGCGGTGTCGGCGCTGTTGGTCGAGCCCGGCGCCGCGGCCGATGTGCCGGCATCGGCGATGGCGGCGACCTCGGTGAACTGGTCCGGGCTGATCGACATCACGACGGGATTGCCGTTCTGGTCCTTGGCGCGAACGAAGAACGAGGATGGCGAGACACGGATGTCGGTGTAGCCCGACTTCTGCAGCATCTGCGAGAGATTACCGCGCAAGTCGGCGTGGTGGTCGGAGGCTTGCGCCATGACGGCCGGTCCCAGGACGACGAGGGCAGCGCCTGCAAGCAGCAGTGATTTCATGTCATTCTCCTTTGTTGGTTGCTGCATGGCTTCAACGGCGATCTCTTCGGCGTGGTTGCATTAATTAGCGTTCAGCTCAGTCGGATGCCGCCTGAAGACGCGGCAAGCGGCGCGAGAGAAGGCCCGCAACCACTCTGAACGGAAAATCCGTGGGGCCGCGAACACAGGCGTTCGCTGATCCGCAACG
>NZ_CAFJ01000089.1 GCF_000239795.1 Bradyrhizobium sp. STM 3809 | reverse complement strand
CGGCGCCCGCGCGATGTATCTCGGCTCCACCCTGTACCGCATCCACGGCTCCAACGAGCCGGAGACGATCGGCCAAGCGGTCTCGTCGGGCTGCTTCCGCATGACAAATGATGACGTGACCGATCTCTATGATCGCGTCCCGGTCGGCACCACCGTCATCGTCAAGAACTGAGGCCTGCGCGCGGGATCATGTCGCAAGGCCGAGACGCTCATCCGGGCCGGGAGCCGCCCTGCTCCCGGCTGAGGTTTCGGACCGCGGCGATCGCCCTCATTGCCGCGCTGGGCTCGCTCGTCACCATGACCCTCCCGCTGCCGGCCTCGACCGCGGAAATCCCCGCCATCGCCGCCCGCCAGCGGGCCGAGAAGAAGAGCTTTACCGACGCCGAGATCACCGACGGCTTCTTCAAGACCGCGTTCGGCGCGGAGTATCATCTCGCCGGACGGGTCGACCGCATCCGGAAGTACAGCACACCGGTGCGCGTATTCGCCGACGGCCGCCGCGCCGACCGCAAGGCGCAGCTCGCCAAGGTGGTCGGCGACATCGCCGCCCGCATCCGCAACCTCGACATCGCGATGACCGACAGCGACGGCGACGCCAATGTCCGCGTCAAGCTGGTGCGCGACCGCGACCTCTACCACACCATCAGCCAGGCCTATGGCAGCGAGCGCGCCCGCGAGATCAAGACCTCCCTGGATCCGCAATGCCTGTCCGGCTTCCGCAAGAACGAGGCGTTCGAGATCGAACATTCCGACGTCATCCTCACCGTCGATAATGGCGACTTCGTCTTCCTCGACTGCGCCTATGAGGAGCTGCTGCAGTCGCTCGGCCCGATCAACGACACCTCGAGCGTGCCGTGGACGATGTTCAACGACAACGTCTCGATGGGCTATTTCGACATCTACGACCAGTACATCCTCAACCTGCTCTACGATCCCCGCGTCAAGGCCGGCATGACGCTGGCCGAGGTCAAGGCCGTGCTGCCGGCCGTGCTGACCGATGTCCGTGCCTGGGTGAAGCAGGTGAACAACCTGGCGGAGTGAGCTGGAGGGGCGCCGAGTTGAGAGCGCCGTGGAAGAGCCCTGACGTAGCGTCAGCCCCGCCGTCGTCCCGGCGAACGCCGGGACCCATACACGGCGGCCATGCCATCGGGCACGCTGAGCAACACCAGCTTCTCACAACTCGACGCGGTGATGATGGGTCCCGGCGTTCGCCGGGACGACACCGTGAGTGCTGAAGCAGCTGTCGCAAATCGGCTATTTGCAAATTCCCTTCAGCGCCTTCCATTCCTCCGCGCTGAGCAGCGGCGGGCCGCTCGGCGGGCGGTCTTCGGCGCGCATGCGGGCCAGGCGGTCCTCGGTGAGCGGATGGCTCGCCCACAGCGCGGGCTGCTTGCCGGCCTCCTTGCCGGTGATGCGGAACAGCAATTCGCCCATCGGCCGCGTCGGCCGCCCGAGCTTGTGCATCACGTCGATCGCGAAACTGTCGGCGCCCTCCTCCGCCTCGCGCGAATAGGACGCGTTGATCATGGCGCGCGAGGCGAAGATCACCGCGCCCGCGCCGGTGACGTCGCCAAACAGCAGACCGATCAGGAACGAGCTGCCGCCGTTATGGATCAGCTGCCGCAGATTGTCGCGATGCTTGAGATGGCCCAGCTCATGCGCCAGCACGCCCGCGACCTCGTCGGGGTCGTTGGCCTTGTCCAGCAGCCCCCTGAACAGAAAGAACTGCCCGCCCGGCAGCGCGAAGGCGTTGGGAATCTCCGTATCGAGCACTTGCGAGCCGATACTGTCGTCGAGAGCGGCGGCACGGCGCATTCCGGTCACCAGCTTGGCGAACGCGGCCTGACCGGCGGCCTCGCTGCAGAGCTTGTCGCCGAAGATCGACTTGATCTGCATGACCGCGGCCTCGCCGAGATGCCGCTCCATCGCCGGCGGCACCAGGGGCGTGAGCCGATCGGCCGCGAACGGAATCACCACCAGCGCGATGGTCACGATCGAGGCGATCGCCGCCAATGACCAGCCGATGATCCGCGCGATGCCGCCGCGCGTCAGCCGGTTCTGGTCGATCTGACCGCAGCGCGCGATCAGCTCTTCTGCCAGCGACGCGTCGCGGATCTCCAGCCGGGCCAGCGGCGAAGCCGACAGACAGCTGACACGCAGCGTGCCGTTCGGGCCGTCGACCCGGCGGATGTCGGCATACGGCCACGACACGAAATTGTCGGGGCTGCGCATCACGAGCTGATTGGCAAAACCGATCGTCACGTTCTGCCGCCGGTTCGACAATCCGTCGAAATAGGTTGCGGGACCGCCGGGCGGGGCGGCCTGCACCGCCCGCGTCACCTCGGCCGCGCCGGCGGCGCCGAGCCCGGGATCAGAATCCGGCGACGTCGAGTCCATCGGCAAATCCCTCACCGAGCGCACTGGCCAGATCGCCCTTGGCAGCGACGTTGGCCATGGCCTCGATGCCATGCACCTGGACAGATTCGAGCACCGTCGCCCAGACGTCGCGCACCAGATAGAGGCGCATCACGACGTTGGCTGACAGGACGACGACGATGTAGCCGAGCCCCAGCCCCGCCAGGAACGCGGCATGGTTGGGCACGGCTTCGATCTGCGGCAGACCATCGGCCCCCTTGCCCACCAGCCGCTCGACCAGGATGAACACGCCAAACAGATAGATGCCGAAGGCCGTGATGAACAGCATCATCCAGCCGATCAGCTTCCAATACAGGCCGTAGAAGGCGCTGCCCGGCAGCTTCGAATCCAGGCGCACGCCGCCGAACCTGATGCCGGACAGCCACCAGCGCCACTCGATCGCCTTGAGCCGCGCATAGACGAACGGAAACAGCGGAAACAGCAGGAGCGTGAGCGGCGCGAGCACCCACAGATACCAGGCGCGCTTGAAGAACTCCCAGCCGCGTCCTTCAAAATCGCCGCTGAGATCGCCGTAATGCGAGTGCCGCATCTTGTAGCGCTCGAGCGCAGCGGCCCGCCACGGCCAGGCCAGCCCCAGCGTCAGCACGGTCAACAGCGTCCACAGCATGGCGCGCCCCGCATAGGCCCAGCCCGAGCCGTCCATCCAGAACCGGATGCCGCGCCACACCGTGCGGGTCAGCCGGTAGCGCCGCGCGCGATAGATCGCAAACTGGCCGAATGCATAGAAGGCGATGACCAGCGGCACGCCGGCAAACGCCTTGAAGCGCTCCGCCTCGACGCCGATCAGGAAATAGGCAAGGTAGATCGGCGTCAGGATCGCCATCGCGAACAGGAAGCCGATCAGGAGCTCCTTGCCACGGCCGGTATACTCCGCGGGATCGCCATCGACAGCGGTATTGACCCAGAGATGCCTGCGGATGTCGGTGGCGAGCCAGAACCGGTAGAAGCCGAGGGTAATGAGTTCGATGGCCGCACCGCGGCTCACCAGCCTGAAGAAATCACGTCGCGAGCCGGAGAAGGTGGCGGTGAGCGGCGGAAGCGGCGGCGGCTGCCCCGGAACGTAGCTCATCTGGTTCACGGGTCACGCCTCCGACACACGCAATGACATACAATATGCCCAAATGCCTCGGCAGTTGGTCGCGGCGGCGACTCCGAGGTTCGACGTATTTTGTACGCAAGTCGGCCGGAAAAAAACACCGGCCTGAAAGCGATGGAGCAAAATATTGGCCGCTGGCCGGTGAGCGAACGCCGGTCGCGGCTGCGTGACGGCTCAGTTAGCTACTTTAGGATGTCTTGTCGAACAATTCCCGCCCGATCAGCATGCGCCGGATCTCGCTGGTGCCGGCGCCGATCTCATAGAGCTTGGCATCGCGCAGCAGCCGGCCGGTCGAGTAGTCGTTGATGTAGCCGTTGCCGCCGAGCAGCTGGATCGCGTCGAGCGCGCATTGGGTGGCCTTCTCCGCCGCAAACAGGATCGCGCCGGCCGCATCCTCGCGCGTGGTCTCGCCGCGGTCGCACGCCTTGGCGACTGCGTAGACATAGGCGCGCGCGGCATTCATCGTCGTGTACATGTCGGCGACCTTGCCCTGCACCAGCTGGAAGGTGCCGATCGGCTGGCCGAACTGCTTGCGCTCGTGGACATAAGGCAGCACCACGTCCATGCAGGCCTGCATGATGCCGAGCGGACCCGCGGCGAGCACGGCGCGCTCGTAGTCGAGGCCCGACATCAGCACATTGACCCCGCGGCCGACCTGCCCGAGCACGTTCTCCTCCGGCACCTCGCAATCCTCGAACACCAGCTCGCAGGTGTCGGAGCCGCGCATGCCGAGCTTGTCGAGCTTCTGCGCGGTCGAGAAGCCCTTCATGCCCTTCTCGATGATGAAGGCCGTGATGCCGCGCGGACCGCCTTGCGGATCGGTCTTGGCATACACGACCAGCGTCTCGGCGACCGGACCGTTGGTGATCCACATCTTGTTGCCGTTGAGGACGAAGCGGTCGGCGCGTTTGTCGGCGCGGGTCTTCATCGACACCACGTCGGAGCCGGCCTGCGGCTCGGACATCGCGAGCGAGCCGACATGCTCGCCCGAGATCAGCTTCGGCAGGTATTTGCGCTTCTGCGCCTCGTTGCCGTTGCGGCGGATCTGGTTGACGCAGAGATTCGAATGGGCGCCGTAGGACAGGCCGACCGAGGCCGAGGCGCGCGAGATCTCCTCCATCGCGATGCAGTGCTCGAGGTAGCCGAGTCCCGCACCGCCATACTCCTCCTCCACGGTGATGCCGTGCAGGCCGAGCTCGCCGATCCTCGGCCAGAGGTCACGCGGAAACTGGTTGGAACGGTCGATCTCGGCGGCGCGCGGCGCGATTTCGTTCTGCGAAAAACTGGCCACCGTCTCGCGGATCGCGTCCGCCGTCTCGCCGAGATCGAAATTGAACATGCGCTGCGCGTTGGCGATCATGGTGGCGGCCTCCTGCTAGTCTTCTGCTTTGCACAATTGGCCGTAGGCATATTCCGTGACGTGACGCTTGTCACGCCCAACATCCGGCCAGGCGGCAGCCTCGCGACGCAAGACTGGACGGCTCTGCCCCGTCAAACTCCGCGCTTGCCCAGCGCTCCCGGGCAGGATGTAATCGCGCCAATATCGCCGGACACGCCAAGAAGCCGGCATCAGGGAGACGCCCATGCACGGGACCGCCAATACGGCCGAAGCACGCCGGCCCGACGCCGCAGCCAGGCCGGAGATCGACGAAGCGACCCGGCGCGCCGCGATGCTGCCGCTGGCCGACTTCGATCCGGGACATCCCGAGCTGTTCCGCACCGACACGCACTGGCCCTATTTCGACCGGCTGCGCCGCGAGGATCCGGTGCATTATTGCCGGGACTCGATGTTCGGCCCGTACTGGTCGATCACCCGCTACGACGACATCATGGAGATCGAGACCAACCACGCGGTGTTCTCGTCGGCCTCGGCGCTCGGCGGCATCACCATCCGCGACGTGCCGCCGGATCTGCGCCGCGAGAGCTTCATCGCGATGGACCCGCCGCGTCACGCCGCCCAGCGCAAGACGGTGGCGCCGATGTTCACGCCGACGCATCTCGACGAGCTCGCGGTCAACATCCGCAAGCGCTCGGCCGAATGTCTCGACAACCTGCCCGTCGGGGAGGTGTTCGACTGGGTCGATCGCGTGTCGATCGAGCTGACGACGCAGATGCTGGCCGTGCTGTTCGACTTCCCGTGGGAGGACCGCCGCAAGCTGACGCGCTGGTCCGACATCGCGACCACGCTCCCCGGCCCCGGCGGCCTGGTCGCGACCGAGGACGAACGGCAGGCCGAGCTGATGGAGTGCGCACGCTATTTCGCCAGGCTCTGGCAGGAGCGCGCCAGCCAGCCGCCGAAGAGCGACCTGTTGTCGATGATGGCCCACAGTGAGGCCACGAAGAACATGGATCCGAAGAACTTCCTCGGCAATCTCGTGCTCCTGATCGTCGGCGGCAACGACACCACGCGCAATACCATGTCGGGCAGCATCTACGCGCTGAGCCGGCATTCCGACCAGTACCGCAAGCTCAAGGACAATCCGGCGCTGATCGACAGCTTCGTGCCGGAGGTGATCCGCTGGCAGACGCCGCTCGCCCATATGCGCCGGACCGCGCTCGCCGACATCGAGTTCCGCGGCAGACAGATCAGGAAGGGCGACAAGGTCGTGATGTGGTACGTCTCGGGCAACCGCGACGAGGCCGCAATCGAGCGTCCCTACGACTTCATCATCGATCGCGCCCGCCCGCGCCAGCATCTGTCGTTCGGCTTCGGCATCCACCGCTGTGTCGGCCTGCGGCTCGCCGAGCTGCAACTCAAGATCATCTGGGAAGAGATCCTGAAGCGCTTCGATCATATCGACGTGATGGACGAGCCGAAGCGCGTCTATTCCAGCTTCGTGAAAGGATATGAGACATTGCCGGTGAAGATTGCGGCGTAAATTGTATTTGAATCGATGTCGAATTGCGTACGCAGTTGCGGCCCCGTCGCTGCGAGATACAGTGCCCTCTCCCCTTGTGGGAGAGGGCATCTCCGACGCCTCGAACCACTCGGTTGGGTGAGGGGTTCTATCGGCGAACCGCGCTCGTGGAGAGAGACCCCTCACCCGACCGAACTCGCTGAGCTTTCCTACATGCCCTCTCCCACAAGGGGAGAGGGCGCATTCATTGGCACCGTAGAAGGTGCGCGTACTCAATTGTATTGTTGAGCGATCTTCAGACAAAGGACCACCCATGACCGCCCAGGCCGCGCTTCGTTCCGACCCTGCCGATCTGCTGCGCGAGGCGCGGCTGGAGGCCTATTCGACGCCGATCGAGGACTTCCACCCGGGGGCACCGCGGCTGTTCCAGAACGACACGCTGTGGCCGTGGTTCGAGCGGCTGCGCAAGGAGGCGCCGGTGCATTACTGCACCAAGGCGCCGATCGAGCCCTATTGGTCGGTGACGCGCTACCACGACATCATGCATGTCGACACCAATCACGCGATCTTCTCGTCGGACGTCAGCAATGGCGGCATCATGATCCGCGACGTGCCGCCGGGCTATGAATGGCCGAGCTTCATCGCCATGGACGAGCCCCGCCATGGCGAGCAGCGCAAGACGGTGCAGCCGATGTTCACGCCTGATCATCTCGACGAGATGGCGGTGCTGATCCGGCAGCGTTCGGCCAAGGTGCTCGATTCGCTGCCGCGCAACGAGACCTTCAACTGGGTCGAGAAGGTCTCGATCGAGCTGACGACGCAGATGCTGGCGACCCTGTTCGACTTCCCGTTCGCGGAGCGCCGCAAGCTGACGCGCTGGTCGGACGTCTCCACCGCGCTGCCCAAGAGCGGCATCGTCTCCTCGGAGGAGGAGCGGCTGCGCGAGCTGGCCGACTGCGCCGAGACGTTCGGCCGGATGTGGAAGGAACGGCAGGCCAACCCCGGCCGCGACCTGATCTCGATGATGGCGCACAGCGACGCGACGCGGCACATGACGCCGGATAATCTCATGGGCAACCTGATCCTGCTCATCGTCGGCGGCAACGACACCACCCGGAACACCATGACCGCCTCGGTGCTGGCGCTGCACCAGAACCCGGCCGAGTACCAGAAGCTGCGCGACAATCCGGCGCTGATCGAGACCATGGTGCCCGAGGTGATCCGCTGGCAGACGCCGCTCGCCCATATGCGCCGCACGGCACTGGTCGACACCGAGCTCGGCGGAAAGACAATCAGGAAGGGCGACCGCGTCGTGATGTGGTACGTCTCCGGCAATCGCGACGGCGAGGTGATCGAGAATCCCGACGCCTTCATCATCGACCGCAAGCGGCCGCGCATCCATCTCTCCTTCGGCTTCGGCATCCACCGCTGCGTCGGCATGCGCCTTGCCGAGCTGCAGCTGCGCATCGTCTGGCAGGAGATCCTCAAGCGCTTCGACCGCATCGAGGTCGTCGGCGAGCCGAAGCGGGTCTATTCCAGCTTCGTGCGCGGCTACGAGTCACTGCCCGTGCGGATTCCCGGATGAACGCGTCCGCCTTCGAACGGCGAGGCCGAGAGCTCGGCCTCATGGTTCGAGACGCCGCTCCGCGGCTCCTCACCATGAGGGGTGACACCGTCGCGCAATGAGCGGGACTCTCAACCCTCATCGTGAGGAGCGCCGCTCGCGGCGCGTCTCGAACCATCAGGCCCCCGCTCCCACATTCCCATGAACCTCAGGACGCCATGGCCGCTTCCGACACACCCATCCCAGCCCCCGACTGGCCGCTCGCCATCTACCAGGCGCTCAAGGCCGCCGACGTCCGGCAGCTCTGCTACGTGCCAGACGCCGGCCATTCCCGCCTCATCCGCCTCGCGCATGATGATCCCGCGATCGCCACCACGGTCCTGACCACCGAGGAGGAAGGCGTTGCGCTCTCGGCCGGCGCCTGGCTCGGCGGCCAGCGGGCGGTGCTGCTGATGCAATCGAGCGGCGTCGGCAATTGCGTCAACATGCTGTCGCTGCTTGCGAGCTGCCGCTTCCCGTTCCTGACCTTCGTGACGATGCGCGGCGAATGGGCCGAGTTCAATCCCTGGCAGGTGCCGATGGGCAAGGCGACGCCGGCGGCGTTCGAGATCATGGGCGTCACCGTGTTCCGGCTGGAGCGTCCCGAGGATGCCGGCGAGATGGCGGCGGCCGCCGCCCGGCTCGCCTATGACAGCGACCAGCCGATCGCAGTGCTGATCTCCCAGCGCATGATCGGCGCCAAGAAATGGACGGAGGAGAAATGATGCGCGCCACGCTCGATCGCCGGACGGCCGTGAAAGCGCTGCTGCAGAACCGCGGCGACCTGCTGGTCGTCAGCGGCCTCGGCTCATCGTCCTACGACGTGTTCGCCGCCGGCGACCATGATGCGAATTTCTACCTCTGGGGCGCGATGGGCGGCGCCGCCATGATCGGCCTCGGCCTCGCCTTGGCGCAGCCGTCGCGGCCGGTGGCCGTCATCACCGGCGACGGTGAGCAGCTGATGGGGCTCGGCAGCCTTGCGACCATTGCGGCCAAGAAGCCCCGGAACCTCGCGATCGTCGTGCTCGACAACGCCCATTTCGGCGAGACCGGGATGCAGATGAGCCATTCGGGACTCGGCGCCCGGCTGGAGCTGATCGCGACCGGCGCCGGCTTTCCGTCGGCGAGCACCATCGAGGACGGCGCGGCGCTCGACGCTTTCAGGCCGAAGCTGCACGATCTGTCGGGACCGCACTTCGCCCGCGTCGCGATTGCGACCGATCACGTCGACCGCGCACTGCCCGCCCGCGACGGCGTCTTCCTGAAAAACCGCTTCCGCGGCCATCTCGGATTTCCCGTCAGCTAGAACCTGCATGCAGGCCGCCTTGCTCTGTCGCTCCGGCAAGGCTGCCCGGCTGCAACGCTGGCATTCCAAGCTTGCCAAGCGTGACCCGCTTGGTCATAGGCTAGCAGGAACAGGTTCAGGGAGAGAGCCCAGGCTGCGTCACGGCGGCCCGCGGAGCAACACATGACAGACCAGCATCAGCACGACGATTACGCCGACATCCGCGACGCCGTCGCCAAGCTGTGCGCGCAGTTCCCAGGCGAGTACTGGCGCAAGCTCGATCGCGAGATGGCCTATCCCTCCGCCTTCGTCGATGCGCTGACTCAGGCCGGCTATCTGTCGGTGCTGATCCCCGAGGAATATGGCGGCGCCGGGCTGAAGCTGTCGGCGGCGGCGGCGATCCTGGAGGAGATCCAGCGCGCCGGCTGCAATGGCGGCGGCTGTCATGCGCAGATGTACACGATGGGCACGGTGCTGCGGCACGGCTCGGCCGAGCAGAAGGCGAAGTGGCTGCCGAAGGTCGCGAGTGGCGAATTGCGGCTGCAGGCGTTCGGCGTCACCGAGCCGACCTCGGGCACCGACACGACCTCGCTGAAGACGGTCGCCAAGCGCGACGGCGACAGCTACATCGTCAACGGCCAGAAGATCTGGACCAGCCGCGCCGAATATTCCGACCTGATGATCCTGCTCGCGCGCACCACGCCGAAGGATCAGGTGCAGAAGCGCACCGACGGCCTCTCCGTGTTCATCGTCGACATGCGCGAGGCCAAGAAGGCCGGGCTCACCATCCGCCCGATCCGCACGATGATGAACCATGCCACGACCGAAGTGTTCTTCACCGACATGCGCGTGCCGGCGGAGAACCTGATCGGCGAGGAGGGCAAGGGCTTTCGCTACATCCTCTCCGGCATGAATGCGGAGCGCATCCTGATCGCGGCCGAATGCGTCGGCGACGCCAAATGGTTCATCGCCAAGGCCACCGCCTACGCCAAGGAGCGCGTCGTGTTCGGCCGGCCGATCGGCCAGAATCAGGGCATCCAGTTCCCGATTGCCAAGGCCTATGCGTCGATGCGTGCCGCCGAGCTGATGGTGAAGGAAGCCACGCGCAAATACGAGGCTGGTCTCGACTGCGG
Organism: Bradyrhizobium sp. STM 3809; assembly: GCF_000239795.1. Classification (GTDB taxonomy): domain Bacteria; phylum Pseudomonadota; class Alphaproteobacteria; order Rhizobiales; family Xanthobacteraceae; genus Bradyrhizobium. The sequence continues at coordinate 5,096 of NZ_CAFJ01000089.1, read as the reverse complement.
CGCCGAGGCCAACATGGCCAAGATGCTCGCGGCCGACGCATCGTTCGAGGCGGCCAATGCCTGCATCCAGACCCATGGCGGTTTCGGCTTCGCCGAGGAATACGACGTCGAGCGCAAGTTCCGCGAGACGCGGCTGTATCAGGTGGCGCCGATCTCGACCAATCTGATCCTGTCCTACGTCGCCGAGCACGTGCTCGGCATGCCCCGCTCTTACTAACGATGTCGCGGCCAGCCCATCGCCCGCGGCCATCCTTCTCAAGGCGATGCGGAACGCATCGTCCGGAGACGCCCGCCTCCGGCGGGCTCCTCAGGATGAGGATCTCGGGCGCTGAAACTCCAAACCCTCATGGTGAGGAGCGCCGCCTTGCGGCGCGTCTCGAACCATGAGACTCCAACTTTCGAGTTCACACCATGCTTCCGCTTGAAGGGATCACCGTCGTCGCCGTCGAGCAGGCGGTGGCCGCGCCGTTCTGCTCGTCGCGGCTGGCCGACGCCGGCGCCCATGTCATCAAGATCGAACGGCCGGAGGGCGACTTCGCCCGGGGCTATGATGCCGCCGCCAAGGGCCAGAGCAGCTACTTCGTCTGGCTCAACCGCGGCAAGGATTCGCGCATCGTCGATCTGTCGAAGCCCGAAGGCCGTGCCGAGCTGGAAACGCTCATCGCCCGCGCCGACGTGCTGCTGCAGAACCTCAAGCCCGGCTCGATGGACAAGCTCGGCTTCGCGCGCGAGCGGCTGCGCAAGGACCATCCGAAGCTCATTATCTGCACCATCACCGGCTATGGCGACACCGGTCCCTACGCCGACCGCAAGGCCTATGATCTCCTGATCCAGGCCGAGAGCGGGCTCGCCTCGATCACCGGCGGCCCCGAAGGGCCGTCGCGCGTCGGCATGTCCATCGTCGACGTCGCCACCGGCGCGACCGCGCATGCGGCGATCCTGGAGGCGCTGATCAAGCGCGGCCGCACCGGCGAGGGCGCGGACATCCGGATCTCGATGTTCGACGTCATGGCCGACTGGCTGACGGTGCCGCTGCTCAACGCCGAAGCCGGCCAGGCGCCGAAGCGCATCGGCCTCGCCCATCCCTCGATCGCGCCCTATGGCGTGTTCACCTCGAAGGACGGCAAGGACATCCTGATCTCGATCCAGAGCGAGCGCGAGTGGAAGACGCTCTGCGGCAAGGTGCTCGATCAGCCCGCTTTGCCCGACGATCCGCGCTTCGCCAACATGGTCGCGCGCGTGCGCAACCGCGCGCTGACCGACGGCATCGTGGCCGAGCGTTTCGCGGCGCTGTCGCGCGACGAACTGCTGGCGAAGCTCGCGGCCGCCGACATCGCCTTCGCCGAGGTCAACAGCATGGCGGACCTCTCGACCCATCCGCACCTGCGGCGCATCGAGGTGGACACGCCCAACGGCGTCGTGAGCTATCCGGCACCGGCGGCGATCGTGGTCGGCGACGACAGGCACTACGGCGCCGTGCCGGGCATCGGCGAGACGGCCTCGCCCCATCAGCGAAAGGGATGATCATGACGGAGCCGCTCGACCTCGATCACCTCCGGCAATGGGTCGGCCGCAGCGCCGAGGCCACCGACATCGTCACCGCGCAGCTCACGAAGGGTTTGCGCGCCACGTTGTTTCAGGACATCGGCGAGCCGCAGACCGGCGACATCGCGCCCTACACGGTGCATTGGTGTCTCGGCCAGCCGGTGTTTCCGCACGATCAGCTCGGCCCCGACGGCCATCCGACCCGCGGCGGCTTCCTGCCGCCGGTACCGCTGCCGCGCCGGATGTGGGCCGGTGGCGAAGTGCAGGTGGTCGATCCGCTGCGCGTCGGCGACGTCGCCACGCGGGTGTCGACGATTACCGATGTCACCCTGAAGAGCGGCTCGACCGGCCAGCTCTGCTTCGTCGCGGTCGAGCATGTCGTGTCGACGCCGCGCGGCGTGGCGATCCGCGAGCGCCAGGACATCGTCTATCGCGACATGGGCGGCGCGCCGCCTGCTGCACCCAAGGCACCGCCGCCTCCGCCGGTCGCGCAGCACAGCGAGGCTCATGTCTCCGATCCCGTGCTGCTGTTCCGCTACTCCGCGCTGACCTTCAACGGCCATCGCATCCATTACGACCGCGACTACGTCACCAACGTCGAGGGCTATCCCGGCTTGATCTTCCACGGGCCGCTGCAGGCGGCGCTGCTGGTCGAGTTCGCCGCCAAGCTGAAGGGCAAGCCGCCCGCCAAATTCGCCTATCGCGGGCTGCAGCCACTGTTCGAGGGCAGCGAATTCTCGGTGAACGCCAGCGACACGGCTGGCGGCCTGGAGCTGTGGACCGCCAATGCCGAGCGCCAGCCGACCATGAAGGGCACCGCGAGTTGGTGATATAAGCCCGTCGTTCCGGGGCGATGCGAAGCATCGAACCCGGAACCTCGAGGTGAGGGAAAAGACCCGCTCGCGATTCCGGGTTCGATGCTTCGCATCGCCCCGGAATGACCGCACACACGGACACTCGAGGAAGCGCCCTTGGCCAAGACAACGAAAACAACAACCAAGCCCGTCACCGTCAAGCAGGCCACCTTCGACCTGCTGCGCGCCTTCGGCATCAACAAGGTGTTCGGCAATCCCGGCTCGACCGAGCTGCCGTTCCTCAGCGACTGGCCCGACGACATCGACTACGTGCTCGGCCTGCAGGAGGCGAGTGTGGTCGGCATGGCCGACGGCTATGCGCAGGCGACGCGCAATGCCGGCTTCGTCAATCTGCATTCGGCCGCCGGCGTCGGCAACGCGCTCGGCAACATCTACACCGCGCATCGCAACCAGACGCCGCTCGTCATCACCGCCGGCCAGCAGGCCCGCTCGATCCTGCCGCTGCAGGCGTTCCTCTATGCCGAGCGCCCGAGCGAATTCCCGCGGCCTTACGTCAAATACAGCGTCGAGCCGGCGCGGCCCGAGGACGTGCCCGGCGCGATCGCGCGCGCCTACTATACGGCGATGCAGCCGCCCTGCGGCCCGACCTTCGTGTCGATCCCGATCGACGACTGGATGCATCCGGCGCAGCCGGTCGCCGCACGCAAGGTCAGCCGCGAGCTCGGCCCGGATCGTGCCGCGATGGAGGAGCTGGTCGCAGCGCTCGCCGCGGCCAAGAACCCCGCGCTGGTGGCCGGCCCCGGCATCGACCGCGCCGGCTGCGTCGACCTGATGGTCGACGTCGCCGAGAAGGCCAAGGCCAGCGTCTGGGTCAGCCCGTTCTCGTCGCGCTGCTCGTTCCCGGAGCGCCATCCGCAATTCGCCGGGTTCCTGCACGCCTCTCCCGGACAGCTGTCGGAGGCATTGAAGCCGCACGACCTCGTCGTGGTCATCGGCGCGCCGGTCTTCACCTTCCATGTCGAGGGCCATGCTGCGATCTTCGACGGCGCCACCACGCTCTACCAGATCACCGACGACGCCGAAGGCGCGAGCGTGCCGCCGATCGGGACCAGCATCATCGCGACGATGCGGCCCGCGCTGTCGCTGCTGCGCGAGCTGCTGCCGGAATCGAAGCGCGCCGCGCCGAAAGGCCGCGTGCTGCCGGAAACACCCAGGGCGTCCGACCCGATCCCGGTCGACTATCTGCTGCACACGCTGTCGCAGGCGCTGCCGCCCGGTGCCGCGATCGTCGAGGAAATCCCCTCGCACCGTCCGGTGATGTACAAATACATGCCGATGCGCGGCGCGGATTCGTTCTACACGATGGCGAGCGGCGGGCTCGGCTACAGCCTGCCCGCCGCGGTCGGCATGGCGCTGGGTCGGCCGAACGACCGGATCGTCTGCCTGATCGGCGACGGCTCGGCGATGTATTCGCTGCAGGCGCTGTGGACCGCGGCGCAGCGCAAACTGCCGATCACGGTCGTCGTCATCAACAATTCCGGCTATGGCGCGATGCGCTCGTTCAGCCAGGTCATGCAGGTCCGCAACGTGCCGGGGCTCGAGCTGCCCGGCCTCGATTTCGTCAAGCTCGCGGAGGGCATGGGCTGCGACGCCGTGCGGATCAGCCGAGCGGCCGATCTGCCGTCTGCCCTCGCCCGCGGCCTCGCCTATCACGGCACCAGCCTCGTGGAAGTGATGGTCGACTCCGCGGTGCCGCTGCTCTACGCGCAGAAGAGCTGACGTCGCGTTCGCTCAGCGGACGCGGCGTCAACCGGCGACGATGCGATAATACGTCGCAGCATCGATGGCGCGAACATGGCGTGCCGCCAAATGCCCATGCGGCCGCCGCAACGATGCAATCGGCGGCATTGGCCGCAAGCGTTTGTTTGGAAAGCTTTCTGCTTCCCTGCGCCGTCGCGCCGCAGGCGGCCCGCCGCAAACATCGCGAAATCCTGCCGTCAGGTTGCAAGCCGGCGCCATGCTGCTTGCAAGGTCCGACCATCCTGCAAGCAAAAATCATTATCAAAAGGTTCCACCATCCAATCCAGCCTAGCAATGGAGTTGAGCTGATGGCGGACAAGAAGACCCTTCAAACGGCGGCCGGAAAGAGCGAGCTCTATCGGCATGTCAGCATGCTGGCCCTCATCGCCGCACTGGCGGTCACCGCACTGCCCCACCATGCCAACGCGCAGGCGATGACGACCGCCCTGGCCACCTCCGCCACCACCAGCGCCGCCGCGAAGGCGGCCCAGGATGCTGCCGTGAAGGCTGCGGCCGCCTCTGCCGCCAAGGCTGCCCAGGATGCGGCTGCCAAGGCGGCCGCGGCTGCTGCCGCCAAGGCCGCTCAGGATGCTGCCGCCAAGGCGGCCGCGAAGGCCGCGACCGACGCTGCCGCCAAGGCCGCCGCGAACGCCGCTGCAAAGGCGGCCTCCACCGCCGCCGCCAAAGCGGCCTCGACCGCGGCGACAACGGCCGCGAGCACGGCAGCAGCCAAGGCCGCCGCCGCGACCGCCACGACGGCCGCCGCCAGCACCACCAAGCCTGCTGCCGCAGCCACCGCGGCAACGACGACGACCGGGATGGCCAAGACCGCCGCTGCGACCGCGACCACCGCCACCACGACAGCCGCGAAGCCGGCAGCGGCCGCGGCAACCACCACGGTCGCCGTCGCCAAGGCCGCGGCCGCGCCTGCGACGG
>NZ_CAFJ01000090.1 GCF_000239795.1 Bradyrhizobium sp. STM 3809 | reverse complement strand
CCCGGGACAGCGCGTCGGTGGTTACGCGTGCCGGCGCGTGACCGGCGTATGCATGGCCTCCTGCTCGCGGCGCAGCCGCACCGCGGGCAGGGTCTCGTCAATGGCGACGTCCGCCCAGCTGATGCACGCATCCTTGGCCACCGGGCGGACCAGCCGCACCTGGTGCGCGAGCCCGAGGGGAAGATAGCCATGGGCGAGCGCGGTCTCGGCCGGCGTCAGCTTGCCGAAGACCGTATAGCCGCCTTCGCCGTCCAGCATGTCGCCGGGCTGCAGGTCGCGCTTGGCGGTCGCGGCGACATCGGCATTGAAGCAGGTCGCGACCCCGGTCGGCTCCCGTCGCAGGGCGATCGAGGCGACGGAGATGCCGAGCTCTAGGCCGATCAGGTGCCATTTCTTGTACGAGCTCATGTAGCAGCCGCTCGGATCGGTGACCACCTTGTACTCCTCGAAGCAGTTGCGGACATAGTCGCTGTCGCCCTCGAAACAGACCCAGACGCCCTTGCGGATGTCGTTGGCGATCGGGCGCCCGTCCGCGGTGAGACACGACACGACCTCGACCTGTCCCTTCGCCTCCAGCACGCCGCCCTCCGCACGCGGCCGCATCAGCGCTGGAATGTCGTCGACCGAGCCGGGCGGAAATGCGAGGCCCTCCGACGGGGCTTCAAGCCCGGTGGCATTGGCGATCGCGGCCGACTCGATCGCAGGCTTGGAGCCGTCGAGAAAGGCGTTGAACATCTTCGGGTTCATGCCGCCGCGCGCGGCCTGCTCGGCGGTGAGCCCCCAATGGTCCCACACGGTCTCGGGCGTGGACTCGCGGTAGTGCGGCAGCCATTTGTGGCCGCGCCCCGCCGCCACGACGGGAAAGCCGCAGGCCCGTGCCCAATCCACGAGATCGCAGGCGAGCGCCGGCTGGTCGCCATAGGCAAGGCTGTAGATGACACCGGCCTGCCTGGCCTTGTGCGCCAGGACGGGCCCGCAGAAGGCGTCCGCTTCCACCGTCACGTTGATGATCGGCTTGCCGGCGGCAAACGCCGCGAGGCAATGCTCGACCGCAGCGATCGGGTTGCCGGTGCACTCGACGATCACGTCAATCGGGCCGCACGCGACCAGCGACTGCCAATCGTCGCTCACGAACGTCGTGCCTCGCCGCAGCGCCTCCTCGAGCGAGGCCGCCGCGTAGCGCTCCGCCGACCAGCCCACGCGCGCGAGGTTCTCGACGGCGCGCGCGGGCGACAGATCGGCAATGCCGACAAGATGGATGCCGGGCGTGCGCGGCACCTGGTGCAGATACATGGCGCCGAACTTGCCGGCGCCGATCAGTCCCACCCTGACGGGCCGGCGCGCCACCGCGCGCTCCATGAGCTTGGCGTAGAGGTTCACGGCCGAATCTCCGTTGTCGAAGGCGCGATCTTCACCCGGCGGAGCGGAAATGAGAACGACGGATTCGCCCTTGAAGATCGATGAATCCGGCCGATGGTCTGGCATGCACATCGGATCTATCGCAGGGCCAAATATGGCCGCGCACATTCGGTGCCAACGATCCGCTCGGCCTCGTCTCTTGCCGCGGCCGTCGCTGCGCTCTTGTGTCTCACGTTGTCGATTTGTGACGCGCGGCGTCGCCATCGCAGGGCCTCCCGCCGGTTGCTGCGCCCGGCGCAGCCTGACGCCCGCGCGACATGCTCGCTTTCTTTCGTCCGCAATGGTGTAGGAGCAAGGCTTCTTGCTGCAGCGCAGATGTCGGCGCCTACGCGCTGCGCCAGCGCGTTCGCTTGACACGAGAGGAGCAGCCTCTAGTCTTGATGGTGCGGCTTACATGGCCCGGCTGGTGGTCTCATCCGGCGTTCTCATGGGATCCGACGAAAAAGCTCCGCTCCGGCGTGCCGAGAAGATGCGAGCGATGTCAGAAAGATGTTCCTGGGAGGGAATAATGAATAGACGCGAAACGCTCAAGCTGATGGGGGGTGCGACGGCCTTGTCCGTTGCCGGCCTGCCGAGCCTGTCCTGGGCCGACACTCCGAAGGAAATGGTCACCGTCGTCAAGATCGCAGGCATTCCGTGGTTCAATGCGCTGGAAAAGGGAATCCAGAAGGGCGCCAAGGATTTCAGCATCAACGCCAGCATGGTCGGCCCTGCGAATGTCGACCCGGCGCAGCAGGTCAAGCTGCTGGAAGACCTGATCGCGAAGAAGGTGGCCGTCATCGGCCTCGTGCCGCTCGACGTGAAGGTGTGCGAGCCGGTTCTGAAACGCGCACAGGCCGCGGGCATCAAGGTCATTACCCATGAAGGTCCGGAGCAGGAAGGGCGCGACTGGAACGTCGAACTGATCGACTCCGTCCGCTTCGGCGAGGTGCAGATGGAGCGGCTGGCCAAGGACATGGGCGGCAAGGGCGAATACGTCGTCTATGTCGGCACGCTGACGACACCGCTGCACAACAAGTGGGCCGACGCCGCCATCGCCTACCAGAAGAAGAACTACCCCGACATGAAGCTCGTCGCCGACCGTTTTCCGGGCGCTGACGAGATCGATACCAGCCAGCGCACCACGCAGGACGTCATCAAGGCCTATCCCAATCTCGCCGGCATTCTCGGCTTCGGCTCGAACGGACCGATCGGCGCGGGCAATGCGGTTCGCCAACAGCGTCTGCAGAAGAAGATCGCCATCGTCGGCACCGTGCTGCCGAGCCAGGCCAAGGCGCTGATCAACGACGACATCATCCGCGAGGGCTTCCTCTGGAATCCGACGGATGCCGGTTACGCGATGGTCGCCGTGGCCTCGCTCGTACTCAACGGCAAGCCGATCACCGACGGCGTCGAGGTGCCCGGCCTGGGCAAGGCGGCGGTGGACGTGGCCGGAAAGCAGATCAAGGTCGACAAGATCATGCGGATCAACAAGGAAACCGTCGACGGCCTGATCGCCGGCGGGCTCTGACCCATCGCAGCGCGCTCCGGGCACTGCGCCCGGAGCGCGACTTTGCCGATCCCATCCGTTTCCGATCACACGCGTTCGGGCCCTCGCCCGCAGCGCACGTCATCCTCGCCGCGAATCGTCCCGGCATCTTTCGTCAGTTCGAGACCAACACCTTGGCGCCATTCCTGGACATGTCCGGCATTTCGAAGCGCTTCGGCGGCGTCCATGCCCTTCGCAATGTGGACCTGACCCTGGAAGCCGGCGAAGTGCATTGCCTGGTCGGAGAGAACGGCTCCGGCAAATCGACGCTGATCAAGATCATTTCCGGCGTGCAGGCCCCCGAACCCGGCGGGCGGATCTCGATCGCAGGCCAGGACTATCCGCATCTGAATCCGGTGCGCTCGACGCATTGCGGCATCCAGGTGATCTATCAGGACCTGTCGCTGTTTCCCAACCTCAGCGTGGCGGAGAACATTGCGATCGGCCAGCATCTCGGCGGCCTGCGGACGGTCGATTGGACAGCGATGCGCACCATTGCGCTGAACGCGATGGCCAAGGTGGGGGCCGAGTTCGATCCGGACACCAAGGTCGCCGAATTGCCGATCGCCGGACGGCAGCTGGTCGCGATCTGCCGCGCGCTGGCGGCGGATGCCAGGCTCATCATCATGGACGAGCCGACGGCGTCCCTGACCCGGCACGAGGTCGATGCGCTGATCGCCCTGGTCAGCGAACTCAAGCGCGCCGGCATCTGCATCGTGTTCGTCAGCCATCGGCTGGACGAAGTCCTCGAGATCGCCGAGCGCGTCACCGTGTTGCGCGACGGCGCCAAGGTCGGCACCTTCGCCGCCGATACCATCGACAGCCGCAAGCTCAGCCATCTGATGACCGGCCACGCCTTCGACTACGACATCCAGCCCTACCATGTCTCGGCGGCCCCGGTCGTGCTCGAGATCAAGGGGCTCGGTCGAGACGGCGACTACGAGGACATCGATCTGACCCTGAGATCCGGCGAGATCCTCGGCCTCACCGGCCTGCTCGGCTCCGGTCGCACCGAGCTGGCGCTGTCGCTGTTCGGCATGAACCCGCCCGATCGCGGCGCCATCCTGCTCGATGGCAAGCCGGTCACGCTCGCCTCCAACGCGGAGGCGATCCGCCAGGGCATCGCCTACGTCCCCGAGGACAGGCTGACTTTGGGCCTCATTCTCGACCAGTCCATCACCTCGAACCTCACGCTCACCGTTCTCGAACGCCTGGCCGGCCGGCTTGGGCTGATCAGCGCCGGGACGCGGAAAGATCACGTCGCGCAATGGGTCTCCAGGCTCGGTATCAAAGTGTCCGATCCCGAGAATCCGGTGAAGACGCTGTCCGGCGGCAACCAGCAGCGGGTCGTGCTGGCGAAGTGGATGGCGACCAACCCGCGCGTGCTGATCCTCGACAGTCCGACCGTGGGAGTCGACATCTCCGCGAAGGACGGCATCTATGAGGTCATTCGCCGGCTCGCCGACGCCGGCGTCGCGGTGCTGCTGATCTCCGATGAGATCCCCGAGGTGCTCTATCACAGCCATCGCGTGCTGGTGATGCGGCACGGACGGCTGACCCTGGACGTTCCGGCTTCGCAAACCTCCGAACCGGCATTGCGACAGGCGGTCAATGCCTGACAGCCTCAAAGCCGCCCTCGCACGGTTCCGGCGCAGCCACGAGTTCTGGCTGCTCGCGGTCATCCTGCTGCTCTGCGCCGGGCTCGGCGTCGCCAACGCGCAGTTTCTGACCATGCAGAATCTGTTCGATCTGCTGACCTCCTATGCGTTCGTCGGGATTCTGGCGCTCGGGCTGCTGGTCGTGCTGATCGCCGGCGGCATCGACATCTCATTCACGGCCACTGCGTCGGTCGCACAATATGTCGCGCTGGCCTTCGCCAATGCCTATGGCGCAAACTGGTTCACCGTGTTCGCCATCGCGATGGGCACCGGCCTCGCGCTCGGCGCCATCAATGCTCAGTTCATCCAGAAGCTGCGCATTCCCTCCATCATCGTCTCCGTGGCCACGCTCAACATCTTCTACGGCCTGTTGATCTTCGTCACCGGCGGCAAATACATCTATTCGCTGCCCGACTGGTTCGCGACCGGCATCTTCTGGTTCGAGTTCGACTGGGGCAAGACCAGCTCCTACGGCGTCAACCTGCAGATCCTGGTCCTCGGCGTCAGCTTCCTGATCACCTGGCTGCTGCTCAACCGCACCAATATCGGCCGCCAAGTCTACGCGATGGGCGGCAATCCGGACGCGGCGCAGCGGCTCGGCTTCCACACCTTCCGGCTCAACATGCTGGTCTATTGCTACATGGGCGTGATGGCGGGCGCCGCCTCGCTGGTGCAGGCGCAGCTCGCCCAATCGGTGGCCCCCACCGTGCTGGTCGGCAAGGAGCTCGACGTCGTGGCCGCCGTGGTGCTCGGTGGCGCCAGCCTGTCGGGAGGTGTCGGGACGGTGCTCGGCACGTTCCTCGGGCTGACCCTGCTCGCCGTGCTGCAGAACGGACTGATCCTGCTCGGCGTGTCGTCCTACTGGTCGCAGCTGTTCGTCGGGCTGGTGATCCTGATCTCGGTGTCGGTGACGGCGTGGTCGCAGCGCGAACGGCGCGCAAGACGAGTGCGCGCATGAAGCAGGAAACCTCGCTCTCATGGCTCCAGCGCGTCGGCCGCTCTCTGGGCGGCGGCACCATCGGGACGCTGACCCTGCTGCTGGTGTCGCTGTGGGTCGTGTTCGCGCTCGTGATCGGTGACCGCTTCTTCTCGGCGAGCACGCTGCAATCGATGGCCTTTCAGATGCCGGAGCTCGGCATCCTGTCGCTCGCGATGATGCTCGCTCTGCTGTCCGGGGGACTCAATCTCTCGATCATCGCCACGGCCAATCTCACCGGCCTCACCATCGCATTCATGCTGACGCGCACGGTGCCCGGCAGCGAAGGCATCGCCTGGGTGGGATGGCAGCTGGTCGCGATCGCCGCCGGCTTCGCCGTCGCCGGGCTGATCGGACTCATCAACGGCTACGTGATCGCCTATCTCAACGTGTCGCCCATCCTGGCGACGCTCGGCACCATGACGCTGTGCAAGGGGGTCGCGATCGGGCTGACCCGCGGCAACGTGATCTCCGGATTTCCCGATCCCATCATCTTCATCGGCAACGGCACCATCTTCGGCGTGCCGTTCGCCCTCGTCGTCTTCGCGCTCTGCGCTGTTCCGGTGGCGATCCTGCTCAACGCCACGCCGTTCGGCGCGAAGGTCTATCTGATCGGGTCGAACGAGAAGGCGACGCGCTATTCCGGCGTCGATACCCGCGCCGTGCTGTTGCGGCTCTATGTCTATTCGAGCCTGCTGGCCGGCGTCGCCGCTGTCGTGATGATGGCGCGGTTCAATTCCGCCAACGCCGCCTATGGCGAGAGCTACCTTCTGGTCACGATCCTGGCTGCGGTGCTGGGCGGGGTCGATCCGTTCGGCGGCTTCGGCAAGGTCGGCGGCCTGGTCCTGGCGCTGGCGATTCTTCAGATGATCTCGTCGGCCTTCAATCTGCTCAACCTCAGCCAGTTCCTCACGCTGGCGATCTGGGGCGGCATTCTGATCGCGGTGGCCGCCGTGCCGCATCTGCGCGCCCTGCTGCGACGGTGAGGACCGCGATGCCCGGCGCCGCCGCACCAGCCAGGATCGCCGTGCTCGACGTCGGCAAGAGCAACCTCAAGCTCCTGGTCGCGAGCGATGACGGCTGGCCGATCGAGACGCTGTCGGTTCCAAATTCTGCTACGACCTCCGACCGCTATCTCGCCTACGACCTGGCCGCGCTGGAAGGCTGGTTCCTGGATGCCTTGGCCGAGGTGGCGCGGCGTCACGCCATCGCGGCCGTGGTCGCGACCGCGCATGGCTGCTCCGCAGTGCTCACCGACGGCCAGTCGGCCGTGCTGCCGATGATGGACTACGAAGCGGTCTCGCCGCCCGAGATCGACGATGCCTATGAGAGAATGGCGCCGCCCTACGGCGAGGTGTTCTGCTCCAACGGTGCGGGCGCGATGCGGCTGGCCAAGCAGCTGCTCTGGCAGCAGACCGCGTTTCCGGCCGAGTTTGCCCGGGCCACCTGCTATCTCACCACGGCACAATATCTCGCCATGCGGCTCGGCGGCCGGGCCGCGAGTGAAATTTCGCAACTGGCGGCGCAGGGGCACATCTGGGACGCGATCCGCGAGCAGCCGTCCTCGATCATGCGCGCGCGCGGCTGGGACCGGCTGTTGCCGCCGCGCGAGGCGGCGGGGACCGTGCTCGGGTCCGTGTCGGACACGGTGAGCCGCCGCACCGGCCTGCCCGCGGCGACGGAGATCCTGTGTGGCGTGCACGATTCCAACGCCAATCTGTTCCGCTACAAGGCCGCCGGCCTGCGCGACGTCTCGGTGCTGTCGACCGGGACCTGGATGATCTGCTTCAACCGCGGCCTCGATCCGGCCGAGCTCGATCCCGATCGGGCCATGGTGCTCAACGTCGATGTCGACGGCGAACCCGTGCCGTCCACGCTGACCATGACGGGACGTGAATATGAGCTGATCCGGCGCGACCACCTGGCCGACGACGCGGCGGTGCTGGCAGCGATGCCAAGGCTGTGCGCGCAGCGGACGCTGGCGCTGCCCTCTTTCGTCGGCGACGACGGATTATTTCCCGGCGCCGGCAGGCGCGGCCGCATCGTCGGCCCGTCGCCCATGGCGCCCGCGGAGTGGCAGGCGCTGGCGGCACTCTATGCGGCGTTCACCGCGAGCAAATGCCTCGACGCGCTGGCGAGCACCGGGCACGTCATCATCGACGGCGGCTTTGCGGCGAACGAGCCATTCGCGCGGGCACTGGCGACGCTGCGCCCAGATCAGCGCGTGTCGCGGAGCCAGTCGCGCGATGGAACCGCGCTCGGCGCCGCGCTGCTGTGGAAGCGTTCGTCCCGCACCGCGCCGGTCCCGAGCGTTGTGCTCGATGAGGCCGTCCCGCTCGACGATGGCGCCGACCGCACGCAAGTGCTCGAGGCTTATAAAACCTGGCTTGTCCAATCGGAGCTATCAGCATGATCACGGACCACCACGCCGACCTTCGCCAGGGCATCGTCGACACCTGCCGGGAAATGAATCGCACCGGCCTCAACCAGGGCACCTCGGGCAATCTCTCGCACCGGATTCCCGGCGGCATGCTCATCACGCCGACCTCGCTGCCCTACGAGCACATGACCGCGGACGACATCGTCGCGATGGATTTTTCCGCCGAGTATGAGGGCAATCACCGGCCGTCATCGGAATGGCGCTTCCATCGCGACATCCTGAAGGCGCGGGACGACGTCAATGTCGTGCTGCATACGCACTCCACCTTCTCCACCATCCTGGCCGTTCACGAGCGCGCCATTCCGTGCTTCCACTACATGGTCGCAGTCGCCGGCGGCAATGATATCCGCTGTGCGCCCTATGCCTGTTTCGGCACCCAGGAACTGTCGGACCACGCGCTCGCCGCGCTGGACGGACGCAAAGCCTGCCTGCTCGGCCATCACGGGCTGATCGTCACCGGGCCGACCTTCGAAAAGGCGCTCTGGCTCGCCGTCGAAGTGGAGACGCTCGCCAAGATGTACGTCCATGCGCTCGCCATCGGCGAGCCGCCGCGCCTGACCGAAGCCGACATGGCCCAGGTCCACGAGCAGATCCGCCGCATGGGCTACGGCCAGGCGCCGGATCTCGATGACGTAGGCGATGTGCCCCGGCGGAAGTCGCCCTGAAACGAACGGACGCCGGGTGCATGCGTGGTCTGCCCGACGTCGCAGGCTGACGACTCGTCCGCCAGCGGACGCTTGAATTTTCTGACCGTCTTAGCTCGCTGATCGGCAGCGAGGCAAATTCGCGCAGAGCAGAAGTCGCATGGAGGAAGTTGGTAGCCGGATCCGATACGCGAGCCCACTATTCCGGAGGCACTCTTCTCCCATCGGAGGGCAGGCTAGTCCACCAAAAGCAACCGAGGGCGCCAAATCGCGATATGGCGAACGGCCTGATATCGATCGGTGCGTCCTTGCCGGACACGAGGTCGGCGATGATGCGCCCGGTGATCGGACCCGAGGCCAGGCCGACATGCCCATGGCCGAAGGCGTGGAAGATATCCGGAGATGCGGAGGACGCTCCGATGACCGGACGGCCATCCGGCGTCGAGGGCCGATGCCCCATCCAGCGTTCGATCTTCAGGCGCTCGCGTGGCCCAAGTCCTGGATAGGTCTTCAGCGCGTGTTGGACGAGGATCTCGACGCGCCGCCAATCCGGCTCGGCGTCGACATGCGTGAGCTCGACCTGCCCAGCGAGCCGCAGGCCGGCAGCGGTGGGCGTGTTGGCCATGCGTCCATCGCTCGGCATGACCGGACAGCGCGGGCCGGCTTGCGGTGACGCAATCACGCCGTGGTAGCCGCGCTCGCTCGCGAGCATGACGCGATCGCTTGCGGCACGCGCAAGCGCCCTGGAGCGAATGCCGCTGCAGATCACGGCGCGATCGCAGGCGATTTGGCCGCGATCGGTCGCCACCGCCTCGAGACGGCTATTCATCAGGACGAAACCGTTGGCGCGCGCGCGGACGAGAACGCCGCCTCGCGCGCACACCGCCTGCACGATCGCAGCCACATAGGCGCCGGGATCGGCGCAATGGGCGCCGTCCTCGACCAGGATGCCGAAGCGGTAGTCCGGACTGAGATCCGGCTCGCGGCGCCGCAACGCCTCGGCTTCGAGTTCGCGCCATCGCAGCCCGTTGTCCTTTCGAAGTCGCCAGGCCAGGCCCTCTTCCGCAAACGCCCTGCGATCGCGATAGGCATAGAGCAGCCCGGTGCGATGGATCAGATCGAGCCGTCCGATCTCCTCCGCCAGATCGGCGTGGCGCTGCGGAGCATCGCGCAAGATCGATGCGAGCACGCGCGCCGTGTGCTCGACCTTCTGCACGGTCCAACCGGCCGCGAGGAAGCGCCACAGCCACGGCGCCAGCGACGGCAAGGCCATCCAGCGCAACACCAACGGCCCGCTCGGATCGAGCAGATAGCCCGGCACCTTGCGCCACAGACCGGGCATCGACATCGGGATGATCGACGCGGGGCTGATCCAGGCGCCGTTGCCATAGCTCGCCGCCTGGGGTCCGCCGGGCTCGTCCGGCTCGATCAGCGTGACGGCATGACCGTCCTTGATCAGCTCCCAGGCCGTGGCCGCGCCGACGATGCCGGCGCCGATCACTGCGATGCGCAGCGGCTTCTGACTCTGTGCCATTGGCAGCTATCTGCGTCGCTACGCGCTGGCCGCGGCTGCCGGCAACCGGCCGCTATGGAAATGACTGAGGAAGGCGCGCGTCGCGGCCTCCCGCGGCGTATCGATCACCTGCCGTGCCGGCCCGTCCTCCACCACCACGCCGTCGCGCATGAAGACGACGGTGTCGGCCACCTCGCGTGCGAACGCCATTTCGTGCGTCACGAGCACCATCGTCATGCCCTCGGCCGCGAGCTGGCGGACGACCGCCAGGACCTCGCCGACGAGCTCGGGATCGAGCGCCGATGTCGCTTCGTCGAACAGCATCACCTCCGGCTTCATCGCCAGGGCACGCGCGATCGCGACACGCTGCTTCTGGCCGCCGGACAGCTTGTCCGGCGCGACGTCCGCCTTGTCCTTCAGGCCGACCTTGTCCAACAACGCCAGCGCCGTCTTGCGCGCCTCATCCGGCCGGACCTTCAGAACCGTGACCGGCCCCTCCATCACATTCTGCATGGCCGACATATGCGGGAACAGATTGAAGTTCTGGAACACCATGCCGGTCCGCGCCCGGAACGCAGCGAGCTCCTTGTCGCGTGGCAGTTTATGACCATTGGTGAAGTCCATGGTGCTCTGACCGACGCGGATCACGCCGCTTTCCGGGATGGTCAGCAGATTGAGGCACCTGAGCAGCGTGGACTTGCCCGAGCCGCTGGGCCCGATCAGCGCGACGACGCCTCCGCGCGGGACGCGCAGCGATATGTCCTTCAGCACGCTCACGGCTCCGAAGGATTTCTTCACGTGAAGGAGCTCGATCATCGCGACATCGGACATCGGAGCTTTTGCCTCACTCGTTGACATCGCCAACCTCAATGCGCAAGCCGCGCTTCGAGTACGCGCGCGACACGGGTCATCGGGAAAAGGATGATGAAGTAGATCACCGCGATCATCGTGTAGGTCTCGAGAGGCCGGTAGGTGGCGGACGTGATGAGCTGCCCCTGATACAGCAGGTCCGGAACGGCCAGCACCGAGAGCAGCGAGGTGTTCTTCAGCTGCAGCACGGCCTGGTTGACCAGCGGAGGAATCATCCGCTTCAGGGCCTGCGGCATCACGATGCGCCGCATCAGGTCGAAGCGGCGCATGCCGAGGGCGCGCCCGGCATCCCACTGGCCGGGATCGATCGAGACGATGCCGCCGCGAATGATCTCCGAATAGAACGCGCCGCCATAGAGGCTGAGCGAGATGAACGCCGCCACCGCAGGCGACAGCTCGACGCCGATCAGGACCGGGAGCGCGTAGTAGATCCACACCAGCTGAACCAGCACCGGCGTGCAGCGGAAGATCTCGACGAGCATCACTAGGGGTGACGAGATCAGCCGCATGTTGGACAGGCTCGCGATCGCCACGATGCAGCCGACAATGAACCCGGTGATCGCGGTGATGATGGTGAAGCCGATCGTATAGGCCGTTCCGACGCCGATCAGCTTGCTGTATTGCAACAGGAAGCCGAAGCTCCATTCGTAGTGCATCGCACCTATCCCATGCCAAACGATTGCGAATAGGCGGCCTGGGTCAGCCCCGCATAGAACCAGCGCCCGAGTGTGATGACGTCGTAAACCGGCACTCCGAATTCACGCGACACCTCGGCGGAAAACGGCGGCAGATTGGTGCATTCGAACACGATGGCACCGATGTTCGGATCACCGGAGAGAAGCGTCCGGACGGCTGCAAAGACATCGCGCCGCAGCCATTCGCGATCATAGGGGCGACCGCCTTCGATATGCGCGCGCAACGCGCCGTCGGGAGGAAGCCCGACTCGCGGCGTATCCGGATCGGCGCCGACGGCAACGAAGTGCCTCTCCGTCAGAGCCTTCGCATCGTAGGTGATCACACCCGCACGGCGGCCCGCGGGCAGGCAGCGCTCGACGACCGGCAATTGCAGCAGGCTCGAGGTGGCGAGCGGCAGCTTCATCCGCGCGGAAAGCTCGCGTTGGCGCGCTGCCAGGAAACCGCATGACGTCGTCAGGCCGATCGCCCCCTCCGCATGCAGCTCGTCACCGGCCTTGACGAACGCATCCAGGAGGTCGGCGTCATCGCCGCCGACGACCTTGCGCGCGGATGCGCCCGGAACGATCTTGAAGATCACATCGAACGGCCAGCTTGCGGAATGGCCGACGTCCCCCGGCGGACGGTGGATCGCTGCATCGAGCATCATGATGCCGAGCGGAGGATGTCGTTCGTTCTGCGTCAAGCCGTGTCCTTTCGACAGCGATGCGCGCCGTTTCAGCGTGGTGCCGATGCAAAACTGCCCGCGCCATGAATGAACGCGGGCAGGTCAATCGACAGCATCAGAACTGGAGGCCCGGAGGAATGTCCTGCTCCTGGATGTTCACGAGCGAAAGGCTCGCCAGGATCCATTCGCGCAGCGCGCCGAGTGCACGGCTATATTCCAGCCAGTTGTCGACATAGGTGCGGAAGCGGGTATCGGAATCGACACGCACGCCGCAGCAGGTCGGCTGCGCGGCAACCGGCGTCGGGATGATGACCTTGCCGACCTTCGCGTTCTTCTTGACGGTCACCAGCGACAGCATCGCGACCTGGATCAGGCAGTCCGCCCGGCCCGACTGCACCGCCAGCACGGCCTCGTCCGGGGTCTTGAGGGCAACCAACGTCGCCTTCGGCAGCGTGCGCCGCGCATAGAGATCGTGGGTGGAGCCGATATCGACGGCCACCTTGACCTCGGGCTTGTTGAGGTCTTCCCATGATTTCGGCTCGAAGCCAGGCTTCGCGATGATGGTGAAGGTGTTGTTCATGATCGGGCGGGTGAATTCCACGATCAGGGCCCGCGACGGCGTCGGGCTCAGCCCGAACATGATGTCGATCTTGTTGGCCTGGAGATCCAGCACCGAGTTGCCCCAGGTCGATTCGATGATCTCGACCTCGGCTTCCATCGCCTTGGCGAGCTCGGTCGC
>NZ_CAFJ01000091.1 GCF_000239795.1 Bradyrhizobium sp. STM 3809 | reverse complement strand
GAAATCCATCGGACGAGCACGACGGCTCCCGCACCGATCGTGGTGGAGACAATTGCACCGCCCGCGCGGTTGCGCCTCACCCCAACCCTCTCCCCGTGAAGAACGGGGGAGAGGGAGCAGACCGCCCGAGTCTTGATAGATCGTCTCACGCCATTACGTCGACTCATCACGTCGGCCTGAGGGGAAGGGCCACGAAGCTGCATTGAAATGGCAGCTTCTGGCCTGGCCGCATCTCGCGTCCCCCCTCACTTCTGCTGCTTCCGGCTCCACTCCAGGAATGAGCGATACAGCTCGTCCTTCTCCGCCTTGCTCGGGGCCCTGGCTTGCGAGGCGAGGAAGGCGTCGAAGCGTTCCTGTTGGCTCAGGCTGCCGGTTGCCGCCGGCGGCAGGGCGACACCGGCCTCCTTCTTCATGCGCTCGAGCACGGTGTCGACATAGGGGTAGCGCCGCCAGCCCGGCACCTGGGCCTCGAGGTTGAGGTCCTTCCAGCCGGGATGGAACGGCGGCTGCTGCAGCCGGGCGAGGTTGGCGAACAGCGTGTCGACGAAACGGTTGACGCGGTCGGCGCGGTCGCTGCCCGGCTTCCAATTGTAGACCGCCAGCACCGACGGTACGGCGATCGTCTCGATCGACGCGTCCGGCGCCACCAGCCCCGGATAGGTCTCGGCCTTGATGCTGGTCGGATAGTAGAAATCCGAGAACTGCTGCGTGTACGGCACCGGCACGAAATGGAAGCCCGGATCGGCCTTCTTGCCGGCGAACAGCTCGCCGGGCTTGGAGGCGACATACACCATCGCGGCGATCTCGCCCTTGTGCAGCTTCTCCAGCGCCACCGGGCCGCCGACCGCGACCGGCTCGATGTCGATGCCGAGCCGCCGGAAGATCAGCGGTCCGGTATGCGCGGCGGCGACGCCCGCCGTGCCGACCGCGACCTTCTGGCCCTTCAGGTCCTGCAGTGTCTTGATCCCATCGCGGGCATAGATGTGCACGTCGGAGATGAAGAAGCGCAGCACGTAGCGGATGCGGTCGTTGATGTTGGAGAGGCCGGCCTGCTTGGCGTAGAAGTCGAACGCGTCGGCGTAGGTGATGGCGACGTCGACGCCGCGCAGGTACAGCAGGTCGGCGATGTTCGACGTCGTGCCGCGCGTCACCATCGGGATCAGGCGCATGTTGTCGCCGTCATCCATCGTCCGCGCCATCTCGCTGGCGAAACGCACGAAGCCGCCGTCGGGCAGGCCGGCGGCGAGACCGACGGTCCACTGGTTCATGCGCGCCTTGATGGCGGCTTCGTCAGACCCGCCGCGCTGTTCGGGCACACGGGTCTCGGAGACTCGCGTCTCGGAAACCCGCGGCTCGGCCGCCCGCCGCTCGGGCGGGCGCGCCGGCTTGAGGGAAAGCGGGGCGGCCGGCTGGTCTTGAAGCTGGTCTTGAGGCCGATCTTGCGCCCAGACCGCACCGTCGAAGGTGAAGACGGCAGCAGAGATCGTTGCCAGCGCCATCAGCGCTGGTCCAGCGAGCGTTCGACGCATGACGTAGTCCCCCCGATCGCACCCGCCCGGGTGTCCCCCGCGAGTAGGCTGCTATGACTTCAATCTGAAGTCGTGCCGGTGTGCGACTTAAACCGGGCGGATTTGCGGCGAAGACTACCTAGGGTTTCAGATAGCTCCAGCCGCTCTCCTGCAGTTCCATCAGCCTGACCGCGCCCGACGGTACCAGGCTCGCTTCCGCTACGATGGCGATCGGATGCCCCTCGCGCGTCTCCATGCCGCGCTTGGTGATGTTGCAGGCGGAGAACCTGATCTTGGCGGGAAAGCTGAGCTCGGCGATCTGCTTCAGCCGGTCCTTCACCGGCGAGGTATCCTCGCGCAGCATGTTCAGTCCGGGCCCGTAGGCGACGAGCTCGATCTCGACCTCCTCGCCCTTCTCCTTGAAGGTCTCCATGATGTTGCTGGCGTTGTTGAGCGCCAGGTTCATGATCGCCGGATCGTTCTGATCGACCTGGATCGAGACGCGATGAATCTTGACGTCGGCCGCGACACCGGCACCCGCTGATGCGATCAGCAGCGCGCAGGCGGCCGCGATGGGTCTGAGATCAAAGCGCATGCCAACTCTCCAATGACGCGGATACGCGACAACTATGTACGCTGCAGTGTGGTCGTGGTCTCCCACAACCCCCGCTGCATTCGATGGGCCCCAATCATGGCGACACTATGCGCTGCCGACGCGGCATCGCCGCACGGCCGCCGTGATCGCTCCGGCGCACCGCGTGCTCACATGGGCGACAGGTGTTCGGGGACATGGTTGACACCGTCACGATCGGCGCACGGGTACCTCGCAGTGAAAGCGGAAGCACTTGTCCACCGCTGTCGTCTCTGCGAACGCGGTGACCCATACCGCGGACGCTATCAGTCGGGCACGGTGGGCGAGATCGATTGAAACAACGGATGGTCGTGGGTGTGGTTGGCGGCCATGGAAGGACGTGGTCTCGCCAAAAATTCCGCCGTCGTCCCGGCCTTGAGCCGGGACCCATTACCACCGGCGGCGATGAGGCAGGCAACTCACAGCCGTGTCCCTCGATAGCGTCCGCAGTATGGGTCCCGGCGTTCGCCGGGACGACGGCGGAGTGTTGGGCCGCATCGGGCAAGCCGGATGCTTGCATGCTTTTGTTCGCGGCCGCCGCTGCACGACGGGCAATCCACGCATGGGACTCATGCGCCAACTGCCCGTCGCGTTACGATGCCGCAGGCCTCATCGCTTGTCGTGTCGGGC
>NZ_CAFJ01000092.1 GCF_000239795.1 Bradyrhizobium sp. STM 3809 | reverse complement strand
GGCACTTCCCGTGCCGCTGCACCTCACCCCAGCCCTCTCCCCGTGAAGGACGGGGAGAGGGGGCGCGGCGTGCTCGGCATGGGATTGGGGGGCACCGCGCGTTCGAAATACTCAGCAACACAAAAAAATGCGGCCCCGGTCAGAGACGGCGACTGACGGGGACCGCTGATGCGCGTGATCTGTGACGGGGGGCCTGATCAAGCGCTCGGATGTGAGCCTAGGGCCGCCGCGTGACGGCTAAGTGACAATCGGCCGGTGACCGCACTGTCGTTCACACCGTCTTGCGGTAGACGATGAAGCCCGAACGCTCGGCGACCTTGTCATAGAGCGCCTGGGCCGTGGCGTTGGTCTCGTGGGTCTGCCAGTAGACGCGCGGCGCGCCGGCCTGGCGGGCCTCTGCATAGACCGCTTCGATCAGCGCGCGACCGACGCCCTTGCCGCGAGCGGAGGCGCTGGTGAACAGGTCGTTGAGGTAGCACAGCGGCGCGATCGCGGTGGTGGCGCGGTGATACAGATAATGCGCCAGGCCAATCAGTTCGCCGCCGCCCTCGGCGACCAGCGCATGCACGGGCTCGGCGGCATCGAAGAAGCGCGCCCAGGTCGTGGCGGTGATCTCCGCCGGCAGCGCCGTCGGTCCGGAGCGGCCATAGAAGGCGTTGTAGCCGTCCCATAAGGGCAGCCAGCGCGCGTAGTCCTCGCGGACGATGGGGCGAATGGTCGGGACGTCGGTCATCGGGACTTCACCGTCGATCTGGTCAGACGAAGCCCTCGATACTTGCAGCCTGATCCGAGATCAATCGGGGACCGGCTGCGCCGCGTCTATGATCGGCGGCCGTATCAGCTGGACATGGATGGTCTGATCTTCCGCGGTCCTGGGGGAGAGCGAGAGTTCGCCCCGCCGCTCGATCAGGATCAGCAGTGACGCCGCCAGCAGGATCGCGAGGGCCAGCGTCACGGCAACGATTACGACCGTTGATTTCATCGCCATTTGGAGTGCGAGACAATCATCGCCTGTTGTCGCGAAAACCGCGAAGGGTGGTCAAAATGGCTTCCTGCTAAGCGGGCATTGCGATGACGGTCCTGATCGACCAGATGACGAAGGTGACGCCCATGCCGAGCGAGACCGTGCTGGCGGCGATGATGATCGCAGCCACGGCAGTGGTCAGGCGGGGCGAGAGGGTGAGCGTCGCGTCGTGGTGAAAGCCGCCGGTGAGTTCCTGGAAGGGCGCATCACGCTGGTCCCAGTCCGGCGATGAGGCCTGGCCGCGGATCCAGTTGAACTTCGGAACGGAAGCACCACGCCACCCGGACATGAAGTCGAAATCCCTTACCCGTACGTCCGCGAGCGAATCACTCGCAGAGGTAAATTCTAAGGTCGCGCTGGGCAGGATTGCGGCGGTCAATGACCAAAAATGGCAAAAGGATGGCGATAGCAGTATTTGTTCCCGCTCTCGCGTGTATTTTCCCCGCTGTTCTACGGGTGGTCGGTAGTCCTACGGTGGCCGCTCAATCGTAGTCGGCGGCGATACCGGCCGAGTCGATCAGTGCCGGTTGCCAGTCCATCGCCACGAAACCCGGTGTCTGCTCGACCCGGCGCAGCCAGCCTCGGATCCTCGGGAAGGTCGAGAGATCGAAGTCGCAGCGATCGGCGACATGCGTGTAGCCGTAGAGCGCGATGTCGGCGACGGTCAGCTGTTTCGCGGCGAAGTAGTCATTGCTCTTGAGATGATTCTCCATCACCTGCAGCGCCGCGTAGCCGCGCTCCATCCAGTCTTCCAAGGCATGAGTCTGCAGGTCGCGGCCGCCCTTCACCAGCAGCAGCCAGAAATAGGCGGCGCCGATGTTCGGCTCCAGCGCGTGCTGCTCGAAGAACATCCATTGCAGCGCCTCGGCGCGCTCGATGCGGGATTCCGGCACCAGCGGCGTGCCGCCGGCGACATACCAGAGGATCGCATTGGACTCGGCGATGTAACGGTCCTCACCGACCTCGAGCAGCGGCACCTGTCCGCTCGGATTCTTGGCGAGGAAATCCGGCGTGCGGCTCTCGCCCCTGAGGATGTCGATCTCGATCGCCTGATAGGGCGCGTTCAGAAGCGCCAGCGCAAGGCGGACCTTGTAGCTGTTGCCTGAGCGCTGCATCGAATAGAGCTTGTACATCCGGCCAATGTCGAGTTCGAGGAATTGTCGATTCGCAGACTACCGCATCCGGACGCCAGATCGTCCCGCAATGCGGCCAGACAATGATGCCGAAGGACGCAGCCCGCAAGAGCCGAGGGATGGAAAAAGTCGAAAAGCGCTACTGCACTGCACGCGCAAACAACATCTTTCCAATGCGAGCTGAAAGCGGAGATCACGCCTGCGCGATGCGGGCGTGTGGTTCGATCTCGGTGGCGCGATCCGCGATCGCACGGCGTAATGTCACCACGAACAGAGCCAGCAGCACGATGAGGCCGAGCGGGATCGTCGTCAGGCCCGCGATGCTGCGTGACAGCAGGGGCACGATCCAGGCCGCCGCGAGCAGGCTCACCTCGTAGTCGCGAAAGCCGTTGGCCATGCCGTGGCGGACGAAGAAGATGATCGCGACGGCCAACACCACGAGGTCGTAGTCGAGCACATAGGGCGTCGCCAGCAGGCTCGCGCTCGCGAGCGCCGAAGCCTTCAGGTCGAACGCCGCCTCGCTTCGCCACAGCCAGGCAAGGCTTGCCGCGAGCGACAGCGCCAGCAGGCTCTGCAGCGCGTAGGCCGTCCTGACATCGGCGCCCCAATGCCGCGCCGCCGAGAACATCGACTGGATTTTCTCCCAGCCGGTGCCGCCTTGTTCGAGCACCACGGTCTGTGTGAAGGTCATCGACTGGAAGAAGGCATGCCAGACGTCATGGCCGAGCGCGGCGACGCTGATCGCGACCAGCGCGACGACGGTCGCGCCCGCGGCTGCAATCGTCGGCCAGCGTGCTCCGGCCACGAGCGCGACCGGAATCAGCACGCCGAATTGCGGCTTGTAGGCCAGCAGCCCGATCAGCACGCCGGCGATCCACGGCTTGTCGCGCTCCATCAGCAGCAGTGCGCCGCCGAGCAGCGCGGCGGTGAAGAACGCATTCTGGCCGTGGCCGATGTTGACGAACACGGCCGGGAAGGCCGCGGCGACCAGCAGCGTCTCCGGCCGCGGCAGGATGGCGCGCATCACCAGGAGATAGGCGAGCAGGCTCGACACCACCCACAGCGCCAGCCCGCCTGCATAGGGCAGCAGCGCGGTGATGGCGGCGATCGCGAAGAAGAACGGCGGATAGTGCCAGCCGAAGAACGGCACGTCGCGGCCGTCGAACACGGCCTTCTCCATCGCGTGCTGCAGCGGCGGATCATACGCATCGGCCGCCTTGCCCTGAAGGGTCAGCACGCCTGCCGCATAGACGTTGGAGAAGTCGGTGCCGATCGGCTTGCCGTTGCGGTCGACCAGTCCGTCGGACAACGCGATCCAGCCGGCGATGGCGGCGATCGTGACCGCGAGCAGGATCCAGCTGTAGGACTTGATCCGCGCGGCCGTCAGCCAGTCGCCGGATCGGAGTGCGCACCCGAGAGAGGTCATTTCGGCCTGAAAATTGGGTCAATCGTGCGAGCACGCTAGCCGGCCGGCTTTAACGTTCCCTAAAGTCTTGGGAGCCATGTGCCCAAGCTTCTTGCGATGCGGGCCTGCGGGCCTTAAAAGCGGGCGTTTCCCTGACATGACTGGTCGTGGCCCGAAAAGGGTGATCCACGACGCGTGATCCAAGACACCTTATCCAAGACGCCTGCATAGGAGCTGATGATGTCCTTTCTCGCCGCTGCGCTCGACCGTGTGAAGCCGTCCGCGACCATCGCGGTCACGGACAAAGCGCGCGTCCTCAAAGCGGCGGGCCGCAATGTCATCGGGCTGGGCGCCGGCGAGCCGGATTTCGACACGCCCGACAACATCAAGCAGGCCGCGATCAAGGCGATCCAGGACGGCAAGACCAAGTACACCGCGGTCGACGGCATCCCCGAGCTGAAGGAAGCCATCATCGGCAAGTTCCAGCGCGAGAACGGCCTGACCTACAAGCCGAACCAGGTGATCGTCGGCGTTGGCGGCAAGCAGGTGCTGTACAATGCGCTGATGGCGACCATCAATCCGGGCGACGAGGTGATCATCCCGGCGCCGTATTGGGTCAGCTATCCGGAGATGGTGGCGCTCGCCGGCGGCGAGCCGGTGCCGGTGGTCTGCACGGCCGCCGACGGATTCAAGCTGCAGCCGGAGGCGCTGGAGAAGGCGATCACGCCGAAGACCAAGTGGCTGATCCTGTGCTCGCCGTCGAACCCGACCGGCGCGGCCTACACCAAGGCTGAGCTGAAGGCGCTGACCGACGTGCTGGTCAAGCATCCGCATGTCTGGGTGATGACCGATGATATGTACGAGCACCTGGTCTATGACGACTTCGTGTTCACCACGCCGGCGCAGGTCGAGCCGTCGCTGTTCGACCGCACGCTGACCGTGAACGGCGTCTCCAAGGCCTATTGCATGACCGGCTGGCGCATCGGCTATGCCGGCGGTCCGGCGCAGCTGATCAAGGCGATGGCGACGATCCAGTCGCAGTCGACCTCGAACCCGTGCTCGATCGCGCAATGGGCGGCGGTGGAGGCCTTGAACGGTCCGCAGCACTTCATCCCCGAGAACAACAAGGTGTTCAAGGAGCGCCGCGACCTCGTGGTGTCGATGTTGAACCAGGCCAATGGCATCGAATGCCCGCGGCCGGAGGGCGCGTTCTACGTCTACCCGTCCTGCGCCGGCACGATCGGCAAGACCGCGCCGTCGGGCAAGGTGATCGACAACGACCAGACCTTCGTCACCGAGCTGCTGGAGACCGAGGGCGTCGCGGTGGTGCAAGGCTCGGCCTTCGGCCTCGGCCCGGCGTTTCGCATCTCCTACGCGACCAAGACCTCGGACCTCGAGGACGCGTGCAAGCGGATCCAGCGCTTCTGCGGCAATCTGAGGTAATCGGGCAACAGCCGCCTCGAAACACCACAAGCCCATTTCCAGGCCGAAAGGCGCCATGTTTTGAACATGGCGCCTTTCTTTTGTCCGGAGTGAAGTTGGTTGCGTAAGGTTGGAGTTCGATGCGGCTGCTTGTGCTGTCGACCGTGGCGATGGTGATGATCATGCCGTTAGCGCAGGCCCATCAAGGCCGGCCGATGCGTGCGGGCGTGCTGGAATGCGAGGGGCGCCGCACGACCGGCAGGCTCGTGATGTCGCAGGCCCGCCTGCGCTGCGTGTTCCGCAGCCAGGGCCGTGAGCCGGAGCGCTATGTCGCCCGCGTGCGGCGCTACGGGCTCGATCTCGGCCTCACGGACGAGACGAGGATGGCCTGGGCGGTCAACGCGCCCGTCAATGATTTCGGCCGCAGCGAGCTGCGCGGGCGCTATGGCGGGGTGACCGCCAATGCCGCCGCGCTGTTCGGCTTCGGCGGCAGCTTCCTGGTGCGCGACTCCGACCGTGCGGCGGCGCTGCAGCCGATCAGCCTGCAGGGCCAGACCGGGCTGAACCTCGCGGCAGGGATCACCGAGGTGGAGCTGGTGCCGCTGCTGCCGATTCATCCGAGCCCAAGCCAGCCTTCGTCCTACTTCTCGCGCTATTATCGCTGAGCACGACGACAATGCCTCGCAGCAGCGGGGGCCGCCGCTCGTTCAGCCTGATGAACGCGCGTCGCTTCTGGTACGGCTGTAAGCCTTGTGGCATAGATGTGATCGCCCGTGATCATCGCTCCGATCCGCGGGTCTGCATCACACCTTCATTTCAGCCGGAGTTTATTCATGCGCTCGACCATCCTCGCCGGGCTCACTGCTGCGGTTCTCTGCTTTGCCGGCGCCGCCCAGGCGCAAGACCGTGTGCGGGTCGGCGTCCTCGAATGCCGCGGCGGCGCCAGCGTCGGCTTCATCGTCGGCTCGGTGACCCATCTCGGCTGCGTGCTGCGCGCCGACGGCCTGCCCGAGGACCGCTATGTCGCGACCATCCGCAAGGTCGGCCTCGATCTCGGCATCACCCAGGAATCGCTGCTCGCCTGGGTGGTCTATGCCCCCGTCGCGCGGCTCGGGCCCGGCGATCTCTCCGGCGACTATGCGGGCGCCCAGGGTTCCGCGGCGGTGGGTGTCGGTGTCGGCGGGAACGTCCTGGTCGGTGGTTCGGCCAACTCGATCGCGCTGCAGCCGCTCAGCGTCCAGGGGCAGGTCGGCCTGTCCGTGTCGGCGGGGCTGCAAAGCCTCGAATTGCGCCCGGGACGTTGATCCTCCCTTCGCCGTGACCCGTCGCTCTTCCCGCAATCGTGCGGGAAGAGCGACCGGTTCTCTGCACTGCAGCGACGTTTTTCGCAGGTCTCCTGCTTGCCAAAGCGGCAGACGAGGCAGAGCATTCGGCTTTGCCGACCCAATCACGGGCCGAGCTCCAGAAACAGGAGGCGGCGAATGGGACAAGACCTGAGAAGTCCCCGAGGTCCACGGTGCATCGCGCTGGTGGGCCCTTTCCAAAGCGGTAAAACCACTCTGTTGGAAGCGATCCTGGCGCGGACGGGCGCGATCCCGCGCGCCGGCAGCGTCGAGGCCGGCACCTCCGTCGGCGACGCCAGCGCCGAGGCGCGCCATCACAAGATGAGCGTCGCAATGACCGCGGCGACCACGACCTTCATGGGCGACAGCTACACCTTCCTCGACTGTCCCGGCTCGATCGAGTTCGCGCACGACATGCGCGCCGCGCTGCCCGCCGTGGACGCCGCGATCGTGGTGTGCGAGGCCGACGAGAAGAAGCTGCCGCAATTGCAGATCATCCTGCGCGAGCTCGAGGAGCTCGGCATTCCGCGCTTCCTGTTCCTGAACAAGATCGACCGCGCCAATGCGCGGATCAGGGAGACGCTCGCCACCTTGCAGCCGGCCTCGCGCGTGCCGCTGGTGCTGCGGCAGATTCCGATCTGGAACGGCGAACTGAT
Source organism: Bradyrhizobium sp. STM 3809 (assembly GCF_000239795.1). Classification (GTDB taxonomy): domain Bacteria; phylum Pseudomonadota; class Alphaproteobacteria; order Rhizobiales; family Xanthobacteraceae; genus Bradyrhizobium. The sequence continues at coordinate 2,001 of NZ_CAFJ01000092.1, read as the reverse complement.
CGAGGGCTTCGTCGACCTCGCGCTGGAGCGCGCCTTCATCTATCGCGAGCACAAGGCATCCGAGGTGATCGCGCTCGAGGGCGGCGATCTCGATCGCGAGAAGGAGGCGCGCTTCTCGATGCTGGAGAAGCTCGCCGACCATGACGATGCGCTGATGGAGCAATTGCTGGAGGACATCCCGCCGCCGCGCGACGCCGTGTTCGACGATCTCGCCCGCGAGTTGCGCGATGGGCTCATCTGCCCGGTGCTGCTGGGTTCGGCGCTGCGCGAGAACGGCGTGCTGCGGCTGATGAAGGCGCTGCGCCACGAGGCGCCCGGCGTCACTGAGACCGCCAGGCGGCTCGGCGTGAAGGAGACCAGGGAGGCGCTCGGCTACGTCTTCAAGACGCTGCATCTGCAGCACGGCGGCAAGCTGTCGCTGACGCGGCTGCTGTCCGGCCATCTCGACGACGGCGCGACGCTGCACGCGGCGTCGGGCGAGGCGGCGCGCGTGTCCGGCATTCTCGCAGCGACCGGCGCCTATGACAGCAAGCGTGCGGCCGCCGAGGCCGGCGACACGATCGCGCTCGGCAAGCTCGATGCGGTCAAGACCGGCGACACCATCGCCACCGGCAAGACCGCCCCGCCGGCCCTGGCGAAGATCGATCCGTGCCCGCCGGTGCTGGCGCTCTCGATCGCCGCCGTCGACCGCAAGGACGACGTCAAGCTCGGGCAGGCCCTGTTGCGGCTCAACGAGGAGGACCCGTCGCTGACCATGGTGCAGAACGCGCGCACCCACGACACGGTGCTGTGGGGGCAGGGCGAGATGCATCTGCGCGTGGCGCTGGAGCGGCTGCGCGACCGCTTCGGCGTCAACGTCAAGTCGCATGCGCCGGCGATCGGCTATCAGGAGACCATCCGCAAGGCGATCACGCAGCGCGGCCGCCACAAGAAGCAGTCCGGCGGCCACGGCCAGTTCGGCGACGTCGTGCTCGACATCAAGCCGCTGCCGCGCGGCGAAGGCTTCCGGTTCACCGAGAAGGTGGTCGGCGGGGCTGTACCGCGCAACTACATCCCGGCGGTCGAGGAGGGCGTCGTCGACGCGCTGGCGCGCGGGCCACTGGGCTTCCCGGTGATCGACGTCGCGGTGACGCTGACGGACGGCTCCTATCACAGCGTCGACTCGTCCGACCTCGCGTTCCGGACCGCGGCGCGGGTCGGCGTCAGCGAAGGCCTGCCGCAATGCGCGCCGGTGCTGCTGGAGCCGATCCACACCGTGGAGATCGTCTGCCCGACCGAGGCGACCGCCAAGATCAACGCGATCCTCTCGGCGCGGCGCGGCCAGATCCTGTCGTTCGATACCCGTGACGGCTGGCCTGGCTGGGATTGCGTCCGTGCCATGATGCCCGAGGCCGAGATCGGCGAACTGATCGTCGAGCTGCGTTCGGCCACGGCGGGCGCCGGCAGCTTCACCCGCCAGTTCGACCACATGGCCGAGGTGACGGGCCGCGCCGCCGATCACATCATCGCCTCGCATCGCGACGCCGCCTAGCACGCATGCCACGTAGCCGGCTCGCCATCCCAGGGAAGGGATGGCGAGCCGAATTCGTCTCGCGCCGAGATGCCCTCGTGCCTGGTCGCTCTGCTCGCCGTCGGCGCCGAGCGCCGACGCCGTAGTCATACGGGAGCATCCTCGGGTGCCACGGCGCGCTCCGGCTATTAGCAAACGATTAGAATGGCTTGAGAGCGTGATCCGCCGCTCGGCTTCGTTTTCCCATGGTTGCCGGACAATTTCGGCCGGTGTCGCTTTAAGGTTCGGTTAACCATGGAACCCGATGGTTCCCACTTGTTCCCGGCCCCGCAATGAAGGACGCGGCGCCGCTCGCACAAACTGGCCTCGGGGCGCATTTCGGATGTCTTGGTGGAGGCGCAATGCTGCTGTCGTCCATATTGCTGCGGCGATTGCGACCCTCACCGCGGCGGCATCGGATGCAACGGCTCAGGCCATCGCGCCGAGTCAAG
>NZ_CAFJ01000093.1 GCF_000239795.1 Bradyrhizobium sp. STM 3809 | reverse complement strand
TCGGTGCCGATCTTCTGCAGCGTTCCCGACCCGCTGATGGCGGACGCAGAGGTCGGGTTGAACGTGTAGTCGAACGACGAATTGCCGACCTGAAGAGTGGCGCCGGAGGCGACCGTGAAGGCGGAGGACGAGGTCGTATTGCTCAGGGCAAGCGTGCCGCTGCTGACGGCCGTCGTGCCGGTATAAGTGTTGGCAGCCGATGATGTGAGCGTTCCCGCACCTGTTTTGATGACGGTCCCGGCGCCGCTGATGGCGCCTGACAAGGTTCCCGCGCCAGCCGCGTTGGCGACGTTGAAGGTCAGCGAGCCGGAGTTGGCGATCGTGCCGGACCCGGATATTCCGGCGGTGCCGTTCGCCGTCAGCGTCAATCCGCTGGATGCGCCGGAGTTTGTGATGCCGGCATTGAGGATGATCCCACCCGCGGCGTTCAAGGTCAGCAGCGTGTTGGCCGCCCATGACAACGAACTGTTCAGCGTGATGTCGCCGGCCTCGACGCCGGACGATCCGGTCGACACGGTGACATTGGCGCTCGCGAGCGCATTCTGCAGGGTCGTCACATTGATGATCGAGCCGCTGCCGGTCGCGGCGAAGCTCGCGTCGTGGTTGGTGTCGCTGCCTGTCGAGATGGTGACGTTGTAGGGGTCGAGCAGCAGCGCACCGGTGCGGCCGTTCTGCGCGGTCACGTCGGTCGTGCCCTGGTAGTTCAGCACGCCGTGACTGGACGTTTCAACGGCGCCACCGCTCCCGGTGCCAGCCCCTATCGCGCTGATCGAGCCGCGGAAGTCGGTGAACTGATCGGACCACAGCACGACCCTGCCACCGTCCCCATTGCTGCCATTGGCCGAGATCGCAGCGCCCTGCGCCACGGTCGTGACCTCGGCGTTCGGGACGTCGCCGCTAACGAGCTTGGCCGCGGGATCGCTGCCGCCGCGCTGGTCGCCGCCGATCAGGATGGTGCCGCCACTCTTCCCGTCGGCGCTGATGCGCGCAGTGTCGGTCAGCGCGACTTTGCTGCCGGTGGCCACGATGGTGCCGCCGGCCTGCCGCCGGCCGCCATTGGCCGCGAGACGGCCGGACACGGTCACCGCGCCACCGCCGCCGCCGAGCACGATGTTACCGGAGCGGCCGGACACGGAGCGCGCGGAGATCGCGCCGGAGACGTTGACGACGTCGCGCGCCGCCTGCTGCGCGGCCGCGGCCCGGATCTCGACGCGGCCACCAGCGGCCCTGATACGTCCGGAGACGTCGAGCAGCGCCTTGCCATCCAACGCCTTCGCGCTGGTCGGCAGCGCGACCTGCAGGAAGCCGTCGCCGCTCGGATCGAGCGTGACCTGCTCTCCCGCGCCGAGCCCGACCTTGCCGAGCGGAACGCTGATGGTGCCGCTGTTGGAGACCGAGCCGCCGATCAGGCCGACATAAGATCCCGCCGCGCCGCTGATCGTACCCGCATTGCTGACGGCGGCCGACGCGCCCTTGCCGGTGAAGTTGAGACGGCCGGCATTGAAATCCGCATCGCTGATGTCGAGCGTCGAGGCCACGAAGCCGCCGCCGACCTGCACCGACCCGCTCGGCGTGATCGCAATGCCATTCGGGTTGACCAGGTACACCTGGCCGTTGGCGGTGATCTTGCCGGCGATGGTCGAGGACGTGCCGCCGGTCACGCGATTGAGGATCGCCGCATTGGCATTCGGCTGCACGAACGTCACGCTGGCATTGCTGCCGACGGAGAAGCTGTTCCAGTTGACGATCGCCTTCGCCGAGGTCTGTGTGACCGTCAGCGCGTTGCTGCCCGGGTTGGCAATGCTCACCTGACCGGACGCGACCGACGCACCCTGCGGCAGCACGCTCTGCGCGCTTGCGCGCGATGCCAGCACCAGCATGGAAGCCGAGCCCAGCAACAGGGCCAAACTCACGCGACGTCCGATTCCGGCCTGCGCCCCGTGACTCCAACACACGCCCGTCATTGATACTCACTGTTTGTGCTGCGATGCCCAAGCCGCGGTCTCGCTTCGTTGCGCGCGGCGGCGGGATTGGAACCGGTCCGGACTGACATTTGATGAAATGTTTCGCTATTTCGGCCCCCCTCGCGTTAACGCAGGAGTCACCAAATGGGCAGGTCAGGCTGGGAGCATCGGGAGACTCAGAACGAGACGTTCAGCAACATCGTCCCTCGCCATCCCGCCCTGACGCCAGCGAGATCGGTGAAGCCGCGTGCGACCTCGACCGTGAGGTTTGCGGCCGTCCATCCGGTCACCGCACCGAGACCGCTGCGAATGCCTAATCCCACCGATTCAGCATTGAAGCTGGGTTGCTCGACGGCGGTTGCATTCACGATCCAGCCGCGGCCGTAGGCGGCGAACAGATAGGGCGACAGGTTCATGTTCGCCTTGATCGTGCTCGCCGGAAGCGCGAACGCGCGCGACAGCTCGCCGCGCACGGTGACTCCCTGATCGGCCGTAAACGTGCCGGTCGCGAAGGCCGTCAGCGCATCGGCGCCGTCGAGCGCGATCTGCTCGGGCCGCAACAGCGGCCGGTTCTGGGAGTACTGGCCCGCCGTCAGCACGTCGAGCTGCAGCCCCCCCGGCAACGGCTGCGTCAGGCGCGCGTTGGCGGACCATTTGACGAATTGCGAACTCGCGCCCTGCCGCGACAAGGGGACGTCCGACGCGGCGACGTCGAGCGGTCCGCGGCCACCCAGCCCGAATGCTCCCTGGGCGCCGAGCTGCAGTCCGGCTCCCCATGGCAGGGTCGTCGCATAGTCGGGGCCGACGCGCAGCACGCCGTAATGATCGTGGTTGAGTGCCAGGCCGAAGTCTGCGGCGTCCGACCGCTGGTCGATCAGTTCGAGCGCAGCGTTCGCATAAAGCGAGCCGCTGCGCGTCAGCCGGATGGGATCGCGCAGTCGGATCGCATAACGCTCGAAGGTGCCGCGCGTCGCGGGCACGTTGGCCGCGGCCGCCGTGCGCGTGATCGACCTCGTATATTCCGGATTGATGGTCAGGCCATCATTGCCGACCGGGAGCACCAGCCCCAGGCCGTAGAGCAGCAGCGGAGGACGGCCCGCGACGAAATCATTCGGGTTCGCGCCGCTGCCGACCGATGCATAGACCTGCTCGCCCCAGCCCAGCGCGCTGTTGACAGTCACGGCGCCGCGCGCCTGCCAGATCCCGAGCGACTTGGCGAGACGGTTGTCCGTGCCGGTGGAGACCGCCACGAGATGATGCTCGCCTTCGAGGATCAGCGCCACGCCGCCGTCCGCGGCGCCGCGCGCCAAAGTGCTCCTCAGTGTCACACCGGGCACCTCGCCGGCGATCAGCAGCGCGTGCTCGATCTGCTCCTGCGTCACGTGGCGGCGGCCGACCAGCGCCGCCGTGCGCCGCTGAACCACGCCGCGCACCTGCGATGGCAGCGCAGATACGTCGATCCGCTCGATGAAGCCGTCGACCACCACGATGCGCAGCGGGCCGTGATCGACGAGACGCTGAGGCGGCAAGACCACGCGCACCAGCGGAAATCCCGCGCGCACATAGGCCTGCTCCAGCCGGGCCGCCGCGGCATAGATCGCTTCGACGCTGACGCGCTTGCCCGCCAGTTCGGCCACGAGTGCCGCGGCGGCATCGGCGAGTTCGGGAAAGCCGCCTTCGACGCGCGCCGCGCCGACCA
>NZ_CAFJ01000094.1 GCF_000239795.1 Bradyrhizobium sp. STM 3809 | reverse complement strand
CCGGGCCGGCACGCGCAATCCGGATGCTCCGGCGGCCCCCGTGGCCCAGCCCAGTGCGACGCCCGAGCAGGCCGCCGCAGCTCGGCCGCGACCAGCCCCGGCGCCGCCTCCCCGCACCGATCGTCCGCCTCTCGGCCCCGAGCCGGCCGAGGCCAAGCCGATGCGGGCTCAACGGCCAGAGCCGCCGCCTCTGGCTGCCGCACCCGCCGCGCCGGCGCGGCCCCAGCCCTCCCAGGCGGCTGCCCCGGATGCGTCGCCGTTGCGCGACCGTCCCCCGGTCCCCCGACGTGCGCCGGACGGCAACGGTTCCGCCGCGACGCCGTCGATGCGCGGCTTCCGCGACATCACCGCCGACGTGGACGATCTCGGCAAGGCCACGGCCCAGGCCAACCGCGCCGCGCGCAAGACCTACGCCAATGTTCCGGCCACGGACCTCGATCGCCTCGATGGCGACGACGACCGGCCGCCGCTGCCCGCCGAGCCGGCCTATTCCTATGACGAGTCGGTCCAGGAGGCGGAGCGCTACGCGGTGCCGGCCACCGCGTCGGCCCGTCCGCGGGCAGGCGGCGAGCGCGAGGTCAAGAAGAAGTCCGATCGCAGCGGCTCGACCTTCCCGTTCAAGGCCGCGATTGCTGCCGGAATCGTGCTGATCCTGGTTGGCGCCGGCATTCTGTGGGGCCGTCCGCTGATCGGCGGGGTCTCCGGCTTGTTCAAGTCGACCTCGACGGTCGAGGCGCCGAAGGATACCGGTGCGCCGCTCAGCAAGCCCAAGATCACCGATCGCGTCGGCCAGTCGCCGTCCTCGGACCAGATCGCGCCGGTGGCCCAGAAAGTCGTGCTGTATGACGAGGATCCGGCGGATCCGAAGGGCAAGCAATATCTCGGTTCGGTGGTCTGGCGCACCGAGCAGATCAAGGCGACGGGCACGCAGAAGGCCGACATCGCCGTCCGCGCCGACATCGAGATTCCGGATCGGAAGTTCAAGATGACGATGTCGTTCCGCCGCAACACCGATACGTCCTTGCCGGCGAGCCACACCGCCGAGCTGACTTTCATCCTGCCGCAGAATTTCGATGGCGGCGGCGTCGGCAACGTGCCGGGCATCCTGATGAAGTCGAACGAGCAGGCGCGGGGCACGCCGCTGGCCGGCTTGGCCGTGAAGGTCACCGACGGGTTCTTCCTCGTCGGCCTGTCCAATGTCGATGCCGACCGGGCCCGCAACGTGCAGCTCCTGAAGGAGCGTTCGTGGTTCGACGTTCCCCTGGTCTACAGCAATCAGCGCCGCGCCATCATCGCGATCGAGAAGGGAGCGCCCGGCGAGCGCGCCTTCAACGACGCCTTCGCGGTGTGGGGGGACTGACCGGACGGCAGGTGCTTCGCGCGTGCGGCCGGTGAGCGAGCAGGGAGGTTGGGCATGAAGCGGTATCTGATCTTCGTCGCCGTCGGTCCGGCGCTTGGCGGCTTCGCGCTGCTGCTGGTCACCACCTACCTGTCCGGCTATTGGACGAACACGGATGCGGGCGAGGTCGCCAAGCTGTTCAAGGTGTTCGTGACGTCGCTGCAATACAGCTATCTGTTCGGCTTCCTGCCGGCCCTGATGATGTGCGCGATCGACGACATCCTGTTCCATGTCCGGCGCATTCCGCCGGGCCTGCGGATGTTGATCGTGGGCGGCATCGCCTTCGTGCTCGCCGGCTTCAATTATGCCTCGCACGGCTCCGAATATGGCGCCCTGCAGTGGATCCTGTACGGGCTGGTCGGCTTCATTCCAGCCACGGTGTCGTCCTGGCTGGTTCACAGGTTCGTCGAGGAGCCGCTGCCGGCGGCGGTCGCTGAGCCGCCGGCTGCGTAGCGGGATCGGGCTGGCCGATCGGTCTATTTCCCATTGCCACGGCAGCCGCCGCCGGGCCCGATGTGATAGCCCCGCGGACAGGCGTGAGCCGCCGGATTGGCCCAGTTGCGCCGGCAGCCGCCGAAGGGGCCCCGATGGAAGCCGCGGCCGCATCCGCCAGCGACCTGAATGATGTGAGCGGACGATCCGGTGTCGATCGCCGCCGCCAGCGGCATCGCCGATGCGCTGGCGGTGAGGGCGCCCAGGATCAGGCTTGCCGACAGGAGCGAGCTGGAAAGGATTGTTCGCATCGCTGATCTCCCTGGTCTGATCGTGAACGGCTAGCCGCCGGCCGCGAAGGCGATGCCGGCGCGCACTTCGGCGATGGCCTGGTCGATCAGCCCCATGGCGCGCTCGCGGTGGCCGCCCTTGTTCGGCGTAGCCAGGCCCAGCTCGGCCCGTGCGGATTGCAGCAGCGTGATGGTCTCGGTCATGTGCGGCTGCGCGCCGATGGCATAGCCGATCCCGATGCCGACCGTGAGGGCGGCGCCGAGGCCGAGCTTGCGGGCAGCGGAAGACATGGTCATCTCGATCTCTCCTCGCACTGATAGCTGACGACTTGGATGAATGGAGGCCGCATGCATGCTGGCGTGCGTCCGTCGGCATCCGTAGTTGAACCTCCGGCCGTCGTCTTGGACTCATCGGCATCGAGGGCCGCGCGATTTGGACTGGTCGGCGCTCTGACCCCGGCTTTGCCGGCCCTTGATGTTTCAGCGGCCGTTCATCCCGCCGCTGCCACATTGGTCGCGTTGCTTTTGGCTTTTCATTTTTGCGGATCAGATTTCGATGACGATTGTCAGGAAAATANCTGTCCACCGACATGCTGCCGCAGACGCTGGACGACAGGCAGCGCTTCTTGTGCTTTGCGGAATTGTTCGAGCATTTCTCCAACACCGGCGAGCTCGATCCCGCCGAGGACGTGCCGTTTCGCGCTGCGATGAACGCCATCCACATCGGCACGACGCTTCTCGGCCGCTGCGACGGCACTTTTACGCGGGTGAGGCGCGAACGGCGCCAGGTGCTGGCGACCAACGACGATCGGTATTGCCTGGCGCGCAACGCCGGCAGCCGCGAGGCGATGGTCGCGCATCGCGGACGCGAGTTCGTTCTGCGCCCGGGCGCGATGGTGCTGCTCAAGCTCGACGAGCCGTTCTTCAGTGCCGATGGCGCGAGCCACAAACGCTTCGTGAACGTGCATCTGCCGATGGTGACGCTGCGCTCGATGGTGCCGGGGGTCGACGATCTGGTCGGACGGGAGTTGGAGCCGGGCGGGGCGCTGTCGCTGGCCATGGACTATAGCGAGCTGCTGCTCGCCCGTCCCGCTGCGGCGGACGAAGCCGGCACAGCCGTTGCGCAGCATCTGCTCGACCTCGTCGCGATCGGCCTCGGCGTCCGCGGCGAGGTGATGCACAAGGCCCGCCGTGGCGGCCTGCGCAGCGTTCGTCTCAGCGGCGTGCTCGCGATCCTGAACCAGCGCTTCGCCGAGCCGGATTTCTCGGCGCAGAAGCTCGCGGCGGCGGCGGGCCTGTCGGAGCGCTACGTCAACGACCTGCTCTACGAGGCCGGGGCCAGCTTTTCCGCTCGGCTCAACGAGCTCCGCCTGCGCAAGGCGATGGATCTGCTCGCGGACGATGGCCGCCGGATCAGCGATATCGCCTTCGACTGCGGCTTCAACGACTTGTCCTATTTCAACCGCTGCTTCCGGCGCCGGTTCGGGTTGACGCCGACCGGCGCGCGCGGCCGCTAGCCGACCGGCGGCGGTTCGACGCAACTTGTGTCCTGCCTCGCGCGTTGCCATGTCATGGCCATGCAGAACCAGAGCCCCACTTCGCCCCGCCGCGCCACCGGTCGTGCCTCGCAGGCGCATTTCGACGCCAACGAGGCGCGCGGGCCGATCATCGACCAGGACGGACGGGAGATCCCGCAGGGATCGTTCCGGTCCTCGTTCAACGGCGCCTTTGTCGGCCCCGGTGGCGTGCGCTTCGACTTCCAGGGCGCCAATCCGTTCGGCAATCTGACCCGCGAGCAGCGCATCGCCCGGCTCGAGGCGGTGGCGAAGCTGCTCGACGTCGCCTTTGTCGTGCCCGGCACCAACATCCGCTACGGTCTCGACGGCATCATCGGCCTGATCCCCGTCGTCGGCGACCTCATCGCCACCGCGCTGTCGCTGTGGCTGGTGCGCGAGGCGCGCGCGCTCGGAGCACCCTGGCACGTCATCACCCGCATGCTTGGTAACGTCGCGGTCGAGGGCGTGATCGGCATGGTGCCGGTGGCCGGCGATGCCTTCGACGTGCTGTTCCGCGCCAACATGCGCAACGCCAGGATCCTGCGGCGGTGGCTGGATACCCAGCCCCGGTGAGAGGCCGCGAAAGCGAATAAACGGACCCCCCAAAAAAAACTGCCCCGCACTGGGCGGGGCAGGGTGTCGTCGGATGGTTGGGCTGCCGTCAGGCGGCATCGGCGTCGGGCGCCTTGTCCACCGCGCGGCGCGGCAGCGGGAACGCCTCGCTCTCATACAGGGTGCGGATGCCGTTCTGGTCGAACCGGGCCTCCTCGACCTGCAGATAGGCGCCATTCAGCGAGTCCGCCGGCAACTCCTCCATGGCGAAGCGCACGGCTTCGGCCGCAGTGCCGAACCGCCGATAGGCGAAGCCCGCCCGCTTCTTCTTGCGAATGGCGGCGGGGAACAGTTCGGCAGAGGTGTTGAAGTTGAACGGACGCATTGGACGCATGGTCTGAGACCTCTTCTTGTCGGCTAAAAGCGCTGACGCGAGCTTCGAACGATCAAGCTTGGCAATGACGCCAGCGATTGCGGGTGTGGAGGGCGGAATCTTGCCGCTCCAGGCGGCCCAGCCCTGCATGTCAGTTACGGCCTCTAATATAGGCCGATTTGACAGAAATGCGAATCCTGCCCGGTCACATCGTAAATCCGGCCTGCCCGGACCAGCTTTGAAATGTCCTATTTTTTCAATAACTTAATTGCTCTGCAACTTGTGAATGCAGGGGAGCCTCATGCGCTTAGCGAAATTCTGGCGTGTTGTGACTGATTTTGTCTTGTCCGGACCTGCCAAACACGAGCGGCCGGCCCTCCGGTACCGTTCGTGGAACGGTACCGGAGGGCGAGGGCGCCAGATCAGCGCGGCTTCAGCTTCAGTGCCGCCGAGTTGATGCAATATCGCAACCCGGTCGGCCCAGGACCGTCCGGGAAGACGTGACCGAGATGGCCGGAGCACTTCGAGCACAGCACCTCGGTCCGGATCATGCCGTGGGTGGTATCGGTCTCCTCGTCGATATGGCTCTCGACCGCCGGCTGGGTGAAGCTCGGCCAGCCACAGCCGGAATCGAACTTGGCATCGGACTCGAACAGCGTCTGGCCGCAGCCGGCGCAGACATAGGTCCCGGCGCGGTGATCATGCTCGTACTCGCCTGAGAACGGACGCTCGGTCGCCTTCTCGCGCAGCACGGCGTACTGCATCGGTGTCAGCTCCTTGCGCCACTCGGCCTCGCTCTTGACCACCTTGTCGCTGGTTTTCGTGTCGCTCATCTCTTCGTTCCTCCGGCGGACCCAAAGTGATCCGCCCCTGTCGTTGTGCTGATCGGGCAGGAGGCGGCGCTCAATTCGTCGCCTTGGCGTCCCTGACCAGCGTCGGCTTGTCGATGTAGTTCTCGGCGAAGATCTTCTTCAGATTGTCGATCTTCGGCAGGTCGTTGTAGGCAATATAGGGCTGGTTCGGGTGCAGCGTCAGGTAGTCCTGGTGATAGTCCTCGGCCGGGTAGAACGCCTCGAGCTTGCCGACCTTGGTGACGATCGGCTTGCCGAACACCTTGGCCTTGTCGAGCTGGGCGATATAGGCCTCGGCGACCTTCTTCTGCGCCTCAGACGTCGTGAAGATCGCGGAGCGATATTGCGTGCCGGTGTCCGGGCCCTGGCGGTTCAACTGGGTCGGATCGTGCACGACAGAGAAGAAGATCTGCAGGATCTTGCCGTAGGAGACCTTCTTAGGGTCGAACTTGATCTGTACGGATTCGGCATGGCCCGTGCTGCCGGTCGACACCGTGTGGTAGTCGGCCGTGGCCTTGGTGCCGCCGGCATATCCGGAGACGGCGCTGACGACACCCGCGGTATGCTGGTAGACCCCCTGGACGCCCCAGAAGCAGCCGCCGGCAACGACCGCGGTTTCGAGACCATCGCCCGCCGGCTGGTCCTGCGCCGGCGGCGGGATGACGACCGCCTCCTCGGCGGCGTGCAGCGGCTGCCAGGCCAGGACGCCGGCGGCCGCGATGGCGCCGAGCACGGCCGTTTTCAGGAAAAGGGAGCGGGTGAGGCGCATGTTCGATCCTCGGTCTGGTTGTCTGTCTCGTTTCGCCGGCCGGAACACTGGCCCGGCCGGCCCTCCGTCGCAAGATACGTTGCATCCCCGGCGGCGTTACGGGGCCGGCCACACGACTGCGTGAACGCCGGCCGCTCCCCGAGGCGGACGCCAGTGGCCGACCGCTGGCCCTGCTCGAACCGGAGCGCTATTCGTTCGACCAATCGACATCCCCAGTTCCGATCGAGATCCGCCGCCCCTATGTCCCGCCTTGCCTCGCTGCTGCTCCTGCTTGTTTTCGCCACGCCTGTCTCGGCCGGTCCGCTCCTGTCCGACGACCTCGTCAACTGCCGCAACCGGTCGGCGGACGGCAACAGCCCCGCCCCGCCGCGGCTGGATGCCTGCGAACGGCTGCTCGCCAGCGGCAGCCTGACCGGCAAGGACCTCGCCGCCGCACTCGAAGTGCGCGGCAACGCCGCGATCAACAAGCGCGACTACGACAAGGCGATCACCGCCCTGACCGGTGCGATCGCCGCCGATCCGGACAATGCCGGTCTCTACGACCGGCGCGGCGTCGCCTATTGGCGCAAGGGCCAGGATGACCTCGCCATCGCCGATTATGCGGTGGCGTTGCAGAAGCGGCCGAACTATGCCGCTCCCTACAACAATCGCGGCGTGATCTTCTTGCGACGCGGCGCGCTGCAGAGCGCGCTCGACGATTTCAACGCCGCCGTCCGGATCTCGCCCACGATGTATGTCGCCCGGGCCAATCGCGGCCGTGTGCGGGCGATGATGAAGGATTTCGAGGGCGCGTTGGCCGACTTCGCCGAGGCCGACAAGATCGATCCCGAATCGACCCAGGCGGCGACCTATCGCTGCGACGCCTTCAACGCGATGGGCAAGTTTGACGACGCCATCGCCAACTGCAACGCCGTGCTCGCCAGCCTGTCCAAGTCCCAATATGCGCTGAACAGCCGCGCCGAGGCCTTCATCGCCAAGGGCGATCTCGGCGCCGCGCTGAAGGACCTCAACACCGTGCTGGCCCTCAACCCCAACAATGTCCGCGCCCATGCCGATCGCGGCCAGCTGTTCGAGCGCCGGCGTGATCTCGCCCAGGCGCGCGCCGACTACCGTTCGGCGGCGTTCGCGCTGACGCCGTTCGACGAGATCGACGTGGTGAACGCGCGCAAGCTGGCGCAGGACCGGCTCGCGGCGCTGAGCCCGGAGGGCTCGGGCGCCGCCGCAACGGTGCGCCGGGTTGCCCTGGTGGTCGGCAATGGTGACTACAAATCCGTCCCCGCGCTGCCGAACCCGCCGCGCGACGCCAAGCTGATCGCCGACACCTTGCGCGGCCTCGGCTTCCAGTCGGTCACGCTCGCCAATGATCTGTCGCGCGACAAGTTCTTCGAGGCGCTGCGCAGCTTCGAGGCCGAGGCCGAGAAGGCCGACTGGGCGGTCGTCTATTATGCCGGCCACGGTTTCGAGATCGGCGGCGTCAATTATCTGGTCCCGGTCGATGCGAGGCTTGCGGCCGACAAGGACGCGGAGACCGAGGCGGTCGCGCTGGAGCAGGTGCTGGCAGCGGTGGGCGCCGCGCGCAAGCTGCGTCTCGTCATTCTCGATGCCTGCCGCGACAATCCGTTCGCGCCGACGATGAAGCAGACGCTGGCGCTGAAGCTGGTCGACAAGGGCTTCTCCAACATCGAGCCGGGCGCCGGCATGATGGTGGTCTACGCCGCCAAGCACGGCGCCACCGCGCTCGACGGCAACGGCACCAACAGCCCGTTCGCCACCGCGCTCGCCAAGGACATCAAGGAGCCCAAGGTCGAGGTGCGAAAGCTGTTCGACATCGTCCGCGACGACGTCTGGGCCGCGACCCAGCATCAGCAGCAGCCCTTCACCTACGGCTCGCCGCCGGGCCGGGAGGATTTTTTCTTCGTCGCGGCGAAGTGAGCGATGTGCGGTTGCTGCATGCCGGATCGACCGCGAATGAGACGGCCGATGCCCGCGCCATCCTCTGCCGTCGTCCCGGGCTTGACCCGGGACCCATAACCACCGGCCCAAGTTAGTACGCAAGTGTCAGCCATCCCGTTCTCGCCACGCCCGCCGCGGCGTATGGGTCCCGGCTCAAGGCCGGGACGACGGTGTGCGCGTGGTGCGATCTCGGACATGATGATGTGTTCTCGCGACCTGTCAGCCCGAGTGATGCTTGATCCTCGTCCCTCCAGACATCGGAGGGCGCAGGGAAGGCCGGGTGCCGACCGGCACCCGTGGTCCGCG
>NZ_CAFJ01000095.1 GCF_000239795.1 Bradyrhizobium sp. STM 3809 | reverse complement strand
TTCAACGGAAGCGGGCAGCCGCAGCTAACTAGTGTGGTAGGGTCGGGACACCGTCCGGACCCGGCGCATTAGGGGATAGGTTCGAATGATGAGTGCGATGTTGGCCGCTGGAGCCCTGGCCGTGCTGGTCGGGCTTGGAGCGATCGCTTGGGGAATTCCCGTGAAGGAGTTCAGCGTGGGTAACACGCTGATCCTGTCGGGGACCCTCGGGGTCTGCAGCGGGCTCATCCTGTTCGCCTTGTCGGCGGTACTCAGCGAACTCAAGGTCATCTCGCAACGGTTGCGGGGACGCTCGCCGTCGGAAGCCGAAGTCCGGCCCTTGCAACTGCCGGGCATCGGCAGCAAGGCCGACCTCGAATCGCCGCCGGTGCCGCCGGCAGAGGATGCGTGGCGCGAGGGCAGCGCGCCGCGCCCGCGGCCGCGGATGCCCGATCTGTCGGGGCCCCTGTCATCGGCACCGCTTCCGCCGTCGCCACCCTTGTCCGCCACTCTGCGCGCCGCAGCGTCCTCTCCGGAGGAGGATCAGCCCGCCGCAGAGCCCGCCGAGCGGCCGCGGCGCAACCTGCTGTATGCCTCGACCTCCCGACGTGAGCGTGACCGGGCCGAAAAGCGCGGCGCTGAGTCGATGCCGACGGATTTCCGTTCGCCACCGCTCAGCGAGCCACCCGCGATCCCGCCCGATGAGCCCGCGCCCGCGGCTGCTGCCGCTGCTCCGGCTCTCGACGAGAGCTGGTCACGCCCCGAACGGACGCGTCCGCCGGAGGCTCAGCGGCCGCCGTTTCCTCGTCGCCTGGCGCGCGCCGCCCCGGCCTTCGTCGAGCCGGAGCCTGCTCCTGAGCCGCAGGACTTGGATGCGCCGGGTGCGAGCATCATCAAGTCGGGCGTCGTGGACGGGATGGCCTACTCGCTCTACTCCGATGGCTCGATCGAGGCGCAGATGCCTGAGGGGATGATGCGTTTCGCGTCGATCGACGAGTTGCGCACCCATCTGGAGGGCCGCAGCTGACCCTCCGTCGGCGCGGAGCAAGACTGGCATACAGTACGCAGTACTGAAAACGGGACAGACTTCTCAAGAAGAAGTCCTCACTATCTTGTCATTTTGCCAGTCATTTGCCCATATTGCTTGGAGAATTGACAGATGACGCGATCACCCGCTGCGGGTGATACTTGCGAACGAAAGTCAGTGGACGGGGACGGGTGCGCTCAATGACCGAAGGGGCGGGCAAGAGCTTTATCGATCTGACGGCCGACATCGTCTCGGCCTATCTCAGCAACAACCCGACACCGGCGGCGGAGATACCGTCGCTGATCAGTCAGGTGCACGCGGCGCTGACGCGAGTCGCCGCCGGGCGCAGCGAGCCGGCGCCGGAGCCGACGCGGCCCGCGGTTCCGGTGAAGAAATCCATCCATCCGGACTACCTGGTCTGTCTCGAGGACGGCAAGCGCTTCAAGTCGCTGCGGCGGCATCTGCGCACGCAGTACAACATGACGCCGGAGCAGTACCGCGACAAATGGAACCTGCCGCCGGATTATCCGATGGTGGCGCCGAACTACGCGGTCACGCGGTCGCAACTCGCCAAGAAGATGGGCCTTGGCCAGCAGCGCCCCGAGCGCGAGAAGTAGCTGCAGAGATCAGGACGCTGCGGCGAGCGCCTCGCGCGCATCCGCGCGGATGCGCTCGACCATCGAGCGCAGGCCGTTCGAACGCTGCGGCGTGAGATGCTCGCGGAACCCGAGCTCGTCGAACACGGCCGGCGCGTCGATGGTCAGGATCTCTTGCGGCGTTCGTCCGGAATACAGCGTCAGCAGGATCGCGATGAGGCCGCGCACGATGTGAGCGTCGCTGTCGCCGAGATAGTTCAGCACCGGGACGGCGCGGCTGTCATCCATGTGCTTGGACAACCAGACCTGGCTCGCACAGCCCTGCACCTTGTTGGCGGCGGAGTGCTCGTCCTCCGGCATCGGGGCCAGGGTGCGGCCGAGCTCGATCACGTAGCGGTAACGGTCGTCCCAATCGTCCAGCAGGGCGAAATTGTCGCGGATCTCGTCGATGGTCATGGTGCTCTTCAGTCCCGTCCTTGAGCCCTCATATAGGCGTTCGGCGGGACGAAAGCGACAGCCGGTTCCAGACAATCACGGCGTCGGCGGCAGCTGCCATTCGGCGCCGAGATCATCGGCCGAGAGCGTATCGGCCGGAGCTTCGCCGGCGGGAACCTCTTCGGTCACGGGCGCGTCGATCGAGCCGGTATGATCGTTGCCGCGCCGCTCGAGGCTGGCAGGCTTCACCGGGCCGATGAACTTGTCCGCGGCGGCCGGCTTCTCGGCTGTCTCGGGCTTGTCGGTGATGATCTGGTAGATCTTGCGCGCGCCTTCCTGGGCACGATGACCGACCACGGTTGCGGCCTGGCCGCCGACCTCGCAGGCCTGCGGCTGACGCTTGCAGAACTGGCTCATGTCGGAAATGGCCGCGGTCGCCGCCTGCACCGCCTCTTGCGCATTGATCTGCGGCAGCTTGTCGGACTCCGGCGTCTTCTCGCGCGGCAGCAGCACCAGCACGAGCCCGAGCCAGAATGCCATCCGAAGCAGAAAGAACATCACGCAACCCCGACCGTGCTGCTGATCCCGCGTCCGTCCTCAATCGCGCAACCGAGATCGCAGCTCTCTTGCTCTATGTCGCGGCTATCTGCTTTGGGCCTAATTGGTTGAGAATTGGCAAAGCCGGTGGCCGAACTTTTTTCGGTGTAAATTTTTGGTTGGCGCGCGCCGAACGCGGCATGCAACCGGCTGTAGCCTGCGATGCTTTCGCAACCGCTGAAGCGGCCGGAAACGATGCGTTCACCATCATGTCCGATTGGCGTGGTGACCGCAGTCTGGCCCTTAGCGTTCGCTTAATGCGAGTCTGACACGGTGCTTCCGACGACAGGGGGCGTCCCGGCGCGTTCTTTGTGAGAACGACCGATAGGCCGAGGCGCGAGAGCCGTGAGTGTGTTGAGTATCATCCGCGATTGTCTTGATGCTTTGCTGCATCCATCGGCTCGAACTGATGCGATGACGCGCGCGCGCCATCGCGCCTTCATCGCGCCGCGCCTGCTCGGCAGCCTCGCCGCCTTCGCCGTGTTCCCGGCCTATCTCGCAATGCGCGGCGCACCGAGTGCGCTCGAGGTCGGAGCGCTGGCGTGGCTGATCGCGCCGATCCTGCTGTCCTGGTATCTGTCGCGCACCGGCCGTTACGAGAGCGCCTGCGCGCTGTCGTCGCTGGCGCTGTCCGCCTTGATCATGGCGGTGTCGATCGAGACCGGTGGCATCGAATCCTTCGCTGCGGTCTGGCTGATCGTTGTACCCCTGGAGGCGTCGTTCTCGGCCTCCCGCCGTGTCGTGGTGTTCTCCGCGGCGCTCGCGCTGTCCTGCGCGCTTCTCCTGATCCTGATCGGCCATTTCGGCTGGTTGCCGAAGCCGGAGACCAATCCGGCGCTACGCGCGGGCCTGCTCGCCTTCGGCGTCGCTTCCGCCACGCTCTATGCGGCCGTGCTCGCCTTCGCCGCCGACACGCTCGCGCGCACCAGCGTGACGCTGCTGTCGATGGAGGAGGAGCGCTATCGTCTGCTCGCGCGCAACATGAGCGACGTGATTTCTCGCCATCGCCGCAACGGCGCCGTCATGTTCATCTCGCCCGCGGCGGAGACGCTGCTGGGCGCACCGATCGCCCAGTTGCAGGGACACGGCCTGTTCGAGCGCGTTCACGTGGCCGATCGGCCCGCCTATCTCACGGCACTGTCCGAAGCGGCCGGCGGCAGCGAGGCGTCGAGCGTCGAGTTCCGCCTGCGCCGCGATGCGCCGGGCGAGGGCCGCGGCGGGCAGCATCCGGTCGATTTCATCTGGGTCGAGATGCGCTGCCGGCCGCTCGATCGCGCCGGTCCGGCGCCGGCGGGTCCGGAGCAGGAAGTGGTCGCTGTCATGCGCGACGTCACCGATCGCAAGCTGCAGGAGCAGGCGCTCGAGCTGGCGCGCAGTGCGGCGGAGCGTGCCGATGCCGCCAAGACGCGTTTCCTCGCGACGATGAGCCACGAGCTGCGCACGCCGCTGAACGCCATCATCGGCTTCTCCGAGATGCTGATGCAGGAGCAGACGCTGGTGCTCAACGCCGCGCGGCGTCGCGAATACTCGCAGCTGATCAATGATTCCGGCCAGCATCTGCTGTCGGTCGTGAACGGCATCCTCGACATGTCTAAGATGGAGTCGGGCAATTTCGAACTGACGCCGGAGCCGTTCGCCCCGCGTGCCGCGCTGTTCAACTGCTGCAATCTGCTGGCGCTGCGCGCGCGTGAGAACGGCGTCGACCTCGCGGCGGATGCGCCGCATGACCTGCCGGTGATCACCGGCGATCCGCGCGCGTTCAAGCAGATCGTGCTCAATCTCGTCTCCAACGCCATCAAGTTCACCGAGCGTGGCGGCCGTGTCACGGTCTCCGCCGGGGTCGATGGCGCGCGCCTGCTGCTGCGAATCACCGACACGGGCGTCGGCATCGCCGCCGACGATCTCAAGCGTCTGGGCGATCCGTTCTTCCAGGCCGGCAAGACCTATCAGCGCCGTCACGAGGGAACCGGACTCGGGCTGTCGATCGTCAAGAGCCTCGTGACCTTGCACGGCGGCGAAATGTCGATAGAAAGCAAGCTCGACGAGGGAACGACGGTGACGGTCGCGCTGCCGATCAACTGTGTTGCCGAGGCGGGCGCTGGCGCCACCGTCACGCCGCTGTCGCCCGCGCGGTCCGCCCAGTCAGGGCAGGTGGTTCAGGTGAAGAAGAGTGCCTAGACGAACTGCAGAGGATGATCCGGCGCCGCCGCGCCGTCGCAAGCGTGCTGCTGCTGCCGCGGTGGTCGAAGCTGCCGACGAGCGCGGCTGGCTGATGCGCGCGATGCTCTACAGCCCGCGGGATCTGTTCGCGGCCCTGCTGGCCTGCGCCGCTGCAAGCGCGATCATCGTCAATGCCGTGTTCCTGCAAACGGGCCCGCATCCCGCGCCGATGTTCGGCTCCATCGTCACCATTCCGCCCGTGCTCACCAGTTCCAATCCGTTGCCGCGCCCGCGGCCGGCGGAGGCCATGTCGCCGTTCGATCCGAAGGTGATCGAGACCCGGCCGCCCGAGACCCGTGCCACGGAGCCGAAGGTGGCCGAACCGCGCGTTGCGGAGACGCGCGCGGATCAGAAATATGCCGATCCGCTCGCCGACCTCGTCCGATCGGTGAGCGGCGGCCAGGCCACGCCGCGGCCGCAGCCGACGCAGCAGGGCGCCAATGCGCGCCGGGTTGCCGCGGTCCAGCGTGCGCTGACCGAATATGGCTATGGCCAGCTGAAGCCGACCGGAATGATCGGCTCCGACACCCAGTCGGCGATCCAGAAGTTCGAGCGCGAGCGCAAGCTGCCGGTGACCGGGCAGGTGTCGGACCGCCTGGTCCGCGAGCTCGCGATTGTCATCGGCCACCCGATCGACTAGAGCAGGCCACCAGCTGCGACGGCAGCACGCTCTCACGCGGCCTGAACATCATGCGACTGAAGACGAGCATCTGGGTCAGCGCCTATCTGCGCCGCTGTCAGTCGGCCGGCGTGTTCGGCGCCATCAGCCATCGCGGCGCGGAGGAGGCCGGCGCCGTCTTCGTCAAGGTCGCGCTGATGGACCGTACGGCCCAGCTCTACGCGCCAGCGCCGCAGACCGTCTATGATGACAGCCGGCCGCTCGAACGCCTGTTCGTCGCGGTGTCGCCGCAGCCCCTGCCGGAGTTCGAGGTCGATGAGCGCCTTCGCAAGGAGCTGCGCTTCGATCCCGATGCGTGGATCGTCGAGACCGAGGACAAGCAGGGTCGCCATTTCCTCGATCTCGCGCCGGAGCAATCCTAGCGCTTGAAGCCGTCGGTGCCGGTGCGCACGATCGGTTTCGCCGGCGCATGCGTGCCGGAACGCATGCTGCTGCCGCGCACATGCTGCCGTTCGTCATCGTACAACGCCGTGCGGTGCTTCGCCCGGATCGCCGCCATTGCCGCGCCGCGCCACGCCGCCAGCATGATCAGCGCGGCGCGCTCGCTGAGCCGCTCGTAGAAGCGCGACAGCCGGAACACGGTGTGGACGGACTGGCCCATGTCGGGCTTGAGAAACAGCAGCACGCGCTCGAACACCGGCGGCGGCATGCCGAGCGCCTTGGCGGCGCAGGCGAGCGGCTCGCCGCCGGCATCGTTGACCACCTCGTGACTGACGCGCGCGGGCAGGATCAGGCTCTCGCCGAGCTCCGTCGTGAACGTCTCGACATCGGCGTTGAACGCGGCCATCTCCAGCGCCTCGATCGCGTGCACCGCGCGGTGCAACGGCGTCGGCGCCGCCGGCTTGAGCGGCGTGGTGGCGAGATTCTGCAGGATGGCGATGCGCTCGTGGGAGGCGGCGCGCATGAACATCTCGCTGAGCTCGGCCGCATCCTTCGGCTGCATCGCCAGGCCCGTCGCGTCATCGCGCGCAGCCGTGGCGCGCGGCTGAGGTGAGCGCAGCGCTGCGGGAATGAGCCCGGCGAGCGGCGGGGACGGCTCGTCCTGCGCCGGGCGCAGGCCGAGCTTCTTCAGGATCTCGAGCGGCGTTCCCGGATAGATCGCGAGCCGTGCACGCACCGCGGCCCGTGTCGCATCGTCGACATCGTCGACGAGCCGCGACGCCAGCTCGACGAATTGCCGCTCCTCATCGGCGGAGTGCGCGCTGGCCTGCACGTAGAGATCGGTCAGCACGCGCAGCAGCGTGGGCTTGATATCGACGCCCTCGCGACGCGAGAGCGTGAGCAACCCGTCGAAGCCGGGGAACAGCGATGATCTTGTCATGTCGGGTACGCAACTTCGGCAATCGTTGCGCCGATTAGAGCCCGTTTGTTTTAATGGCGCGTTAAGGAAAACAATCGGTGAAGACAGGCCGAAATGGCCCGGTGAGACAAAGGCGCAACGCTGGCTTGCCATTTCTCGCGCGAATGCACGCGATCCGTGCTGCTACCGCGCTGCATTAAGATCCTCTTAACCACGTCCTGATCTTAATCGACCCGTTCGATGATCTCGCCTTGGCCGCGTCACGGCGCCAGCCTGATCTTCGCCGCGTTGGATGCCGCGCCGTTCGCGGGCGTTCGTGATCGTCAGCGTTGCGTGCCCTTGTGCCTGCGAAGTTCGGGCAGCGGGGAGTTTGGGGGTCAGAACTTCGGGCACGAAAGAGAGTCAGCATGGCGACCATCATAGAATTTCCGGCGGATGTTGCGCGTCGCGCGCGGCCTGCCGTGACCGGCGCGCCGCAGGAGGGCATGGGCACGGTCCTGATACTCCCCGTCGTTCGGATCGAGCGCGAGACCACGACCGATGATCGCGGGCCCCGTGAGGGCACCGCGCCGAGCCGCCGCCGCCGTCGCCGCTGACATCAGGGGACTGGGAATGCCGGACGTGATGGTTCGGGTCCGGCGCGCCGCTCCGGCCGTCGCACTCATTCTTTCCAGCGGACTGCTCGGCGCCTGCAGCGGCGGCGATTTCGGCCGCACCCGCGCCGACATGCGCAACGACGACATGCACAAATGGATCGGGGCCGAGGCCACCGCCAGCGTGGGTGTGAAGCCATCGCAGTTCCAGCTGACCGACAATGAGCGCCAGCTGCGCGACCTCGCTTATCCGCTGATCGAGCCGCCGCATTCGCGTCCCGCCTGGAAGACCGTGTTCGGCGACTACCAGCCATCGGCCTCGCCGTGGCGCCAGAAGGTGGCGTTCGATCGCACCGCCTATGGCCGCGCCCTGATCGACGAGCCGCATCGCTCGCATTCGTCGCGCTACGCGCAGCTGATCGACGACGTGCGCGACGACATCACCCGCTTCGAGCCGTTCTTCGCCTCCGCCATCCGCGTCATCGATCTCGATCGCAAGCGCGATGCCAGCATGAGGTACATGACCGAGCTGTCCCCGCGCGAGAAGGCCGACGCGGTCGCGCGCATGCAGGAGAACTCGCTGATCGTGCAATGGGTGCAGATCAGCCTGGAGCAGCGCGTCTCGTCCTACCGCTGGGCGCTGGAGCGCCTGGTGCTGCAGGCGCCCGACGGCATGGCGGCGGACGCCGACCGCCTGATCAACGAACTGGCCGCCCAGACCGCCAATCCGCCGGTCGCCGCGCGGCCCCTGATCGAGCGGCCGCTGACGACGCGCGGCTGATCCGGGTACGCCCGTCAGTCCGGCCTGAGCAGACGAAAGGCCTCCTCCAGCAGATGCGGCGTGTGCTTGCCGGTGGAGTCGCGGCAGGCGCGCTCGAAATAGTCCGCCAGGGCCGGCCGGAATTTCGGATGCGCGGCCTGCGCGATCACGGCGCGGGCGCGCTGCTTCGGCGACAGGCCGCGCAGATCGGCCAGCCCGCGCTCGGTGACCAGGACCTGGACGTCGTGCTCGGTGTGGTCGACATGCGTGACCATCGGCACGATGCAGGAGATGGTGCCGTTCTTCGCGGTCGACGGCGTCATGAAGATCGACAGATAGGCGTTGCGCGCGAAGTCGCCGGAGCCGCCGATGCCGTTCATGATGCTGCTGCCGCGCACATGCGTCGAGTTGACGTTGCCATAGATGTCGGCCTCGATCAGGCCGTTCATCGCGATCACGCCGAGCCGGCGGATCACCTCGGGATGGTTGGAGATCTCCTGCGGCCGCAGCACGATGCGATCGCGCAGGAACTCGATCTCGCGGTTGAACTCGACCGCGGCCTCCGAGCTCAGCGACAGCGCGGTGGCCGAGGCCAGATCCATCCGGCCGGAACGGATCAGGTTGAGCATGCCGTCCTGCAGCACCTCGGTGTAGGCGGTCAGATGCGGGAAGGGGCCGTCATCGAGCCCAGCCATGACGGCGTTGGCGACATTCCCGACGCCGGACTGCAGCGGCAGCAGGTTGCGCGGCAGCCGGCCCTGCTTCACCTCGTGCTCGAAGAACTCGAGGATGTGGCCCGCGATCGCGCGCGAGACGTCGTCAGGTGGCGCGAAGGTGGTGTTGCGGTCCGGCGCATGGGTCTCGACGACGGCAATGACCTTGTTGGGATCGCAGCGGTAGGTGGTCTCGCCGATGCGATCGCCGGGCGCGATGATGGGAATCGGCTTGCGATGCGGCGGCAGCCGGGTGCCGTAGTAGACGTCGTGCATGCCGAGCAGCGCCGGGTTCATCCACGAATTGACCTCGATGATCACGCGGTCGGCCTGGTCGAGCCAGGTCTTGTTGTTGCCGATCGAGGTCGACGGGATCAGTCGCCCGTCCGGCAGGATGCCGGCGCATTCGATCACGGCGACGTCGAGATGGCCAAGGAAGCCGAACCAGACGAATTGCGCGACATGGCTGAGATGCAGGTCGATATATTCGATGCTGCCGGCATTGATGCGCTGGCGCGTGGTCGGATCGGACTGATAGGGCAGGCGCAGATCGATGCCGTTGGCCTTGGCGAGCGCGCCGTCGAGCTCGGGCGCGGTCGAGGCGCCGGTCCAGACGCCGATGCGGAACGGCTCGCCGCGCGCGTGCGCCTGCTCGATGCGGCGCGCCAGCGCCATCGGGACCGCCTTGGGATAGCCCGATCCGGTGAAGCCGCTCATGCCGACATGGCTGCCCGGCGTGACCAGCGCGGCGGCGTCGTCCGCCGACATGATCTTGGCGCGCAGCGCCTGCGACATCACTTGCGATGAGCTCATCCTGCCAAACTCCCAGCGCGGACCGTCCGATCCGCCAAAGTCCGCGCTGTCTAGGATGAGCCTTGCGGTGCTGTCTTGATACCGGTCAATCGCAGGGCTGTCGCACAGGAAATGCGGAGCTGTCTCGGCGAACGGCCCTGCCGATGCTTGTCTCCGTTACCGAGGCTTGTCGTAGGCCTCCACGTGGTCCGCGTCATGTCGAACGACAGGGATGGCCGGGACAAGCCGTGACGCGCGGAGAGAGGCGCGCAAAATGCAATCGCGATATGCGTTGGGTCTGGGGTCAATCGGCGCTTGCGCGCATCACAGCCCCGCGAGGCACGCGCGGCGCAATTCCCGCACCTTGGCGGCGCGCAAGCGCTCGGTGAGCAGGTTGGCCTTGCTGTAGCGTGGATCGCCGGTGACTTCGTCGCCGATCCAATCGGGAAGCGTGACGACCGTGGTTTCGCTCGGCAGTTCGATTTCGGCGATGACGATGCCCTCGAGCGCGCCGTGGTAGACGTCGACCTCCCAGATGCCGCTCTCACCGGGCACGTAGTGGCGTGTCTTCTCCATGATACGCCCCTCGCAATGCGCGAAGATCGCCTCGGCATGGTCACGCGGGATCTCGTATTCGAACTCCTCGCGCGAGAGACCGCGCCGGCCGCTCTTCACGCACAGCGTCGTGCGGTTGCCGTAGCAGCGGACGCGGACCTTGAGACCGTCCTGACGCGCGACGAGACCGTCGCGAAGGTGCTCAGCGTGTGTCGCATGATCCCGCCAGGAATCGGTCCTGACGAGAAACTTCCGTTCGATTTCGAGAGGCATGACCTGATGATGAGCGAAGCTTCGCCGTCCGGTTACGTCATAGCAGCGCAGCGCGACAATCACTATGCCACGAAGGATGAAGAGCGCGTTGTCGAATTGATCGAAGGTCCGCTTAGCGAGTTACCGTTCAGCGCTTGCCGCGCGGTTTTTCCGCTTTGGCGGGCGCTTCGGCCTGCTGGCCGCAGGTGGCCGCCGCAAGCGAGGCTTGCGCCTGCGGCATGAGGCCGGGCTCGGCGGCGAGCGCCTTCAGCACGATGAGCCCGGTCGTCGTCGGCGAATCGATGATCAGACGGTCGGCCGCCGTGACCTCCTCGTCCTCCGGCAGATCCTCATGCTGAGTTTCGGTCATCAGGTCGAGCTCGATGACGCGCTTGCCTGCGGAACGATCGTTGATCGCGTAATAGGCAAGCTCGTTGCGCGTGTAGAACGACACCGACGTATAGGACTGGCTCACCGGCACCGTGAGCTTGAGCGGACCGTCGGACAGGTCGTAGCGGCAGATCGCCATCGCGAAGGCCGGATCCATGAACGGCATCGGCGAGTTGTTGGGATCGGCGAGCGGCAGCGGCGTGACGGCGTTGAGCTTGGTCATCGGCGTCAACCGCGAATAGGCGTCCTGCGTCGAGATCCGCGGCAGCG
>NZ_CAFJ01000096.1 GCF_000239795.1 Bradyrhizobium sp. STM 3809 | reverse complement strand
CGATCGCCAATGGCGGGGTGCTGGTCGACCGCAACCGCATCGCGGTCGAGGTCAAGCAGATGCTGCCGCGCTCGCCGGTCCCGACCACGCGATAGCGGCCCCGGTCGGCCACGAAAACCATCCACAATCCGGTATTTTAGGGCAGGGCGGGCCTTGTCCCCCCGACATCGATTTGATACACGGGCGCCACTGATCCGGTGCCGCCTGTTTCCAGGCTCCGGCTTCTCCTTCGCGCTCGTGGCGGAATTGGTAGACGCGCTGCCTTGAGGTGGCAGTGGGTAACACCGTGGGGGTTCGAGTCCCTCCGAGCGCACCATACCCACGCGCAAGCAACTGAAGTTGCTGTGCTTTTTTCCCAAAGTTACTACGGAAAATTGCGACTTCGTTCTCCGCCGGTATTCCGGCGGCGTTCTCCCCCGGTGCTTGCAGGAAATCATCCAGCGACTGGCTCTGATCGAAGGCAACGATCAGAGAATGTCAGCGATCGAATGGCCCTGGAGCTCGATGCCGAGGCCCTGCATGCCCAGGTCAGTGATCTCGCCGCCCATCGCCTTCAGGCTCTCTTCGCGGATCAGCGACATCAGCCCGCGCCGTAGCGCCAGGAATTCGGACGACATCATCATCGCCTGCTGCCGCGGCCGCTCCAGCGGGATCTGGATCTCGGCCTTGATCGAGCCGGGCCGCGCGGTCATGCAGTAGACCCGGTCGGACAGGAAGATCGCCTCGTCGATGTCGTGGGTGACGAACAGTACCGAGATCTTCAACCGCTGCCACATGTTGGTGAGGATCTGCTGCATGATGATGCGGGTCTGCGCGTCGAGCGCGCCGAACGGCTCGTCGAGCAGCAGCACCTTCGGGCCGGTGGCGAGCGCCCGCACGATGCCGACGCGCTGCTTCATGCCGCCCGACAGCCGCTCCGGATAGTGGTTCTCGAACGCCTCGAGGCCCGCGAGCCCGAGCAGGGTGCGTGCCGCGCGCTCGCGCTCGAACTTCGGCATGCCGCGCATCTTCAGGCCAAACTCGACGTTCTCGCGCACGGTCTTCCAGGGGAACAGCGAATATTGCTGGAACACCATGCCGCGCTCGGCGCTCGGCCCCGTGACCTCGGCGCCGTCGACGGTGACGACGCCGCTGGTCGGCTTGAGGAAGCCCGCCACCGCGTTCAGAAGGGTCGACTTGCCGCATCCCGACGGCCCGACGATCGAGACGAACTCGCCGGGCGCGACGTGGATGTGGGTGTCGGTGACGGCCTCGACGGCACCATCGATGGTCTCGTAGCTCAGGGCGAAATTGCGAACCTCGATGTGGCCCGCCCTGGTCTCAGCTGCGGCCTGGCTCATCGCGACCTCCACGGCATCACCATCTGTCCGGCCGTCCGGATCACCAGGCTCGAGCCGAGCCCGAGCACGCCGATCGCGATCATGCCGAGCGCGATGTCGGCATACTGGACCAGCGAATACGCCTCCCAGGTGAAGTAGCCGATGCCGAACTGGCCCGAGATCATCTCGGCAGCGATCAGCGACACCCACGCCACGCCCATGCCGACCGTCAGCCCGGTGAAGATATGCGGCAGCGAGGCCGGGAAGTAGACCTCGCGGAAGATCGCGCTCTCCCGTGCGCCGAGGCATTTCGCCGCCCGCACCAGCACGGGATCGACCAGCGTCATGCCGTGCAGCGTGTTGACCAGGATCGGGAAGAACGAGCCGAGGAAGGTGATGAAGACGATGCTCTGCTCGTTGGTTGGCCACAGCATGATCGCCATCGGCACCCAGGCGATCGCGGGGATTGGCCGCAGCACCTCGGCGACCGGAAACACCGCCTCGTGGATCAGCCTGAAGCGGCCCATGATCAGGCCGAGCGGGACACCGACCACGGCGGCGAGCGAGAAGCCGACGAAGATCCTGCGGCAGCTGAGAACGACGTGCATCAGGAAGTGCGGATCGTGGATCGCCTTGGTGAAGCTCGCATACACGGCGAGCGGCGCCGGCACGTTGGTGAAGCGCACGAAGAACACCACGCGATAGGTCGTCAGCAGGTGCCAGGCGATCAGGAACAGGAGCAGCGAGACGGTGCCGATCAGGAGCGACCGCATCCTGTCCTGGTTCAGCCTGAACCAGCGGACGGCGCGGGCGCCCGGCCGGCGCGGCGGGATCGCGGCGCCAGGCGCGGCGGGCGCCGCGGCCTGGTCGGGCGACGTCATCAAAGCGGGACTGTTCAAGTCTTGCCTCCCGTCACGGCCAGCTTCACGGCGTCGTCCAGG
The DNA here is from genome assembly GCF_000239795.1 of Bradyrhizobium sp. STM 3809. Classification (GTDB taxonomy): domain Bacteria; phylum Pseudomonadota; class Alphaproteobacteria; order Rhizobiales; family Xanthobacteraceae; genus Bradyrhizobium. Next base: position 1,019 of record NZ_CAFJ01000096.1, on the reverse strand, counting down.
CCCATCACCTTGCCGCCGATCTTGGCGGCATACGCCTCGGCGTCCTTCTTCAGCAGGAACGGCGCGATCTCGCCATTGTTGGCGGCGAAGAACGCCTGGTCGGCGAACAGCTTGATGCCGCGCGCGGTATCGAACACGTAGGCGACGTTGATCTTCTTGCCCTTGGCCTTGAGGTCGGCATAGGCGCCGAGCGTGCAGGATGCGCTGCTGAAGGCGAAGATGCCTTCGCCTTCGACCCAGACCTCGCCGGCCTTGCGCGGCTCGGCGATCGGCTTGTTGCAGAACGTGTCCTGGCCGGAGATCTCGTAGTTCGCGGTGCCGGCGAGATCCTTGTCATAGTCGAGCTTCAGCTCGGCATAGGCCTTGCGCAGATAGGAATCGTCGACCCACTTCCGCGGATCGAACTCCTTCATGCGGCCGAGGCTCTGCAGCACCTTGACGTCGGTCGTGGCGGCGTCGATCAGCGCCGGCTTGATCGTCGGGTCGGTCGTCATGTTGCCGCCGGGGCCGAGGAAGATGTAGACGACCTCCTTGTTGATCCCGGTCCATTCCTGGATCTTCTCGGCCGCCGCCTTCGGATCCTGGCGCAGCCACTGGTTGGCGGCGATGATCGCCTTGGCATAGGCGACGACGACTTCGGGATATTTCTCGGCGAAGTCGGTGCGGACCACGACGCCGTGGAAGGTCGGCAGGTTGGTCTCGACGCCGTCGAAGATCTTGCGCGCATAGCCGCGGAACGGCAGCAGCTCGGCGAACGGGACGAAGTCGGCATGGGCGTCGATCTTCTTCTCCTGCAGGTTGGTCGAACCGACCTCCGGCGTCTGGCTCACCAGCTGGAAGAAGTCCGCGGGATAGCCGCGGTCCTGCAGCGCCTTCAGCACCATGCCATGGGCGGCCGAGCCGAACGGGACGCTGACGAGCTTGCCCTTGAGATCGGAGAGCTCATAGTAGGGCGAATCCTTGTGGACGACGATGCCGTTGCCGGAGCCGGACAGGCTGTAGGCGGCCACCGCGATCAG
>NZ_CAFJ01000097.1 GCF_000239795.1 Bradyrhizobium sp. STM 3809 | reverse complement strand
CACTGGGTCCGATCGTGGACGACGTCAACGTCGTCAACATGCCGTTCCTGTTCAAGAGCATCGAACATTCCGAAAAGATGATGGACGGACCGATCGGGCAAGATCTGCTCGATCGCGTCAGCGCTCATGCAAATGCGAACCTCGTCGCACTCTGCTGGATGAACTCCGGAGCGCGGAGCATTTACAACACCAAGAGACCAATCAAGACTGTCGAAGACGTCAAGGGCCTCAAGATCCGCGTGATCGGCAATCCGATCTTCATCGACATGATGAACGCGCTCGGCGGCAACGGCGTGGCCATGGGGTACGATCAGGTCTTCAGCGCCCTGCAGACCGGCGTTATCGACGGAGCCGAGAACAATCCGCCGAGCTACGTGTTCAGCAATCACTATACTGCGGCGAAGTATTATTCCTTGACTCAGCACCTCGTGATTCCCGAAGTACTCGTATTCTCCAAGCGGGCATGGACCAACCTGTCCAACGAAGATCAGGCGTTGATCAAGAAGTTCGCGCGCGAGGCTCAAATGGAAGAGCGCGAGCTCTGGAAGGCCTATGAGCGCGAGGCGATGGAGAAGGCCAAGGCGGCTGGCTGCGAGATCATCGAGATCGCCGACAAGGCACCGTTCCAGAAGGCGGTCAAGCCGGTCTGGGACAAATACGGTCCGAAGTACCAGGACATGATCAAGCGCATCCAGGACATCGCCTGACGCGCTGTCGGTCGAACAACCAGGAGGACTGCCATGGCCGGACTCTATCGCCGCGCGATGGATGCGCTTTATCTGGCCTGCGTCATCGTCGGCGTGACGGCGCTGGTGCTGATCTCGGCCGTCATCCCATGGGCGGTCTTCACCCGCTACGTTCTGAACAGCGCGGCCTCCTGGCCCGAACCGATGGCCGTGCTGTTGACCATCCTTCTGACCTTCATCGGCGCGGCGGCCGGCTACAGGCTCAACCTGCACATGAACCTCGCCTATTTCGCCAATCAGACGCCGCCCGCGATCAGACGAATGCTCGATGTACTCGTCCAATTGCTGATGGGCCTCATCGCGCTCTTCATGATCGTTTGGGGTGCACGACTTGTCGAAGTCACCTGGAACAATACGATCGGCGACTTCCCATTCCTCTCAGTCGGCGTCACCTATCTGCCGATCCCGACCGGCGGCGTGTGTCTGCTGCTGTTCATCATCGAACGGTTGTTCCTGGGAGCGCCGCAGGACCCTATTGCGCATCACGACACAGATTCGTTCGAGTAAGCCAGCCGAGTCATACCGATGGATATCTTCATTCTGCTTGCCACGATGCTAGTGTGCTTCCTGATAGGGATGCCCATCGCCTACTCTCTGGCGCTCGCTGCGATTGCCGGCGCGCTTTCCGTCGGCGTTCCACTCGAAGCCGTGATGCTTAAGATTTCAGACGGCGTCAGCAAGGTTGCGATGCTGACGATTCCGTTTTTCGTGTTGGCCGGCGCCATCATGGCCGAGGGCGGCATGGCCAAGCGGCTGGTGGCCTTCGCCGACGTGCTGGTGGGCCTGACTCGCCTGCGCGGCGGCCTGTCGATCGTCAACGTGCTGGCGACGACCTTCTTGAGCGGGATCTCCGGTTCAGCCGTCGCCGACACATCGGCAATCGGCTCGGTGATGATCCCGCAGATGGAAAGCAACGGCTACCCGCGCGTGTTCGCCACCAACCTGACCATCAGTTCGTCGGTACAGGCGCTTCTGGTTCCGCCGAGCCACAACGCGGTTCTCTATTCACTCGCGACCGGCGGCACGATCTCGATCAGCGCGTTGTTCATGGCCGGTGTGTTTCCGGGCCTGCTGTTCGGCTTTTCGCTGATCATGCTTTGCATCGTGATCGCCTATCGCGAGGGTCACCCGCGTGGTCAGACCGTTCCGGCCAAGGACGCGGTCAAGATCACGATCGATGCGGCATGGGGACTCATCACGCTCGTGATCATCCTCGGGGGCATCCTCGGCGGCATCTTCACAGCGATCGAAGCCGGAGCGGTCGCGTGCATCTGGGCCTTCTTCGTCACCATGTTCATCTATCGCGATTATCGCTGGCGCGATCTTCCGGTGCTGCTGCATCGGACGTTTCGTACGGTCGCGATGGTCATGACCTTGATCGCCTGCGCCTCCGCAGTCGGCTACATCATGGCGCTCACGCAGATGCCTGCGAAGATGACGCAGTTCTTTCTGTCGATCTCGAGCAACAAGTACGTCATCCTGCTGTTGATCAACGTACTGCTGCTGCTGATGGGCACGCTCGTCGACATGGCCCCTTCGATCTTGATCGCTACACCGATCCTTCTGCCGGTCATGCAGAATTTCGGCGTCGACCCGGTTCACTTCGGCATGATCATGCTACTGAATCTCGGCATCGGGCTTTGCCACCCTCCCGTCGGCGCAATCCTCTTCGTCGGGTGCGCTGTCGGAAAGGTTTCGATCGAGCAGGTCATGCGCAAGATCTGGCCCTTCTACGCGGTGATGTTCGGCGTGCTGATGGCCGTGACCTACATTCCGGAAATCTCGCTCTGGCTTCCGCGGCACATCCTTCGCTGAGGTCTCTCAGGCGGCGACCTCCGCCGAATCCTCAGTTCACACCACAAATGTGTGCGCGCTCGGGCGCATTGCGATGACGCCGAGAGGCGGCGCCGCCCGAACCACCCCGACGAGATCGGCGCTCTTGGCTCGGAGCGCCCTACTCGTCGTCCTGAGCGGCCTCCGCCAGCCCCCGCAAAGGCTCGGGATTGAGGAGTACGATCGCGCCGTGCTCGAGTCGAACCCAATCGCGCGCAGCCCAGGCGCGCAGCTGCTTGTTGATGCTCTCGCGCGTCATTCCCACCATCTCGCTGATCTCCTGCTGGGTGATCGCAATGGTACGGCTGGCCGAATCGACCTTCTGCTTTTCGGTCAAGCCGAGCAGAGCGCTGGCGAGGCGCCGGGGCAGATCCTGCAGGATGACCTGTTCGACCTGATCGCTGGTCCAACGGAGCCGATCACAGAGCAGTTCGATGAACTTCATGGAGAGCACGGGTTGGCTCTTGACGAAAGGCAGGAATTCGCGACGGTCGATGACAAGAATTTCGCAATTGGTGTTTGCCGTCGCATCGGCCGTACGCTCTCTGCCGTCGAGCACGGCAACTTCGCCGAAGATCTCACCTGCGCTGATCAGATTGAGGATGGCATTACGGCCATCCGGCGACGACACGCTGATCTTGACCGTCCCGCTGATCACGGCGTACAGGCTCGACCCCGGATCCCCTTTCGAGAAAATCGTCGCACCACGCTTGAGGGTGGTCGGCTTTGCATACCGACAGAGTTGATCGAGGGCATCGGGTTCGAGATCGCAAAAGATCGGATGCTGCCGCAGCACAGATAGCTTGCCGCTGCCGGCCGTTCGGCTGCTCGCCTTCTTGTCCACAGTCACACCGACTCTCCCAGGCGTCCATGCACCGCCAATCAAGAGAGATGTCCATGGCCGAAGCTCCCCTGCCGGAGGAGGACGATGGAGCCCTCCAACTCGCAGGACACGCTTCTTTGGCCTCGCGACAGCCTATCCCTCGATTTCCGCTCTCATTGGAAATACGGCAGATCGAGAGATTGTCCAGGAAAATGCAGCCAGGACCACATTCGGCCCGCAGGAAGGCGTTCGCGGCTGGAGACCCTTCGTTCCCCCCGCCGCGACACAAGACTTCCCTCGGCAATGCAGTTCGCGCGCCCCCGAACTCTTATCGGGGGCTCATGTCGTGGGCTCAAGCGCGGCGGCAGATGGCGGCCTCGGACGTGGCGACGGTCTCTGCCGGCCGGTTGCGTCAAGCACGGTGTTTGGTCTGGGAATCGGCCCACAACAAGACCGCCGCGAACGCAACGAAAACCGCCACAACCGCGGCACTGACCAGCATGGCATCGAACGGCATGTTTCTCCCCCTCTTTTTGAGTTGGGAGCCATTGTTCCCCGGTTGCCAGGGACCGGTCTTTGATTCAGATCAATGAAAGTCCCAGGTCGAGTGGCGAGCGCCCGATCAGGCAGCCGCCAGCGCCTCCGCACGCGCGGAATCCCGCAGCGACACGCCTCCGGGAAGGATGGCAATGATGCCTTCCCGCTCCAATTTCGTGAACGTTCGGCTGACCGTCTCGATGGTCAGGCCGAGGTAGTCGGCAATATCCTGCCGGCTCATCGGCAACGGTACTATGTTGGAGGGTCCCCGAAGCTCGACCAGCCGGTCCCTCCAGCCGACGAGGAACGTCGCAACCTTTTCCTCGGCAGAGCGGCGCCCAAGCAGCACCATGTGGTCCCGAGCCTGATTGAGCTCATGCACCGCCAATTCATTCATCCGCCGCAGGAGATTCGGCTTGTCATCGGCAAAGCGGGCAAACGGCATCTTGGCAAACTGGCAGACCGTGACTGGGCCGATCGCATCGGCCGAAAACCCATGGCGTTCCTCAGTCGTCATTCCAACGAAATCACCGGGCAGCACAAATCCCACGATCTGCCTGCGGCCGTCGGGGAGCAGCTTGTAGAGCCTCAACACGCCATCAAGCAGATTGTAAAAGAAGGATGACGTATCCTCTTGGGCGAAAACCGTCTCGCAGGAAGCGAAATTGACGCGGCGGCTCAGGTGCTCGAATTCCCGCATCTCGAACTGATCGAGCGACGCGCATACGCTGAATCCGCGGACGGCACAGTCGGCGCAGCCCTGCCCGTGCAAATCGACCGCAACCAGAGACGTCTTCATACAGGGCTCCGCTGGCCAAACGCGAAAGAGATGAGCGGCATTCTACCGGATGCGCGAAGTTCCCGTTGATTCAAATCAAATGAGTGGAGGATCGCGGCTCTATCGTGGCCGAAACTGCTCTGACCCTGGACGTGATGCATGCAGCGCCCGGTTTTCTGCGCTCTTCTCGTAACTCTTTCGCTGTCGGTCCCGTCATTGGCGGCGTCGACGCCAGAACAGCGAGGACGAGCTTACGCCAAGACCCATTGCGCACGTTGCCATGCCATCGGCAGAACCGGAGAAAGTGCATTCAAGCCGGCCCCGCCGTTTCGAACGCTGCACTTGCGCTATCCGATCGAAACACTCGGGGAGGCTCTCGCCGAAGGAATCGTGACCGGACACCCGGCCATGCCACAGTTCGAACTGACGCCGCCCGAGATTAACGACCTGTTGTCGTATCTGAAGAGCCTGGAATAGATCGAGCAGCCGCCGGCTGCCTTTACAGTGCTTGGACGGTCCACATCAGGATCGCCTTGGCCAACCGGCCGAAGGCTTGGTCGAAGGCCGCAGCGGCATCGGCGGGATTGATCTGGCCGACCGGCTCACTCTGGTCGAACAGCCGCGATGCGATGACCTTGCCATTCTTGTCGACGAGACGTGCCGACAGGCCGATGTCCGCTGCAGCCGTTGCATCGGCATTGATTCGGAAACGCCGGACATCGATCAACAGCTGCACGTCCGGTTGCCCGAGGTCCGATGTCCGCAGCGGGGCATGAGCAACATCGTAGTTCTCGAATGTATCGATCAGACGAGCCTGCAACAATTTCGGAATGCTGTCCGCCCACAGAACATCGCCAAACCCTGGAAAGTCCTTCGCCGGCGAAAACAGCATGCGCTGGGTCTGCAGCATTGCGACGGCGGTCGGCTCGGGAATCGCGAGTTGCCCTTTGATGGTCTTGGTCGCGGGTCCGAGATCGCGGGGCGCAGTGAGATCATAGGTCACCTTCTGAGCCGGAGCACCACCGCCGGTCATTTTCTCGAGCCCCGCAACGATTCCATCCAGCTTGCCGGTATTCCGCGCCAAGCCGTCCGAAAACGTCTTGAGATTGGCGATGGTGTCCTTGAGCGGGCCGGCATTCTCCGCGAGGACCGCGTCGACTCGCCGCAGAGCGTCGCGCGCCGCCTGCGTCATGCTCTGGCCGGCCCCCGGCTCTGCGATCAGCGTGGATACTGCCCCCGTCGCTCCTGTCGAAGGGCCCGCTTCCAGCGCGACAACCGGGACACCGGTCAGCCCCTGAAATTCCAATCCCACTTTGGTGTCGGACCGCACCGGGGTGCTCGACGCGACAGAGATCGTGGCGTTGACCCGACGCGGATTGTCCGGGGCCAAGCCGAGTCCCGTCACCTCACCCACCCGAATTCCGTTGAACAGCACCGCGGCACCGACCAGCAGTCCGGGAACAGAACCTTCGAACTGAACATGGTAGATGGTCCGTGGCCCAAGACCTCCGGTGTTGTTGAGCCAGTACACGAAGCCAAAGATCGCGACGATGGCCGCCAGGACGAAGCCGCCGATCACAGCGAATGGCGCACGTGTTTCCATGATCAACTCACTTTCGGTTGTAGCATCTGGGATCGCTTGCCGTGGAAGTAGGCCTTCACCCACGGATGCTCGGATCGGAGCAGATCGCTCATCGGGCCGATCGCGACGATTTTGCCGTCGGCCAAGGCTGCGACGCGATCACAGACCGTGTTCAAACTGGCCAGGTCGTGCGTCACCATGAATACGGTCAATCCGAGCGTTTGCTGCAGCGTCTTGATCAGGGCGTCGAAATCGCCCGCAGAAATCGGATCAAGGCCGGAGGTCGGCTCGTCGAGAAACACGATCGCGGGATCGAGTGCGAGGGCGCGGGCCAGCGCAGCACGTTTGGTCATGCCTCCGGAAAGCTCAGCCGGAAATTTATCGCCGTCCTCAGCCCGCAGACCGACCATCTCCAGCTTGGCGATCGCGATCTCATCCATCAGGCCCGGCGACATCTGCAGATTTTCCCGCAACGGAAACTGGACGTTCTGCTTGACCGTCAGTGATGAAAACAGGGCCCCTTGCTGGAACAAGATGCCCCAGCGCGTGGCAACGTCCTGCGTGGCGCGTTCGTCCGCGCGACCAAGGGGAATACCCATGACCTCGATGGTGCCGCTGCGTCGAGGGATCAGGCCAATGATGGTCCGCATCAGGACCGACTTTCCGCCTCCGGACGCCCCAACCAGGCCAAGAATCTCGCCACGGCGAACCTCGAGACACAGCTCATTCAGGACGACCTGCCGACCAAATCCGACGATGAGATCGGTGACGCGGATCGCGCTCGATCGTTCGAGATCATCCATTGCTACATTCCAATGGAGGCAAAGAAGACGGCAAACAAGCCATCCAGCACGATCACCAGGAAGATGGACTTCACAACCGACGTGGTGGTTTGTTGCCCCAGGGACTCCGCACTGCCCTTCACGCGGAGACCCTCGCTGCAGGCAACGATGCCGATCACCAGCGCCATGAAAGGCGCCTTCAGCATTCCCACCTCGAAATGCGTGACCGATATCGCCTCGTGCAATCGCGCGATGAAGATCGGCGGCCCCATGCCGCCATACAGCTGGGCGACCAATCCTCCGCCGTAGAGGGCTGCCATCGACCCGATGAACGCGAGGATCGGCAAGGTCAGGACCAGCGCGACGATGCGAGGCAGGATGAGGACTTCGACCGGATCGAGACCCATGGTCACCAGCGCATCGATCTCCTCGCGCATCTTCATCGATCCAATCTCGGCGGTGTAGGCGCTGCCAGATCGACCAGCCACCATGATTGCAACGATCAGGACCCCGAGCTCGCGTAGAACCAGAATTCCGACCATGTCGACGACATAGGATTCCGCGCCGAACCGCCGGAAGTGGAAGATGCCCTGCTGAGCGATGATCGCGCCGATCAGGAACGTGATCAACACCACGATGGGAATGGCCTGCCATCCGATCCGGTACATCTGGTAGACGAGCGAGGTCACGCGCAGCGACCGCGGACGGCGCAACGTCCGCCCCAGCGCAAAGGCCAGCGCCGCCAGCATATCCAGGAAAATGGTGATGTCCTGCGCGGCTGCCAGCGTCGAGCGACCGAGTTCGGAAAGCTTTGCGACCAGCGGATTCGGCTGCGGCGCCGGAGTGATTTCTCGCCGATTGACCTGCCGAACCTCCTCCACCAGTCCACCGTAACTCTCGGCCACCCCCGTCGCCTCGACGCGGCTTCCGCCAGCGGCAGCCCTGCGGCCGAGCTTCTCGATCAGCCATGCGCCAACAGTATCGATCTCGCTGACCGCTCCAAGGTCGAGCCGTACAACCGTCGCATGGCCGAGCTTGGCGTTGGCAGAACCAGTCAGGGTTTCGAGCTCGGTCACATAGCGAGACACCCAGGATCCGCTGGGACGGAGCTCGAGCGCGTTTTCCGTCGGCTCGGCGGTCAATCCTGGATGAGAAGCCAACTGAATGTCTCCCTCGCTGCCATTCGGCGCGCCCCTGTTCCTAGATCCCGCCGATCCACCTCTCTTGATGTGCATCAAGTCTGCGGTTGGCGCTCGGTTGAGCGAGATCAAGCTTCACGCTGCTGTTGCTTCTACAATGAAATTCTGATGAGACAAAACATGGCCATGGACCCTGCGCTCCTTAGGAAGGAGTTGGATGCTCTGACCCAGGAGCTCGGCCTGCTGTTGCGCGATGGCGCGGGACCTCGATCGGACTTCGATGGACCGTCTCTGACCGAGCCTGTCGCCGCAGCCATCGGCGCACTGGGCAAGGCCGATGTTCAAGTCGAACGATTGATCCGGGACCGTCCGGTGACAGCAACGCTTGCAGCGTTCGCATTGGGTGTGGCCGTCGGCGTCATTCTAAGGAGAGCCTAATTGGATACAGACAACGTCGCCAAGCAACTGCGTGTCCTCTGGCGAACAGATCGCACGATCGCCGAGATCAGGCTGCGACATCTGCTGGCGGGGCTCGGCCTGCGCGCTTTCGCCGCGCTGATTGCCGTCTTTGGCCTTCTGATGCTCGAGCTGGCGGCCTATCTCGCACTGGTCCAGGTGACGTCGGCGGTTCTCGCGGCCGCGGCGCTCGGCGCCGGCAACTTCATCATCGCAGCGGTTCTGCTGATCATCGCCTCGCGTGCACCGGCCGGCCGCGAGCTGGAGCTCGCCAACGAGATTCATTCCTCCTCAATGGACGCGCTTCAGTTGGAAGCACGCGCCCTGCAAACGCACATCTCGAACGTGGTGAATCATCCGCTCAACAACCTTATTCCGCTCCTCATCATTCCGGTTGCGACGATGCTCCTCAAATCGCTGCGCTCGCACGGGTCCTCAGAAGGCGACCCGACCAGCGCGTCGCCTAACGACGCCCCCGCGGCTTGAACA
>NZ_CAFJ01000098.1 GCF_000239795.1 Bradyrhizobium sp. STM 3809 | reverse complement strand
GCAATCCAGGGGTCGCGCACGACGCCCTGGATTGCGTCGCTTCGCTCGCAATGACGGCCGGTAGGGTGGGCAAAGGCGCGCCTGCGCAGCCGTTGATAGAATGTCGTCCATCCCGCGCCGTGCCCACCGCGGCCTCTCGGCCGAGCACGGTGGGCACGGCGCGATGCAGCGTCGCGCGTCGATGCAGCGGAGCAGGCGCCTTTGCCCACCCTACGCAGCTCAGTCGTTGAAGGCCTCCGCCGTCATGCCCGCGGAGGCGGGCATCCAGCACGCCGCGAGCTATCGGCGCGATCACTGACACCGCGGCGTCCTGGATCGCCCGGTCAAGCCGGGCGATGACAGTTGTGGGTGCGGCGCGCAGCCTGCCCCGAGCGTCATTGCGAGGAGCGCAGCGACGAAGCAATCCAGGGTCGCGCACGACGCCCTGGATTGCGTCGCTTCGCTCGCAATGACGGCTGGACTGGCCGCGCATTCCGAAATCAGCTGCACGCAGAAACTCATTTCTCTCGTTCCATCAAGCTGATTTGCCCTGTCCAGTCCCCGTGCGAAAAATATTCATCTTCCAATTTTCCGAATTATATGATTGTCTACGCGCATCCCGCCTCTCTCGAAGAGGGACGTTTCGCGGTCGTCACGAGCGTTGGAGGCGGGGAGCGGTGGCCTGTCGGCGCGCAGCGCGCTGGAATCGCGAGCGGACGAACGCGACCGGCAGGACGGTGAAGTCGTAGGGTCCTGGCGCCCCGATGCTGGCGTCAAGTTCGCGGATGCTCACGGCATCGCGCGGATGACGGTGACTACAAGCCCGGACACCGGGGAGACTGCGTATAAGCCGTAAGCCCATCGCGCAGGGAGGGCCGGGTGATCTCGGCCAGACCTGTGGTACCTGCCGCCTGCATTTTTTGAGCAGGCGGGCCACGGGCGCGGTCGGCGCCCGGCCTTCCCTGCGCCCTCCGATCGAAACGAGGGTGATCTGATCGCAGAGCTCGGACGTCATGCGTCGCGAGAAGGAGAGCGCATGCCGCGCATCGGCGAAGTCAACGGGCTGAACGGACTGCTGCGTCGCGCAGGGTCAATCCCTGACGCCGTAATTGGCCAGGAACATCCGCACTGCGCTGCCGACCACCTTGCGGATGCGATCGGGCGACGGCGCCGGCTCGGCCTGGAAGATGAAGGGCAGGAACAGCGTGGCCTGGCACATCAGGTGAAACTGCGAAGCGGCGAGCTGGCAATCGTCGATCGCCAATTGCCCTGCCGCGACGCGGTCGCGCAGATAATTGGTGAGACAGCTGATCGTGCCCTCGAGCACCCGGTCGTAGTAGCGGCGGCCGACATCGGGCATGCGCTCGGCGATCGCCATGACGGTGCGGATCGCCGAGCCGCCGCCGGGACGGCACACCAGGGCGATGTACGCCTCGCCGAAACCCATCAGATTGGTCGCGATGTCGCGGCTGGCGTCGAACCTGAACAGCAGCGCGGTGCGCGTCTCCTCTTCGACGATGGCCTCGAACAGGCCGATCTTGTCGCTGAAATAGACGTACAGCGTGCCCTTGGAGACGCCGGCCGCGCGTGCGATCTCGCCCATGCTGGCGCCGTCGAATCCCAGGTCCATGAACACCTTGCGGGCGCCGTCGAGGATCTGGCGCCGTTTCGAGGAATCCTCGTCTTGGATCACCTGGGTAGTGTTGCTGGCCGTATCAATCATTGGTTTAGACTGTTCCCGAAGATTTGGCCGGCGCCAACGTCACGAGAGCATTTGCCCGGATATGTTGCAGTCGCGAGATATATATTGACCGAACGGTTCGGTCAATGATAGAGATCAATTGACCGAACGGTTCGGTCTGAAAATTCGGGGCCGGGTGGCCCCGCTTTGATGGGTGGGAGTCTCAGATGGCTGCTGCGAGAGAACAGGCGGTGCGGGCACGCCGGCCGGATGCCGAAGAGGCGTCTGGAGACGTCAAGCACGAGGCAGCCCGTCCACAAGCGTCCGATACCGCACAGCGCAAGCCGACCGAATCGAAGGCGCCGAAAGCGGACGTGACGCCCGAACCTCCGCTCGAGCTGCCCGCGGCCGCTCCTCCCGGCGCAGAGAAAAAGGCGGCGCCGGCTGCGCCGCCGAAATCCGGCAAGCGCAAGCGCGTGCTCGCCGGCGTCGGCCTGTTGCTGCTGCTTGCCGGGGCGGGCTACGCCACGCACTATGTGATGGTCGGCCGCTTCATGGTCTCGACCGACGACTCCTATGTCCGCGCCAACAACACCATGCTCGGCGCGCGCGTCTCCGGTCACATCCAGGAGATCGTGCCGCGCGACAATTCGGTGGTGCACAAGGGCGACGTGATCTTCCGCATCGACGACGGCGACTACAAGATCGCGGTCGACGCCGCGCGTACCAAGATCGCGACCCAGGAGGCGACCATCGCGCGCATCGGCCGCCAGGTCGCCGCGCAGCAGAGCGCGGTCGAGCAGGCGCAGGCCAACCTGACCTCGTCCGAAGCCGCGATGAAGCGCGCCGGGCTCGACTATGAGCGCCAGCAGGCGCTGAGCAGCAAGGGCTTCGCCTCGCATGCGACCTTCGAGCAGTCGGAGGCCGCGCGCGATCAGGGCCAGGCCGCGGTGCGCGCCGCGCAGGCCGCATTCGATGCCGCGCGCGACAATGTCGAGGTCACCAAGGCGCAGCAGGCCGAGGCGCAGGCCCAGCTCGCCGAGCTGAAGACCTCGCTCGCCAAGGCCGAGCGCGATCTCGAATTCGCCACCGTGCGCGCGCCGGTCGACGGCACCTTCTCCAACCGGCTCGTCAGCACCGGCGACTTCGTCGCGGTCGGCCAGCGCCTCGGCAACGTCGTGCCGCTCGATGACGTGTTCATCGACGCGAACTACAAGGAAACCCAGCTGAAGCGGATCCGCCCGGGCCAGCCGGTGACCATCAAGGTCGACGCCTATGGCGCGCGCGGCTTCAAGGGCGTCGTCGACAGCATCTCGCCGGCCGCCGGCTCTGTGTTCACCTTGCTGCCGCCGGACAATGCGACCGGCAACTTCACCAAGATCGTGCAGCGCCTGCCGGTGCGCATCCGCGTGCCGAAGGAGGTGGCGCGGCAGAACCTGCTGCGCGCCGGCATGTCGGTCTACGTGACGGTGGATACGACTGACGGCGCCAAGGATGCCGACAGCGACACCGACCTCGACGCGCCGGCGACGGTGCAGGGGAAGTAGTTCAGTAGTTGGATGAAGGCTGCAGACAGATCGATCCTGCAGTCGACGTTGAACGAGATGCTTCGGCATCGGCAGTGAGCTCCCTCCCCGCCTAGCGAAGCTTCGCTTCGCGCGGGGGGAGGGGAACTCACCGTCTACGCGGCGCGGTCCCTGACCTAAGCGGACATCTGACACCATGGCCACCGCAACCACAGCCAACCCCACCATGAGCGCGCCGGCCGCGCCGGCGGACCGCATCGCGCCGCGGCGGCTGCTCGCGTTCCTGATCATGGTGTTCGGGATGTTCATGGCGATCCTGGACATCCAGATCGTCTCGGCCTCGCTCAGCGAGATCCAGGCCGGCCTGTCGGCGAGCTCCAGCGAAGTGTCGTGGGTGCAGACCGCCTATCTGATCGCCGAGGTGATCGCGATCCCGCTGTCCGGCTTCCTGTCGCGCGCGCTCGGCACGCGGCTGTTGTTCGCGATCTCTGCGGCCGGCTTCACCATCTCCAGCTTCCTGTGCGGCTTCGCATCGTCGATCGAGCAGATGATCGTGTGGCGCGCGCTGCAGGGCTTCCTCGGCGCCGGCATGATCCCGACCGTGTTCGCCTCGGCCTACACGGTGTTCCCGCGCACCAAGTTCCACATCGTCGGCCCGATCATCGGCCTGGTCGCGACGCTTGCGCCGACGGTGGGCCCGACGGTCGGCGGCTACATCACCGACGCGATGTCGTGGCACTGGCTGTTCTTCGTCAACATCGTGCCGGGCGTCATCATCACCACCGGCGTGCTGGCGCTGGTCGATTTCGACCAGCCGAACTTCGCGCTGCTCGACCGCTTCGACTGGTGGGGCCTGCTGTTCATGGCCGGCTTCCTGGGCTCGCTCGAATACGTGCTGGAGGAGGGGCCGCAATATGAGTGGCTGCAGGACACGTCGGTGGCGATCTGCGCCGCGGTCTGCGCCGTCTCCGCCGTGTGCTTCTTCTGGCGCGTGCTGACCGCGGACGAGCCGATCGTCGACCTGTTCGCGTTCGGCAACCGCAATTTCGCCGTCGGCTGCCTCTTGCAGTTCTGCATCGGCATCGGTCTCTACGGCCTGACCTACATCTATCCGCGCTATCTCGCCGAGGTGCGCGGCTACAGCGCGCTGATGATCGGCGAGACGATGTTCGTCTCCGGCGTGACCATGTTCCTGATGGCGCCTGTGGTCGGCCGCCTGATGCTGAAGATCGACATGCGGCTGATCATCGCCATCGGCCTCGTCATCTTCGCGATCGGCTCGTATCAGATGACCGGCATTACCCGCGACTACGACTTCTGGGAGCTGTTCGTGCCGCAGGTGCTGCGCGGCGTCGGCATGATGTGCGCGATGGTGCCGACCAACAACATCGCGCTCGGCACGCTGGCGCCCGAGCGCGTCAAGAACGCCTCCGGCCTGTTCAACCTGATGCGCAATCTCGGCGGCGCCGTCGGTCTCGCCGTCATCAACCAGGTCCTGAACGACCGCACCGACCTGCACATTTCCCGCCTGCATGAGCGCGTCAACTGGGGCAATGCCACCGCGGTCGAGACGCTCAACATGCTGCAGCAGAAGCTGCAGGGCATGGGCGATTCGGCTGTCATGGCGATGAAGCAGCTGTCGCAGATCGTGCACCGCCAGGCCGTGGTGATGGGCTATGGCGACGCGTTCTTCATGCTGACCTGCTTCTACGTCGCGCTCAGCTTCATGGTGATGCTGCTCAACAAGCCGAGCTCGCCGATGGCCGCCGGCGGCGACGCACATTGACGTGAGAGGCCCGCAGCGGGCCTGCGGGTTGCCAAATCATACCAGCGATGGTATGGAACAAGAATTGTCGCTCGAACCGGGGAGATCTGCATGACCACATCGCATCTGCAGACCGCATGCACCCGGTCGATGCTTGGCTTGTCGACCGCTGCCGTGTCGCCCTTTGTGCTCGCGGCGCCCGCGCGGTCGATGCCGGTCCTGGTGTTCCGCCGCTCGCATTGAGCGCCACCGTCTCACTTCTCAAAGCCTGATTTGTCATCCGCAGACCGCGCGCCGCGTCGCGTCTGCTTCATTTTGGAGCCGGCCCGGCGCAAGCAGCGCGGCCGGATGATGCCATGACCTTCAACGTCTCCGGCCTGAAGGCCGACAAGCGTCCCGCCGCGATCCGCGTCGTGATCCCGTTCGTGACCCGCCACTGGCTGAAGCAGCCGCGCATGACGCTGGGCATCGCGGTGTGCTTGCTCGGCGCCACCGCCGCCGACCTGTTCATGCCGGTGTTCTCCGGCCGACTGGTCGATGCGCTGACCCTGGGGCCGGCGAATGCCGACGCGCGGCACGCCGCGCTGGTGTCGTTCGCCGGCATCGTCGCGCTCGGCTTCGCCTCGATCGTGCTGCGGCTGTCGGGGCTGCAGCTGATCGTGCCGTTCACGCTGCGCATCATGTCGGACGTGGCGCGCGATGCCTTCGTGCGCGTGCAGCGCTTCTCGACCGACTGGCACGCCAACAGCTTCGCCGGCTCCACGGTGCGCAAGATCACAAGGGGCATGTGGGCGCTCGACCTCTACAACGACACCATCCTGCTGGCGCTGCTGCCGTCGCTCTCGGTCCTGCTCGGCTCGATGGTGCTGCTCGGCCTGCATTGGGGCGCGCTGGGCGGAGTGATTGCGGCGGGGGCGCTGCTGTACGTCGCGATGACGGTGGTGTTCTCGACCCGCTACATCGCGCCTGCCGCGCGCATCTCCAATGCCTGGGACACCAAGGTCGGCGGGACGCTCGCCGATGCGCTGAGCTGCAACGCGGTGGTGAAATCGTTCGGCGCGGAGGCGCGCGAGGATGGCCGGCTGATGCGCGTCGTCAACCGCTGGCGCCGGCGCATCCGGCGCACCTGGCTGCGCTACAATACGACCGCGGCCGTCCAGCTCGGCGTGCTGCTGTGCCTGCGCTCGTCGGTGATCGGCGGCGCCGTGCTGCTGTGGATGGCGGGCAGAGCCTCGCCGGGCGACGTCACCTACGTGCTGACGAGCTACTACGTCATCCACGCCTACCTGCGCGACGTCGGCATGCACATCAACAACCTGCAACGGGCTGTGAACGACATGGACGAGCTGGTGGCGATCCATGGCGAGCCGATCGGCATCGTCGATGCCGCCGATGCCAGGCCGATCGCGGTGACCGGCGGGCACATCGTGCTCGACGCGGTGACGTTCCACTATGGCGGCCATCGCACCCCGCTGTACGACCGGCTGTCGGTCGACATCCGGCCGGGCGAGCGGATCGGCCTTGTCGGGCGCTCCGGCTCCGGCAAGACGACCTTCGTCAAGCTGGTGCAGCGGCTGTACGACGTCAGCGGCGGCCGGATCCTGATCGACGGGCAGGACATCGCTCATGCGAAGCAGGATTCGCTGCGCAGCCAGATCGCGATCGTGCAGCAGGAGCCGATCCTGTTCCACCGCTCGCTGGCCGAGAACATCGCCTATGGCAGGCCCGGCGCCAGCCAGGCCGAGATCGAGCAGGCGGCGCGGCTCGCCAACGCGCACGAGTTCATCACGCGCCTGCCCAAGGGCTACGGCACCCTGGTCGGCGAGCGCGGTGTGAAACTGTCGGGCGGCGAGCGGCAGCGGGTGGCGCTGGCGCGTGCCTTCCTGGCGGATGCGCGCGTGCTGATCCTGGACGAGGCGACCTCGAGCCTCGACTCGGAGTCGGAGGCGCTGATCCAGGAGGCGATGGAGCGGCTGATGAAGGGCCGCACGGCGATCGTGATCGCGCATCGGCTGGCCACCGTGCGCAGCCTCGACCGCATCCTGGTGTTCGACCGCGGCCGCATCGTCGAGCAGGGCAGCCACGCCGCGCTCGTCGGCAAGCCCGGCGGGCTGTATCGCAGCCTGTTCGAGCGCCAGGCCACCGAGTTCGGCCAGCTCTCGGCCGCAGGCTAAAATGGTGAGGGGCCCGGCGCTGTCGCGCCGAGCCCCTCATGAACATATCAGCCGGCCTGTAAGCCGGGTTCTGTAGGGCACCGTCAGGCTTGCGCATGACGATACGTGACGGCCATTCCTCTGGGATCGCGCTTGCGCGTGACCTCGGGCAACCTACCCGGACGGCGAGCCTGACATCGCTCCCGCGGACGTCATCGCGATCCGCGATTGTCTCCGCGTGGCCGTCCCTATTCGGTTTTGCTCCCGGTGGGGTTTACCATGCCGGTTCCGTTGCCGGCCCCGCGGTGCGCTCTTACCGCACCTTTTCACCCTTACTGCCTCCCTCGCGGGAGGAAGCGGTTCGTTCTCTGTGGCACTGTCCCTGGGGTCGCCCCCGCCGGACGTTATCCGGCACCGCATGTCGATGGAGCCCGGACTTTCCTCCCCGGCGGCCTTTCGGCACCTGCCGGAGCGGCCGTCCGGCCGACTGATGGGAGGTTGAATGGGGCCTTCAGGCCGCTCCGTCAAGCCGTCGCGGTGCCTTCGAAAAATATTATCCTGGCCGTGTCGTCCGGCGCATGCGCCGTTCGACTGGATGTCGGCAAGCCAGCCGAAACCCAAGGAGCAGTCCCATGCAATATCTGCTGATGATCTACCAGAACGAGGCCGACTACGCGAAGACCGAGAAGGAGGCCGAAGGCAAGATGCTCGCCGAATACCAGACCTTCACCCAGTCGATCGTCGCGAGCGGCAACTTCAAGGGCGGTGACCGGCTGCAGCCGACATCGACCTCCACGACCGTCCGGGTGCGCGACGGCAAGATCCTCACCACCGACGGTCCGTTCGCCGAAACCCGCGAGCAGCTCGGCGGCTACTACATGATCGAAGCCAAGAACATCGACGAGGCGATCGGCATTGCCGCGCGCATTCCGGGCGCCCGCTTCGGCTCGATCGAGGTCCGGCCGGTCTGGCAATACAATCCCTGAGGATGACGCTGCGGGCCCGCGACGATGTCATCGATGACGCCTGAGGCGATCGACAGGGTGTTCCGCGACGAGGGCGGCCGTGCTCTCGCGACCTTGATCAGGCTGATCGGTGACTTCGATCTGGCCGAGGACGCATTGCAGGACGCGTTCGCGGCGGCGCTGCTCAACTGGCGGGGGCAGGAGGCTCCCGCCAATCCCAGAGCCTGGCTGGTCAATGCCGCCCGCAACAAGGCGATCGATCGCATCCGAAGGCGGCGCAACTTCCGCGACAAGGAAGCCGAGATCGTCCACGCGATCGAGCGTGACGCGGTCAGCGAGGAGGCCGACGATCCCGTCGGTTTCGACGACGACATGCTGCGGCTGATCTTCACCTGCTGCCATCCGGCGTTCGCGCCGGACGTTCAGGTGGCGCTGACCTTGCGCACGGTCTGCGGGCTGACCACGGCCGAGGTGGCCCGGGCCTTCCTGACCGGCGAGGAGGCCATGGCCCAGCGTCTCGTGCGCGCCAAGCAGAAGATCCGTCTCGCCGGGATTCCCTATGAGGTCCCCGGGCGCGACGCGCTCGATGAGCGGCTCCGCGGCGTGTTGACCGTGATCTATCTGGTCTTCACGGAAGGCTATCTTGCGACCTCGGGCCCCGAGCTGATCCGCGCCGATCTCGCCTCCGAGGCCATCCGCCTCGGCCGGCTGCTGCTGGGCCTGATGCCGGAGGCGCGCGACATCGGGGGGCTGCTCGCCCTGATGCTGCTGCACGACGCGCGCCGCGCCGGGCGTACCGATGCGTCGGGCGACATCGTGCTGCTCGAGGAGCAGGATCGCTCGACGTGGAATCGTGCGCAGATTGCAGAAGGCCTGGCGCTGGTCGAGCAGGCGCTCCGCACCAAGGGACGGCCACAGCCCTATACGGTCCAGGCGGCCATCGCCGCGCTGCATGCGCAGGCGGCTAGTCATCAGGAGACGGATTGGCGCCAGATCGTCGGCCTCTACGAGGTACTGCTGCGGATCGCGCCATCGCCCGTCATCGAGCTCAATCATGCGGCTGCGGTCTCGATGATCGACGGCCCGGCGCGCGCGCTGGCGCTGGTCGATTCGCTGGCGGCGCGCGGCGGCCTGAAGCAGTACGACCTGCTGCCGGCGGTCCGCGCGGATCTCCTGCGCCGGCTCGGTCGTCGCGACGAGGCACGCGACGCCTATCGCGCGGCCAGCGATGCGACCCAGCTCGCCCCGCTCAAGCGCCTCTATGCGCGCCGGCTCGCCGAACTCGATGCCGGCGCGTGACGCCTCATGCGCGGGGAACCGTGTCCTCCGCCGGCAGGCTCGTCAGCAGCGCATGCAGCGTCCACAAGGTGGAGCGGTCGGCGATGCCGTCGACCCGCTCGGGACGGAAGTGGCGCTGGAACGCGGTGACGACTTCCATCGTGAGGCCGTCGAACTTGCCGGTGATCGGCACGCCATAGCCATATTTGGCGAGCGCCTTCTGCAGCCCCTTGACGTCATCACCGATGCTGCCGAGCTTCAGGGTCTCGCCCTTGGTTATCGCGGCCGGCTGCACCCAGTGGCCGACGCCGGAATTGGCCAGGGAGTGCCAGGGAAACTTCTCGCCCGGATCCTTCTTGCGCGAGGGCGCGACATCGGAATGCCCGAGCACGCGATGCGCCGGCACGTTGCGGCGGAGCATGATGCCGCGGCACAGCGCAATGACGGCCGCGATCTGCCGCGGGGGGAAGTCAGGATAGCCCCAGTCATGGCCGCGATTGACGATTTCGACGCCGATCGAACAGGAATTGATGTCCTCGTCGCCGCCCCAGGACGACAACCCCGCGTGCCAGGCGCGCATCGCCTCGGGAACACATTGGATGATACGGCCGTCCTCGAGCACGATGTAGTGCGCAGACACCTCGGTTCCTGGAGTGCACAATTTGGTGATTGCGCCCTCGACGTCCGGCATACCGGTGTAGTGCAGGATGATCATGTCCGGCTGACGTCCGCCCTTGCGCTCGCCGAAATTGGCCGACGGAATCACGTCAGATGCGATCGACGAGTCCGGCGTGAACACGGGGAGGTCGGAAGCGCCCTTTGGAATCGGCAGCGCCCGTGGCCGCTTCGATTCGGGCTTGTCTGTTGAATTCGGCATGAAGCACTCGAAGCGGAGAGGCGGCGGCAATCGATCAAATCGAATATGGGCAGGCACTACTCTTTTGCATGTCCCGATCGCAATCGAAATCGCATGCGAGCCCCTCATATTGATCAGACCGTTGCATCGGAGCGGAGGGGCTCGGTGAAGGACGCGTCCCGCGGTCGGGCGCGTCTTCGTTCCTCGGTCCGGCCGCTCCATGCGCTGCCTAACATCCGCCACAGACCGTCAACGGTTTGTTAACGCTAAACGCCGTTACTAAGTGGTGAAGAGCCGAGCCGGCTTTCGGGACGGCAGCCGCCACATGCAAAGTCCTGCACGGGAGAACATGGTCTCGATCGATGCCGGGAACAGCCGGCGGCGAGCGGTGGCTGTCGGATCGGGGATGGGCCTGGCGCGATCACCGCGTGCCGGAGCTCAGTTGTGGGGTAAGCGGGTCATCGACCTCGGGGAGATGGCTTGGCGAATGGACGGGCGCGAGGATCGAAGGCGCGATGGGCTCGCAGCCGAGCAAATTCAGTCTGTGTCATCGGCATCCGTGCGGAGCGGCCGTGTGAGCGCGGCTGACCAGCGCCATATCCCCGTGCTCGGCCCTGAAGCGGTCGCGATGCTGGCGCCGCGCGACGGGGGAACCTATGTCGATGCGACCTTCGGCGCAGGCGGATACACGCGCCTGATCCTGGCGACGCCGGGCGCCCGGGTGATCGGGATCGATCGCGACAGCACCGCCATTGCCGGCGGCGCGGACCTCGCGACGGAGGCAGGCGGTCGGCTCACCCTGGTGGAAAGTCGTTTCTCCGCGCTGGCCGATGTCTGCGCCGCGCAAGGGCTGACCCATCTCGATGGCATCGTGATGGATGTCGGCGTGTCGTCGATGCAGCTCGATTCGGCGGCGCGCGGCTTCTCCTTCCGCTTCGACGGTCCGCTCGACATGCGCATGGGGGATTCCGGACCTACCGCGGCCGATGTCGTCGCGCAGGCCGCCGAACGCGATCTTGCCGACGTCATCTACATCTTTGGCGAAGAGCGGCATTCCCGCGCGGTGGCGCGGGCGATCGTGGCGGCGCGCAAGGAGCAGCCGATCACGACGACGCGCGAGCTCGCCGATATCGTGGCCCGCGTGGTCAGATCCAAGCCGGGCGACATTCATCCGGCGACGCGGACGTTCCAGGCGCTGCGCATCCTCGTCAATGAGGAGCTCGACGAGCTCCAGCAGGCCCTTGTGGCTGCCGAGCGCATCCTGGCGCCCGGCGGGCGTTTGTCGGTCGTCTCGTTTCATTCGCTCGAGGATCGCATCGTCAAGACCTTCCTGGCCGAACGCAGCAAGACTGGAGGCGGCTCGCGGCATCTGCCGGAGGTCGCGCAGCAGGCGCCGAGCTTCCAACTGCTGAACCGCAAGCCGGCCGTCGCCGCGGCGAGTGAGATCGACGCCAATCCGCGCGCGCGCTCTGCCAAGCTGCGCGGTGCCGAGCGAACGACGGCGCCGGCGCATGTCCCATCGTCGTCATCACCCTGGCCGCGCCTGGCCGACGTCCTGCGGGGAGGGTGACCGATGCGCCTCCTGCACCTCGTCGTGATCTGTTCGCTGATCTTCGCGGCCGCCTATGTCTACCGCATCAAGATGGAATCGACCGCGCGCGTCGAGCGCGTGCTGCAGCTCCGCGCCGAGATCCGTGAGCAGCGCGAGGCCATCGCGCTCCTGCGCTCGGAATGGGCCAAACTCGATGCGCCGCTGCGGCTGCAGGGGCTGGTCGAGCGACATCTGCCGCTGAAGCCGCTCAACGCCACCCAGTACGATAGCCTGAAGAACCTGCCGGAGCGGCCGCCGCGCTTTGCGCGATCCGACAACCCGGATCCGATCGGATCGATGATCGATGCGATCGACGCGATCAATGAAGAGCCCCCCGTGACCGGATCGGTGCGTCGCCCGGAGGATCAGCAATGACCGATCAGCTTCGGCCCCAGGTGAAGCCGCAGGAGCCCTGGCGCCAGCGCCTGGTGCGCACGCTGCTCTACGGGCGCGATGTCGACCGGACCGCCAAGGCCCGGGCTCGCATCGGCCTGGCGATCATCGCCTTCGCCGCGGTCTATGCCGTCATCGGCGGTCGTCTCGTGATGTTCGCGGTCGGCTCGGACGGTCCGAGCGCGCGGCGCGCCGCGCAGCAGGACGCCATCGCCACCGCGCGGCCTGACATCGTCGACCGCAACGGCGCCGTGCTGGCGACCGACGTCAAGACGCCGAGCCTGTTCGCGGAGCCTCGTCGCCTCATCGACAAGGATGAGGCGATCGAGCTGCTCACCGCCACCTTGCCCGATCTCGATACGAACGAAGTGCGCGAGCGCATGATGTCGCGCAAGGGCTTCGTCTGGCTCAAGCGCGAGATGACGCCGAAGCAGCAGCAGGACATCCATCGCCTCGGCCTGCCGGGCGTCGGCTTCCTGCGCGAGAACAAGCGGGTCTATCCGACCGGCAACGAGGTGGCGCATCTGATCGGCCTGGTGAACATCGACAACCAGGGCATCGCCGGCATGGAGAAGTGGCTCGACAATCAGGGCCTCGCCGACCTGCATCGCGCCGGCTTCGCCACCGACCGCCTGCAGCGTCCGGTGGAGCTGTCGGTCGATCTGCGCGTTGAGCACGCGCTGCGCGACGAGTTGCTGAAGGCCAAGGAGAAGTTCAAGACCAAGGCAGCCTCCGGCCTGGTGGTCAATGTCAGGACCGGCGAAATCATCGCGATGGTGTCGCTGCCGGATTTCGATCCCAACAATCCGAAGGAGGCGCACGATCCCGATCGCATCAACCGGCTCACCACCGGTGTGTACGAGATGGGCTCGACGTTCAAAGCGTTCACCCTGGCGATGGCGCTCGATACCGGCAAATACGATCTGAACTCGCTGTGGGATGCGCGCGGCGCGCTGCACTACGGCAAGTTCGCGATCCATGACGACGAGCCGAAGGGGCGATTCCTCAACATGAAGGAGGTGTTCTACTTCTCCTCCAATATCGGGGCGGCCCGGATCGCATTGGCGCAGGGCGTGGAAGCGCACAAGGCGTTCCTGCGCAAGATGGGCCAGTTCGACCGGTTGCGCACCGAGCTGCCGGAGAGTGCCTCGCCGATCCTGCCCAAGCACTGGAGCGAGTTGAACACGATCACGATCTCGTTCGGTCACGGCATGGCGGTGGCGCCGCTGCAGGGCGTGATGGGCGTCAGCGCGCTGGTCAATGGCGGCTACCTGATCCCGCCGACCTTCATGAAGCGAACCGAGGCCGAGGCGATGGCGATCGCCAAGCGCGTGATCAAGCCGGAAACCTCCGAGAAGATGCGCTATCTGATGCGTCTGAACGCCGAGGTCGGCACCGCGCGCAAGGCCGACGTGAAGGGCTATTACATCGGCGGCAAGACCGGCACCGCCGAGAAGGTGATCAATGGCCGCTACGCCAAGAAGAAGGTGCTGACCTTGTTCACCGCGGTGATCCCGGCCGACAAGCCGAAATACCAGCTCCTGATCATGCTGGACGAGCCGCAGCCGCTGAAGGAAACCTACGGCTTCATCACCTCCGGTTGGAACGCGGTGCCGACCGCCGGCAACGTGATCTCCCGGATCGGGCCACTGCTCGGCATCGAGCCCCGGTTCGACCTGCCGCCGTCCGACCGCCAAATTCTTGCGGCATCGCGGCTGACGCAGTAAGCCGTCCGCGAATCGCAAGGTTTTGGAGCTGCCGCCGCCCGGGCGGGAGCCAGGACTGGTACAGGACCAGGATGAAACTTCACGACCTCCTTGGCGATCAGGCGTCGCTCGACGCCCGCGCCGCCGCCGTCGAAGTCTCCGGCCTCGCCGTGGACAGCCGCGCGGTCCGGCCCGGCGATCTGTTCTTCGCGCTGTCGGGAACCAAGACCGATGGCGCCCGCTTCATCGCGGCGGCGGTCGCGGCCGGTGCGTCCGCGGTAGCCGGTCATGTAGCCCCGGCCGAGGAGCTGCCCGTTCCCTTCGTTGCGCTACCGAACCCGCGCCGCGCGCTGGCGCTGGCGGCCGCGCGCGTCTTCCCGCGCCAGCCTGCGGTCATCGCGGCCGTCACCGGCACCAGCGGCAAGACCTCGGTCGCAGCCTTCACACGGCAGATCTGGCAGAGCCTCGGCCACAGCTCGGCGAGCATCGGCACGGTCGGGCTGGTCTCCGACAAGCGTACCGTCTACGGCTCCCTGACCACGCCCGACCCGATCGCGCTGCATCGGCAGATCGACGAGATTACACAGGATGGCGTGACCCATCTCGCATTCGAAGCCTCGTCGCACGGGCTCGATCAGTTCAGGCTCGACGGCGTGAAGGTCTCGGCCGGCGGGTTCACGAACCTGTCGCGCGACCACCTGGATTACCATCCCGACCTCGCCCACTATCTCAACGCCAAGCTGAGGCTGTTCCGCGATCTCGTCCAGCCGGGCGGACCTGCGGTGATCTCGGCCGATCACGAGTGCTCGCCGGAGGTCATCGCGGCGGCGGAGGCGCGCGGGCTCCGGCTGATGACGGTGGGCACGGGCGGCGACGGCGCAGGGCAGGGGATCCGGCTCGTGGCCGCCGCGATCGACGGTTTTGCTCAGCAGCTCGAGATCCAGCATGGCGGCCGGATCTACTTCCTCCGACTGCCGCTGGTCGGCGCATTTCAGATCGAGAATGCGCTGGTCGCGGCCGGGCTCGCGATCGGCACCGGCAGCGATCCGCAGGCGGTGTTCGAGGCGCTGGAAAAGCTCGAAGGCGCCAAGGGCCGGCTCGAGCTGGTCGGCGAGCACAATGGCGCGCCGATCTTCATCGACTATGCGCACAAGCCGGATGCGCTCGCCAAGGCGCTGCACGCCCTGCGGCCCTATGCCAAGCGGAAGCTCGTGGTCGTGTTCGGCGCCGGCGGCGACCGCGACACCGGCAAGCGGCCGTTGATGGGAGAGATCGCCGCGGCCGAGGCCGACGGCGTCATCGTCACCGACGACAACCCGCGCAGCGAGGATCCGGCCGCGATCCGCGCCGCGATCCTGGCCGCCGCACCGGGTGCGCGGGAGATCGGCGACCGCGCCGAGGCGATCCGGGTCGCGATCAGCGAGTTGCAGCCGGGCGATGCGCTGGTCATCGCCGGAAAGGGCCATGAGACCGGACAGATCATCGGCAGCACGGTTCTGCATTTCAGCGATCATGAAGCGGTCGCGGAGGCATTGGCAGCGAGGGCATCATGACACATGCGCTGTGGACGGTGGCCGAGGCGGCGCGCGCGCTCGGCCTCGTCGGCGACTATCCGGAGACGGCGATCGATTTCGTCACCCAGGACAGCCGCGCCGTGAAGCCCGGCAGCCTGTTCGTCGCGCTGAGCGGTACGCCGAGCGGCGGCTTCGTGTCGAGCTTCGCCTCCAGCCGTGACGGCTGGGAGTTTGCCGCGAACGCCGAGCAGGCCGGTGCCGTGGCGATGATCGTGCCGCACCGGATCGAGGGCATCACGGTCCCGCAGCTGATCGTGCCTGACACGCTGATCGACGGCCTCTGGGCGCTGGCGCGCGCCGCACGGGCGCGCTTTCATGGTCCAGTCATTGGGCTCACCGGCAGCGCCGGCAAGACCTCGACCAAGGAGTTCATCGCCGCCTATCCCGGCGCCTCGGCGAGCCCGTCGAGCTTCAACAATTTCTGGGGCGTGCCGCTGACCTTGTGCAATGCCGATCCCTCCGCCTCGCTCTGGGTGGTCGAGATGGGCATGAACCAGAAGGGCGAGATTGCGCGCTTGACCGAGCTGTCGCGGCCGACCGTCGCACTCGTCGTCAATGTGCGGCCGGTGCACCTGGAGAAGCTCGGCAGCCTCGAGGCGATCCGGCAGGAGAAGGTCTCGATCGCGCGCGGCCTGCCGGCCGACGGCATCCTCGTGCTTCCCGCCGACCTTTCCGCGCCGGAATGGACCGGGAAGACGGTCCGCTTCGGTGGCAGCACCGAGGTGCGCGAGTTGTCGCACGCGGCGCGCGGCGAGAGCTGGGAAGTGACGGCCGACATCGCCGGTCGCCGCGTCGACTTCGCGTTGACGCCCGGTGCACCGCATCGCCTGCACAATGCGCTGGCGGCGCTCGCCTCTGTCGCCGCGGCCGGACTCGACTCGGCGCTGCTGGCGCCGGCGCTCGGCCATGTCGGGATCATGACCGGCCGCGGCGTCGAGCAGACCGTCGGCGACATTGTCCTGATCGACGACAGCTTCAACGGTAATCCCGCCAGCATGGCCGCGGCACTCGACAGCCTGCAGGCCCGGCCGGTGCCGGGTCGGCGGATCGCCGTGATCGGCGACATGCTGGAGCTCGGCGACGAGGCGCCGGCCTATCACGCCGGGATGGTCGGCCATCTCGCCGGAATCGACGGCGTGTACTGCGTCGGCCCGCTGATGCGCCATCTGTTCGACCAGCTGCCGAAGGAGAAGCGGCTCGGCTGGCACGAGGACCCGGTGACGCTGGATGCCGCCCAGGTTGCGGCGCTGCTCGCGCCGGGGGACGTCGTCGTCGTCAAGGGCAGCAAGAAGATCTTCTGGGTCAACAAGTTCGTGCAAAAGCTCGCCGCAGCGCTGCGCCCTGCGACGTGAATTCGGGCGATATCGCGGCGCTGCAGCAGGAATCTCGTTCTCTGGCGGTCGAAGCAGCCATGCGGGGTGCACGCTTTCCGATGGTCGCAACGATTCGCACCCCGGCCCCGATCGTGGTTAAAGGGGGCCGCACCGGATTCGCGTTGGGGGATTCTGCGGGCGCGCGGGCTCAATCTCGGTGAGACGGCATAGGCGGGTTGGATGTTCTATTGGTTGATCGAGCTGACGAATACGTTTCCGGCCCTGTCGATGTTCCGCGGGCTGCTCAACGTGTTCCGTTACATTACCTTCCGGACCGGCGGCGCGGTGGTGACCGGCGCGCTGTTCGTTTTCCTGTTCGGGCCCTGGATCATCGATCACCTGCGGTTGCGCCAGGGCAAGGGCCAGCCGATCCGCGCCGACGGCCCGCAGTCGCACATCATCAGCAAGAAGGGCACGCCGACGATGGGCGGCCTGATGATCCTGTCCGGCCTCGTCGTCTCCACCGTGCTGTGGGCCAATCCGCTCAATCCCTATGTCTGGATCGTGCTGGCGGTGACGCTGGGCTTCGGCTTCGTCGGCTTCTATGACGACTACTTGAAGGTGACCAAGCAGTCGCATTCGGGCTTTGCCGGCCGCGCCCGTCTGCTCATCGAGGCGGCGATCGCGCTGGTTGCCTGCTACGCGCTGGTCCGGCTCGGGCGCGATCCCTCGTCGACCGGGCTCGCGATCCCGTTCTTCAAGGATCTCGTGATCAAGTTCGGCTGGATGTACGTCATCTTCGGCGCCTTCGTCATCGTCGGCGCCGGCAACGCCGTCAACCTGACCGACGGCCTCGACGGCCTCGCGATCGTGCCGGTGATGATCGCCTCCGCGAGCTTCGGCCTGATCGCCTATCTCGCCGGCAACGCCGTATTCTCCGACTATCTGCAGATCCATTATGTCGCGGGCACCGGCGAACTTGCGGTGCTGTGCGGCGCGGTGCTCGGCGCCGGCCTCGGCTTTCTCTGGTTCAACGCGCCGCCGGCCTCGATCTTCATGGGCGACACCGGCTCGCTGGCGCTGGGCGGCATGCTCGGCTCGATTGCGGTCGCGGTGAAGCATGAGATCGTGCTGGCGGTGATCGGCGGCCTGTTTGTGCTCGAAGCGGTGTCGGTGATCGTGCAGGTCGCCTCGTTCAAGCTGACGGGAAAGCGCATCTTCAAGATGGCGCCGATCCATCACCATTTCGAGCAACTCGGCTGGACCGAGCCGCAGATCGTGATCCGGTTCTGGATCATCTCGGTGATGCTGGCGCTGGTCGGCCTGTCCACGCTGAAGCTTCGCTGATGATCTCTTTTCAAGCCCACCGTCATTCCGGGGCGCGCGGCACGCGCGAACCCGGAATCTCGAGATTCCGGATCACCGCTGCGCGGTGTCCGGAATGACGGAGTTTTCCTCATGATCCCCGTCACCTCGTTTGCCGGCAAGACAGTCGCCGTGTTCGGGCTGGGCGGCTCCGGGTTGGCGTCATGCCATGCGCTGCGCGCTGGCGGCGCCGAAGTGATCGCCGCCGACGACGGCGCGGATCGTATGACGGAAGCTGCGAAGGCGGGCTTCATCACCGCCGATCTGCGCACCGTCTCCTGGTCGAACTTCGCTGCGCTGGTGCTGGCGCCGGGTGTGCCGCTGACCCATCCGGTGCCGCATTGGAGCGTGCTGAGGGCGCGCGAGGCCGGCGTCGAGGTGATCGGCGACATCGAGCTGTTCTGCCGCGAGCGCCGGCGGCACGCGCCGGATGCGCCGTTCATCGCGATCACCGGCACCAACGGCAAGTCGACGACCACCGCGCTGATCGCGCATCTGATGCGGGTGGCCGGCTACGACACCCAGATGGGCGGCAATATCGGCACCGCGATCCTGTCGCTGGAGCCGCCGCGCATGGGGCGCGTTCATGTGATCGAGATGTCGTCCTACCAGATCGACCTGACACCGTCGCTCGATCCGAGCATCGGGATCCTGCTCAATGTCAGCGAGGATCACATCGACCGCCACGGCACGATCGAGAACTATGCGGCGGTCAAGGAGCGCCTGGTCGCCGGCGTGAAGCCGCAGGGCACCGCGATCGTCGGCGTCGACGACGGCTTCTGCCGCGCCATCGCCGACCGGCTCGACCAGGCGGGCAAGCGCGTCGTGCGCGTCTCGGTGAAGAATCCGCTGGCCGATGGGCTCTATACCGAGCACGAGACGATCGTGCGCAGCGCCGGCGGCGCGCGCAGCGAGGTCGCGCGGCTCGGCGGCATCGGCTCGCTGCGCGGTCAGCATAATGCGCAGAACGCGGCCTGCGCCGCCGCTGCGGCGCTCGCGATCGGCGTCAGGGAGGACGTGCTGCAGCAGGGCCTTCGCAGCTTTCCCGGCCTCGCCCATCGCATGGAGCAGGTCGGCCGCCGCGGCAACGTGTTGTTCGTCAACGACTCCAAGGGCACCAATGCGGACGCGACGGCGCACGCGCTGTCGTCCTTCGCCGACATCTACTGGATCGCCGGCGGCAAGCCGAAGGCGGGCGGCATCACCAGCCTGACCGGCTTCTTCCCGCGCATCCGCAAGGCCTATCTGATCGGTGAAGCGGCGACGGAGTTCGCCGGCACGCTCGGCGACAAGGTCCCGCACGCGATGTCCGGGACGCTGGAAGCCGCGGTGGAGCAGGCGGCGGCCGACGCCGAGGCGTCAGGCTTGAAGGATGCGATCGTTCTCTTGTCGCCGGCCTGTGCCTCCTTCGACCAGTTCCGCAACTTCGAAATCCGCGGCACCCGCTTCCGCGACCTTGTGCAGGCGCTGCCGGGGGTGGAGCCGGTGGTGTGAGCACTCCCGCATCGCCCTCAGCCGTCGTCCCGGCGAACGCCGGGACCCATAA
Source organism: Bradyrhizobium sp. STM 3809 (assembly GCF_000239795.1). Lineage (GTDB taxonomy): Bacteria > Pseudomonadota > Alphaproteobacteria > Rhizobiales > Xanthobacteraceae > Bradyrhizobium. Next base: position 2,403 of record NZ_CAFJ01000098.1, on the reverse strand, counting down.
CCCCAGGGAGCAGTTTGAGGCACGCCGGCAGTTGGCTTTTTTGCCAATTTCGACGGCTGCGGCATATGGGTCCCGGATCGGCGCCGCGATGCGCTTCGCGCATCACGGCTTGTCCGGGACGACAGTGGAGAGGTCCTTAACCCTTCGATAACCATCCTGGGCGCCAATGGGCCGATTCCTCGGCTCAGGTGGTGGCCCGATGCTCTCCCGTGAAGAACGCAATCCGCTGTCGGACTGGTGGTGGACGGTCGACAAGCCGCTGCTGGGCTCGATCCTCGCGCTGATGCTGTGCGGGGTGATCCTGTCGCTGGCGGCGAGCCCGCCGGTAGCGACCCGCATCGGGCTCGATCCGTTCCACTTCTTCAACCGCCACGTCCTGTTCCTGCTGCCGTCCTTCGTCGTGCTGATCGGCGTCTCCTTCCTGTCGCCGCGGCAGATCCGGCGCAGCGCGCTGGTGGTGTTCGCGATCGCCATTGCCCTGATCGTGCTGACGCTGGCCGTCGGCCCGGAGGTGAAGGGCTCGCGGCGCTGGATCACGATCGTCGGCGTCAACATCCAGGCCTCGGAAGCGGCGAAGCCCGCCTTCGTCGTGGTCGCCGCCTGGCTGTTCTCGGAATCGGCACGTCGTCCCGACATGCCGGCGACCACGATGGCGCTGGTGCTCTTGCTGATGCTGGTGTCGCTCCTGGTCATGGAGCCCGACTTCGGCCAGACCATGCTGATCCTGATGGTGTGGGGCTCGCTGTTCTTCATCGCCGGCATGCGCATGATCTGGGTCGCGGGCCTCGCCGGCGCCGCGGCCGCTGGCCTGTTCGGCGCCTATCTGCTGGTCCCGCATGTGGCGGGACGCATCAAGCGCTTCATGAACCCGGCCTCGGGCGACACCTTCCAGGTCGACACCGCGATGGAGGCATTCTCGAACGGCGGCTGGTTCGGGCTCGGGCCGGGCGAGGGCATCGCCAAGCGCAGCCTACCGGACAGCCACACCGACTTCGTGTTCGCGGTCGCCGCCGAGGAGTTCGGCATCATTCTCTGCCTGGCGCTGGTCGCCCTGTTCGGCTTCATCGTCATCCGCACACTGTCGCGGGCCTATGCCAGCGAGGATGGCTTCTCGCGCTTTGCGGCCTCGGGCCTCGCGATCCTGTTCGGCATCCAGGCGGCCATCAACATCTCGGTCAATCTGCAGCTCATCCCCGCCAAGGGCATGACCCTGCCGTTCATCTCGTATGGCGGCTCCTCGATCGTGTCGCTGGCCTATGGCGTCGGCATGATGCTGGCCCTGACGCGGCAGCGGCCGCGGATCGAGGCCGAGGTCACGGATGCGGCCGGAACGCTGCGCACCTACGCCTAGAGGCCGGCCGGCTCGCAATGACGACACATTGCCTGTAAACAAGCCCGCATGACCTCATCTGCGCCTCTCATTCTGCTGGCCGCCGGCGGCACCGGCGGCCATCTGTTTCCCGCCGAAGCGCTCGGCGTCGAGCTGATCAGGCGCGGCTACCGCGTCCGCCTGGTCACCGATGCGCGCGCGCTGAAATATAGCGGCCTGTTCACCACGGACATGATCGACGTGGTGCCGAGCGAGACGGTGCGCAGCCGTTCGCCGGTGGCGCTGGCGCGCACCGCGCTGCTGCTCGGCACAGGCACACTCGCCGCCTTCAACCTGATGCGGCGGCTGAAGCCCGCCGCCGTGATCGGCTTCGGCGGCTATCCGACCGTGCCGCCGCTGCTCGCGGCGCGGCTCGCCGGCGTGCCGAGCCTGATCCATGATGCGAACGCCGTGCTCGGCCGCGCCAACCGCTTTCTATCGGCGCATGTGAAGGCGATCGCGACCTCGTTGCCGGGCGTGCTCGATCGCGATCCGGCGCTAGCGGCCAAGACGACGACGGTCGGCACCCCGATGCGTCCTGCCATCCTCGAAGCGGCGGCGGTCGCCTACGCCCCGCCGGAGCCGGGAGGGTCTTTGCGGCTGCTCGTGGTCGGCGGCAGCCAGGGCGCGCGCGTCATGAGCGATATCGTGCCCGGCGCGATCGAGCGGCTCGAGCCCGCTTTGTGGGGCCGGCTGGTGCTGACCCAGCAGGTCCGCCAGGAGGACATGGCGCGGGTGCGCGCGGTCTATGACCGGCTCAAGATCAATGCCGAACTGCAGCCGTTCTTCACCGACCTGCCGGCGCGGCTCGCCGCGAACCATCTCGTGATCTCGCGCTCCGGCGCCGGCACCGTGGCCGAGCTCGCCGCGATCGGCCGGCCCTCCATCCTGGTGCCGCTGCCCGGCGCGATCGACCAGGACCAGTTCGCCAATGCCGGCGTGCTGTCGCAGGCGAACGCCGCGATCCGCATCGTGCAGACCGACTTCACCTCCGACCGGCTGGCCTCGGAGATCTCGGCGCTCGCGGCCGAGCC
>NZ_CAFJ01000099.1 GCF_000239795.1 Bradyrhizobium sp. STM 3809 | reverse complement strand
GAAGCGCGCCGGAATTACGCAGGGTATCGAACAGTCCCATCATCCGCTCCGTGACCGAGGTTCGCTGCTTCAGAGGACCGCGCCGGGCCGACCGCGTCAAGCCCGCGCCGTCAGGTCAGACCGCCTCGACCCGCTCGATGATCCAGGTCTCGGCCAGCCCGTCCTTCACCCAGGCCGCGAAAGCGGGCATGGCCATCATCGTCTCCATGTAGGCCCGGGTGTCGGCAGTGACCGGAACAGCGAAGCTGTGGAAGCGCGTCACGACCGGCGCGAACATCGCATCCGCCCCGCTGAAGCGGCCGAACAGGAACGGGCCGCCGGCGCCGTGGCGCGCCCGGCAATCACGCCAGATGTCCTCGATGCGAGCGATGTTGGCCTTGGCGTCGGCGGACAGCTGCACCGGTCGCACCGCGCGATGCAGGTTCATCGGACATTCGCTGCGCAACGCCTGAAAGCCGGAGTGCATTTCGGCGGAGACCGATCGCGCGAGCGCCCGGGCCGCGGCGTCGGCCGGCCACAGCCCGGCTGCGGGAAACCGCTCGGCCAGATACTCGATGATCGCCAGCGAATCCCACACCGTGACCGCGCCATCGATCAGGATCGGCACCTTGCCGGCGGGCGAGTGTTCCAGGATGCGCGCCTTGTCGGCCGGATCGGCGGTGTAGAGCGGGATCACGATCTCCTCGAAGGCGATGTCGCAACCGCGCAGCGCCAGCCACGGCCGCATCGACCATGAGGAATAGTTCTTGTTGCCGATCACCAGCTTCATGTCGCATCACCTCCGTGTTGAACGCGGACGGCTCCTCGCGAGCCCAAGGTCCGCGTCCACGCTATCGGCGACGAATACAGGATCATCGGGCGCGGCGTCGAGACGAGCGCCGAGGCTTGTTCCACGCCGGGCGCGTGGCAGCCTCTCGGGCTCTCAGCGCTCGAAATCCTGCGGCGTGAACGACATCTCGATCACTTTCCACTCGTTATATCGATCGGGCGGCAGCATCGCGTAGGGCTGGCAGGCCGTCAGCGCCTGGACGGCACTCTCCTTCAGCTGGACCGCTTTCGAGGCTGCAACGACCTCGATCACCTCGGGCTCGGTCGCCAGCCTGCCGTCCGGCGTCATGCCGAAGCGCAGCCTGATCAGCGCTCTGTCGGTCGGCGACAGCGAGGTCGGCAGATGCGCGCAGCTCCTCACTTTTTGCCGCAAGGCGGTTTCGAGATTGGGCGCCAGGTTCGTCGTCGCGGTCGGCCCTGCGTCCTTGTCGTCGGGTCCCCCGCCACGTGGCAGCGGCGGCAGCGGCTCCGGCAGCCCGAGCATGACGCCATATTTCACCGTGAGGTCCGGCTCCGGAGGCACGTAGCTCGGAACAGGCGCCGGCATCGGCGGAGGCGCCGGCCGGGCGGCCTGCTTCGGCTCTGATTTCGCAGCCATCTTGGCCGCTTTCGCGGGCGACGGCGCAGGCGATGGCTGCTTGGCGACCGGCGAGGCCGCGGGTGCCGGCCTGGTGGTCTCCTGCGCCGCGGGCGGCTGCGGCGCAGGAGGCGGCGCGGCCGCCGCCGGAGCGGCGCTCGGCGCCGGCTGCGGCAGGGTCAGCTCGGGGGACGGCGTCGGCGACGGCGTGGCGACCGGTTCTGGCGTTTTCTGCGGCTCGTCAGCGTCGACGACGCTGACCTCGATCTCGTCGCTCTTCGGCAGCTCGTAAGGACGCACCGAGGTCGAAACCACGGCCGCGCCGACGATCAGAAAATGCGCGAGGACGGACGCGGCGATGCCCCAACGTATGAACTGCCAACGTTCCATGCCGCTTCATTTGCGCCCGCTTGCGATCCGGCGCGTGCGTCACGCGCGGTCGCGGCGATCATCGCCAGGATTGAGCGCGGGCCAGCCGCCCGCTGGCTTCACTCTAGCATGCCGGCGCGGGCGCCGCTCAATCCCAATTCGGCGCGAAGGCGAAGTTGGTCATCCGTCCCTCCGGGCTGCCCATCGCGAAGATGTCGGCCATGTCCTGCTCGGACAGTTCGAAATCGAACACGTCGAGATTCTCGGACAGCCGCTCGATCTTCGAGGTGCGCGGGATCGCCACGACGTTCTGCTGCACCAGCCAGCGCAGGCAGATCTGCGCCGGGCTCTTGTCGTGGGCGCGGCCGATGCGCACCAATGTCGGATCGTTCTTGATCTTGCCCTTGGCGATCGGGCTGTAGGCGACCAGCGCGATGCCATGCCGCGCGCAGGCCTCGCGGACCCGGGTCTGGTCGAGATACGGATGATATTCGACCTGATTGCACACCAGCGGCTCGGAGGACACCGCCACCGCCTCGTCGAGCAGCGCGACCGTGAAGTTCGACACGCCGATGTGGCGCGCCAGGCCGAGCGTCTTGGCGTGCGCCAGCGCGCCGAGGGTCTCGGCCAGCGGCACGTGCGAGTTCGGCCAGTGCAGCAGCAGCAGATCGACCTCGGAGACGCGCAGGCGGACCAGGCTCTCCTTGGTCGAGCGCTCGAGGTCGTTGGGCGCGAAATGCGTCGTCCACACCTTGGTGGTCAGGAAGATGTCGTTGCGGCGGACGCGCGAGGCGCGCAGCCCCTCGCCGACCTCGTGCTCGTTCTCATAGACCTGGGCGGTGTCGATGTGCCGGTAGCCGAGCGTCAGCGCCTGTTCGACGATGCGGGCGCAGGTCCGCCCGCGCAGCTCCCAGGTCCCTAATCCGAGAGCGGGAATCCTGGCACCATTGGCTTCGATCATCAGCATGGATGTGCACTCCAAGCGCGTGCATGATTATGCATGCCACACGCCCGCCGTGCCATGCGGGACCGGTTTTTAGCTTAAGTCTTAGCTAAGGCCGCGAACACGGTATCGGGCGCATGGG
>NZ_CAFJ01000100.1 GCF_000239795.1 Bradyrhizobium sp. STM 3809 | reverse complement strand
CCGTGATGGGGCTGATGCCGAAGGCCGAGGGCCGCGTGCGCTTCGCCGGCCAGGACCTGCTGCCGTTGCCGGCGCATCGCCGCTTCCATCTCGGCCTCGCCTATGTGCCCGAGGAGCGGCGCATCGTGCCCGGCCTGTCGGTGCGCGAGAATTTGCGGCTGGGGCTCGTCGCCGCCAAGGCCGACATCGACGAGCGCGCGGCGATCGCGGAGATTGCCGAGACCTTTCCGCGGCTGCGCGAGCGCCTCGACCAGGAGGGCGTGACGCTCTCGGGCGGCGAGCAGCAGATGCTGGCGATCGCGCGGGCGCTGATCGCGCGGCCGCGCATGGTGCTGCTCGACGAGCCCTCCGAAGGCATCATGCCGGTGCTGGTCGAGGAGATGGGCGTGCTGTTCCGGCGGCTGCGCGACCAGGGCAAGACCTTGCTCCTGGTCGAGCAGAATGTCGAATGGGCGCTGCGGCTTGCCGATCGCGCCGTCATCATCGACCAGGGCGAGGTCGTGCATGAGAGCAGCGCGGCGGCGCTGCTGGCCGACAAGGACATCCAGGACCGGTATTGCGCGGTCTGAGGCTGCGCCGCCCGCCGGCTCATGGCTCCTCCGGCGGAGGCAGTTGCGGCAGCCGCGCGAGGCCGACGCCGGCGGCCTGGTGCTGGAACATGCGCGCGATCAGATCGGACGCCTGCCTCGCCGCGTCCGCCGGAGCCAGCCCGCCATGGCGGACGTTGGAGATGCAGTTGCGCTCGGAATCGACGCGGCCGCGGCGCGGCATCCAGGTGAGATAGAGTCCGAGTGAATCGGCGGCGCTCAGTCCAGGTCGTTCGCCGATCAGGATGATCGAAGCCGATGCGCCGAACAGCTCGCCGACGTGATCGGCCAGCGCGACGCGGCCCTGCGAGGCCACGATCACCGGCGACAGCCTCCGGCCGGTCGCGGCGAGCAGCGGCATCAAGGCATCGAGCACGGGCAGGGCGTTGACCTGCACTGCGCGGCTGCTCAAGCCATCGGCGACCACGAGCACGATGTCGGCCGGCGCACGCGGCTCCGACAGCAGCGCTTCCGAGGCCGGCGAGAGCAGGCGGCCGGCATCGGGGCGCTGCAGATAGGTGGCGCGATCGGCGGCCCGGCTGTGCACGGCGAGCGCGGGCCAGCCGCGCGCGGCGACCTCGGCGGCGAACTGCGCGGCATCGAACGGCTTCAGCACGGCGTCGCGCGCTTCGGCATGCGCTGCCTGGAACGCGAGATGCGCCGACGTCGGCAGGCCCGGGCCGCAGCGGCCGAGCGCGATGCGCGCCTCGGTGAAGCGCGACAGCCAGGTCCACTCATCGGCGGAGGAGGTTGCGAGCGTCTTGTCGTCCGCGCCACTCATCATTCCGCCTCCAGCAGCGGCAGCGCCGGCATCAGCCGTGCCGGCTCGAATTGCAGCTCGCCCTTGGCATCGCTGATGCCGGTCGCCGCCAGCCACGCCTCGAACTCCGGCGCCGCGCGCTTGCCGAGCACCTTGCGCACATAGAGCGCGTCATGGAACGATGTGCTCTGATAGTTCAGCATGATGTCGTCGGCGCCGGGCACGCCCATGATGTAGGTGCAGCCGGCGACGCCGAGCAGCGTCAGCAATGCATCCATGTCGTCCTGGTCGGCCTCGGCGTGGTTGGTGTAGCAGACGTCGCAGCCCATCGGCAGGCCGAGCAGCTTGCCGCAGAAATGGTCCTCCAGGCCCGCGCGCAGGATCTGCTTGCCGTCGTAGAGATATTCAGGGCCGATGAAGCCGACGACGGTGTTCACCAGCAGCGGCCGGTAGCGTCGCGCCACCGCGTAGCAGCGCGCCTCGAGGGTCTGCTGGTCGACGCCGCAATGTCCATCCGAGGACAGCTCGCTGCCTTGCCCGGTTTCGAAATACATGACGTTGCCCCCTGTGGGACAGCGCCCGAGGCTTTCGGCAGCACTGAGCGCCTCATCGAGCAGCGTCAGCGTGATGCCAAATCCGCGATTGGCCGCCTCGGTGCCGGCGAGCGACTGGAACACGAGATCGACCGGCGCGCGGCGCTCGATCGCCTTCAGCGCGGTGGTGACATGGGCGAGCACGCAGGACTGGATCGGCGCATGCGAGGCGAGGCGCAAGGTCTCGATCATGTCGAGCAGCCGCATCATGGTGTCGACGTCGTCGCTCGCCGGATTGATGCCGATGGTGGCGTCGCCGACGCCATACATCAGCCCGTCGAGGATCGAGGCCGCGACGCCCTTGGGATCGTCGAGCGGATGATTGGGCTGCAGCCGCGTCGACATCGTCCCCTTCAGTCCGATGGTGCAGCGGAAGCGCGTGATCACCTCGCATTTCGCGGCGACGGTGACGAGGTCCTGCAGCCGCATGATCTTGCACACCGCAGCCACCATCTCGGGTGTGAGGCCCGGCGACACCGCCGTCAGCATCGTCGCATCGGTCGCATCGGACAGCAGCCATTCGCGAAACGCGCCGACGGTGAGGCTCGCGATCGGGGCGAACGCGTGGCCGTCATGCTGGTCGACGATCAATTGCGTGACCTCGTCGCTCTCATAGGGAATGACGGCCTCGTTGAGGAAGTGCCGCAGCGGCAAATCGGCGAGCGCCATCCGCGCCGCGACGCGTTCGGCCGCGTCCTGCGCGGCGAGTCCGGCGAGCACGTCGCCCGAGCGCAATGGCGTCGCCTTGGCGAGCAGGGTGCGGAGGTCGACGAAGCGATAGGTCGTGCCGCCCAGCGTGTGTGAAAAACCCATTGGCGTTTTCCTCAATGACGGGCGGGGGCAAGTTTCGTGGCCGGGTCGGGCATCGGCGTGGATGAGGCTGCAGAGGGCATCATGGCAAAGGTCTTTTGTCGTCGTCGTTCAGATCATCATGCACGATATATGCCCGTGTCCGATGACCATTCTGCGTCTTGCCGGAGCCGATGTCAGCCGGGTTGCGCCGGCCGTGCGCTGGGCTAAGGTCGCGCGCCGATCAACGCAATTCGAGGGAACCGCATGGCCCGCATTCGCTGTATCACCGAGATGGGCATGGGCGTCGACGTCCACGGCCGCGACGCCACCAAGGCGGCCAGGCGCGCGGTATCGGATGCGATCCGTCATTCCAGCCTCGGCTTCTTCCGCATGGTCGGCAAGACGCCGCAGGACATGCTGGTCGACGTCACCATCGGCGTCCCCAATCCTGAGGCCGTCGACACGGCCGCGGTCGCCAAGGAGCTGCCCTATGGCACGGTGACGGTCACCGCCGTGAAAGGCGGGCTGGAGATTCCGGCGGAGGCCGGCAGTGACGCCATCATCATCGCCAATGCCGCGGTGCTGGTGCATCTCGACGACGGCAAGTGAGTCCGCGCACGGCATCATGAGCAGTTCGTCCTGATGTGAATGTCAAACAGCGGCGCATGTCATCGCGATCCCGCGATGCCGAGCGCATCCGGGTGATGTCCGAACGATGTCCCTCTCGTGAGCAGAGGGCGCAGGGAAGACCGGGTATCCGCTGATACCCGCGGCCCCCGTGCGTGAAGAGGTGCACGGGGCAGGAACCACAGGCTCAGCCGGACATTCCGGCCTTCCCTGCGCAACGGTTTTGACGGCTTATACGTGCTCTCCCCGGTGTACGGGCTCTCTAGCCACCGTCGCCGTCGGGCTCATCATCACCCACGGCTTGGCGCCAGCGTCGCGGCGCCAGGACCACACGATTTCGCCGGCGCATCCCGCCGTTCGTCCGCGTGGCAAGCCACGCTGCGGCAGAACACGCCCGTCGCATCACCGCCTCCACGTTCGTGACGATCGCGAAGCGTCCCTCATGACGAGGCGGGACAGGGGGAGTGTTTCATGAAATTCGGAAAAACGAAAGCGGAATATTTTTCACGGCGGGACTGGACAGAGGTGATGTCGTTGAAGCTGCGGACGAAAAGAAATTTCTGGCGCAGCCCCTCAGGCAGCGAATGCTGGTGTGTTCGTACGGCATGAGCGGCGCAGCGCGGTGTGTCTGCGCTGCGCTCACCGGCTGCCCGCGCTGACCCACCGCGCCAGCCCCTCGGCCAGTCCATCGACCATCACGCGGATCGGCGGGGAGTCCTTCTGGTCCTCGTGCACGGCGAGCCAGCAGTCGAGCTCGAAGGCGATCTGGCCGGGGAGCACGGGGAGCAGCGCGGGATTGCGCCTCGCCATGGCTTTCTGCATGCCGCCGATGCCGAGGCCGGCTTCGATCGCCGTCACCTGGGCGACGTCGGAGTCGGTGCGATAGGAGAAGAGCTCGCGCGAGAGCGGCAGCTGTGCGCTCGCGACCGAGCGCGCGGAGTGATCGTCGCGGTCGAAGCCGATGATGTGATGCGCGCCGAGCTGTTCGATCGTGTCGGGCAGGCCGAAGCGGGCGATGTAGTCGCGATGTGCGTAGAGCCCGAGCGGAACGCTGCCGATGCGGCGCGCAACGAGGCCGTCCTGCTTTGGCCGGATCATCCGCACGGCGATGTCGGCGTCCCGCCGCAGCAGGTCGTCGGTGCGGTTGTTGAGCACGAGCTCGATGACGATCTCGGGAAAGCGGTGGCGGATGCCGGCGAGGATCGGCGGCAGCACGAAGGTGCCGACGATCTCGCTCGCCGAGATCCTGACGACGCCGCGCGGCTGACGCGCATCTCCGCCAGTCTTCGCACTCCGTACCAGCGCCGCGAAGGCTGCCTCCATCGCCTCGGCATGCGGGACCAGCGCCGTAGCCGCCTCGGTCGGCAGCAGGCCGGCCTGCGAGCGGGTGAACAGCGCGACGCCGAGCCCGGCCTCGAGCTCGTCGATGTGGCGGCCGACCGTCGGCTGCGTCAGCCCCGTTGCGCGCGCCGCGGCCGACAGGCTGCCGCGCCTGACCACGGCGAGGAAGGAGCGCAGCAGGCTCCAGTCGGAGATCTCAATCATACGAAAATGTATAGCGACTAAATATTGTTTGGCAATTTTCGTTTTGCGGCGGCCGGTCCAGATTGCTGGAAACAGCAAGGAGATCAGCCATGTCCGCCACCCCATCGACCACCCCGACCGCCTTGGTTCTCGGCCTGACCGGCGCGATCGGCGGCGCCATCGCGGCAAGCCTGGCGCGGCGCGGCTACGCCATCCGCGCGCTGACCCGCCGTCCGCCCGCGGACCGGCCGGCGCTCGGCTTTCCGGTCGACTGGCGTGACGGCGATGCGCGCGACGCAGCCTCCGTGCGCGCGGCCGCCGAGGGCGCCAGCCTGATCGTCCACGGCGTCAATCCGCCCGGCTATGCGCGCTGGCGCGAGGAGGCGCTGCCGATGCTCGCCAACACCATCGCCGCGGCGAAGACCGCCAGCGCGACGATCCTGTTTCCGGGGAATGTCTACGTCTACTCCACGGCATCGCCGGCGGTCGTCAGCGAAACCACGCCGCGGCAGCCGACGACGCGCAAGGGAAAGGTGCGGCTGGAGATGGAGGAGATGCTGGAGCAGGCGGCGCGCGACCACGGCGTCCGCGTCATCGCGGTGAGGGCCGGCGACTTCTTCGGTCCCGGCGTGACGAATTCCTGGTTCGCGCAGGCGATGGCGAAAGGCGGCATGGCCGCGACATCCGTTCAGCGCCTGACACGGCCCGGCATCGGGCATGCCTGGGCTTATGTGCCCGACCTCGCCGAGACGTTTGCGCGGCTCGTCGACATCCGCGCGGAGCTCCCGGCCTACACGATGCTGAATTTCGCCGGCCACTACGATGTGACCGGCCACGACATGACGGATGCGGTGCGACGCGTCCTCGGCCGGCCCGATCTGCCGGTGAGGCCGTTCCCCTGGATCATCCTCTGGCTCGCCGCACCGTTCGTCGGCTTCATGCGCGAGGCGCTCGAGATGCGGTGGCTGTGGAAGCAGAGCCTCGCGCTGGACAATCGCAGGCTGGTCGGGCTGCTCGGGGCAGAGCCGCATACGCCGCTGGATGAGGCGGTGAGGGCGGCGCTGAGAAGGGCTTCGGCGCGTTAGCGTCAGCGGTTGGACTGCTGAGAGCGATGCTCTCTCCACGTCATTGCGAGCGAAGCGAGGCAATCCAGAGTCGTTTTCACAGCCCTGGATTGCTTCGTCACTACGCTCCTCGCAATGACGGCGGGAGAGCGGCGGCTTAGTTGTGCGATCTTCAACCGTGACGACCGTTTCCGAAGCCGGGGCACATCGATCATATAGGCTCGCTGTCATCGTCCGCGAAAGCGGACGATCCAGTACGCCGTGACACCTCGGTTCAATATTCGGTGCCGCGGAGGACTGGATGCTCCGCCTTCGCGGAGCATGACAGCAGTGGATACGGCGAAAGCTCACCCGGAACTAATAGCGGGTTCTAAGGAAACGCGCGTCTAGCATCGAGATTTGCCCGACGATGCCTTCCGCGAAGTTCATCGCTCCTTTAAGGGTCCGATCGCCCTCACTCCACCGCATCCTTCTGCGCAATCCTGTGCAGCTGCTCGAACAGATCCGCCTGCTCGCTGGTGCAGAGACATACGCCCTGCGCGGAGTCCGCCTCGCCGGCGTTGAGGTAGGCGTGGCCCATGGTGCTGTCGAGGTAGATGCCGTCGCCTTCGTGGAGGATCTCCGGGGCGTAGAACTCGGTGTGGACGGCGATCGTGCCGCGCGTCACCAGGAAGTATTCCTCGCCGCTGTGGCGGAGCAGGGGGCCGAACTCGTCGAGCGTGCGGGCGCGCACCTCGGCGACCATCGGCACCATGCGTTTGCCGATCAGATCGGTGCATTGATAGACGTAGGTGTAGAACCGGGTGTTGACCACCTGGCCCTGGCCGGCGCGGCTGATGCTGCGGCGGGCGGTGACCGGGCGGCCAGGCTCGGGGCGCTGCGCGGCCGGGCTGAACAGCTCGGCGATGTCCATCTGCAGGCCCGAGGTGAGCTGCAGCAGCTTGTCGTAGGTCAGCGACATCAGGCCGTTCTCGACCTTCGACAGGGTCGACAGCGCCATCCCCGTCTTCTCCGCGACCTGCTTCAAGGTCAGCCCGCGCGCCTGCCGGGCGGCCTTCAGGCACTGGCCGAGCTGGGAATGGGGGCCTTCGGCGGGCGCGCTGATGGCGGTATCGGTCACTTGTGTCTCCGGAAAATCCGTTAGCGGATCGGCATTGTCGCGGCGCCTCACCGGCTGGCCAATCTGGCGCGAAAGCGCAGCACAATCAATCATCTGTCTGCATGGTCCATGGGCATGCATGAACTGCGGTGGAACTGTGCGTTTTCGCCTCGTGCATCTTATTTCTTATGTGCTAAATAGTTTTCCGATTTGGAAAGAGAAGTGCTCCGTGACGGCCATCTGCGATCAAACTGCCAATGAGCTGGTCAAGCTCCTGAAATCCAAGTTGATCTCGCCGGTCGCGCTGCTCGATTCGTGCCTGGAGCGGATCGAAGCGGTCAATCCGGCGGTCAACGCGGTGGTGACCCTGGACGAGCCGGGGGCGCGGGCGGCGGCCCGGCGCGCCGAGTCGGAGCTTCTCCGCGGCGAGGACAAGGGTCCGCTGCACGGCCTGCCGGTGCTGATCAAGGACACCCAGGACACCGCCGGGATGCGCTCGACCTATGGCAGTCCGATCCTCGCGGACAATGTCCCGGCGATCGACCAGGCGTCGGTGGCGCGGCTGCGCGCGGCGGGCGCTGTGATCTTCGGCAAGACCAACACGCCGGAATGGGCGGCCGGCGGCAACACCCGCAACCCCGTGTTCGGCGCCACCGGCAATCCGTTCGACACGTTGCGCTCGGCGGCCGGCTCCTCCGGCGGCTCGGCGGCGGCGCTGGCCTGCGGCATGGCGCCGCTCGCCTCCGGCTCGGACACCGGCGGCAGCTTGCGCAATCCGGCCGGGTTCTGCGGCATCGTCGGTTTCAGGCCGTCCTACGGCCTCGTTGCCAGCGAGAAGCGCGCCCATGGCTGGTCGTGCCTGTCGACCGACGGGCCGATGGCGCGCGACGTCGCCGATACCGCGCTGATGCTGTCGGTGATGGCGAGCGACGACGCGCGCGATCCGCTGGCCTACACCTTGCCGGGCGAAGCGGTGCGCGGAACGCCCGCGCGCTGGGCCGTGCCGCCGCGGGTGGAGTTGCGCAAGCTCAGGCTCGCCTTCACCGAGGATTTTGGCTTCGCGCCGACCGAGCAACTGATCCGCCGTGCCTTCCGCGCCCGCGTGTCGCGCATCGCGCCGCTGTTTGCCGAGGCCGCCGAGGCCGCGCCGGATTGCAGCGGCGCCGACGAGACCTTCGCGGTGCTGCGCGCGTCGCTGTTCCTCACCCAGCACGGCAAGAACTATCGCGAGCGGCCCGAGATGATCGGGCCGAACGTGCGCGCCAATGTCGAGGAGGGGCTGTCCTACAGCCTCGAGGATTTTTCGCGCGCCGCGGCCAACCAGACCCGGATCTATCGCGCCTATCAGGGCTTTTTTGCTTCACACGATGTGCTGGTCAGCCCGACCATCACGCTCAGCCCGCGGCCGTGGGCGGAGTTGTATCCGGCGGAGATCGACGGCGTGCCGACCAAATCCTACTTCCATTGGCTGGCGCTGGCCTATGCGGTGACCTTGGCCGGACATCCCGCGCTCAGCTTGCCGCTCGGCGTCGACGAGAACGGGCTGCCGTTCGGGCTGCAGATCGTGGGTCCCCGTGGCGGCGATGCGCTGGTGCTTGGCGTGGCCGAGGCGCTGGAAGACGCGTTTGCCGGTGACGCCGAACTGCGCCGTCCGCAACCTGATCTGGCCAGGCTCGCCGCGTTGCCGCCGCTGTCGCAGACGCCCGGCTTCATGGCCTGGGATTGAAGCGTGCCGGCATGATCAACACCTTCTTCTGGAGCTAGCAATGTCCGACGCAACCTCATGGCCGTTCTCGCTGGTACGCCGCGCCGGCGGCCTCGTGTTCCTGTCGGGCGAAGTGCCGGTCGCCGATGACGGCAGCATTCCCGAGGGCATCACGGCGCAGACCGACCTCGTCTTCAAGCACATCGCGGAGACGCTGGCGGGCGAGGGGCTTTCGCTGGACGACGTCGTGTCCTGCATGGTGCATCTCGCCGACAAGGCCGACTTCGCCGACTACAACGCGGCCTATCGCAAGCATTTCAAGGACCCGCTGCCGGTGCGTACCACGGTGCAGGCGCAGATGATCGCGGATGTGAAGCTCGAGGTCACCGTCGTCGCGGCGGCGCGGACCTGACAGGGAGTGATGACGATGCGCAGCGCAATCGTTCTCGGAGGCGGCATGGTCGGCGTCGGTACGGCGCTGCACCTGCAGAGCAGGGGCTGGTCGGTGGCCCTCGTCGATCGCCGCGAGCCCGGCCGCGAGACCAGCTATGGCAATGCCGGCATCATCCAGAGCGAGGCCGTCCGGCCTTACGCGATGCCCCATGACATCGCCGGCGTGCTCGACATCGCGCTGGCGCGCACCAACGACGTGCACTACACGCTCGCCGGCCTGCCGTATCACGTGCGGCCGCTGCTGCAATATTGGTGGAATTCGTTTCCCGCCCGCCACGAGGTGCTGTCCCGCACCTATGCGCAACTGATTTCGCGCGCCGCGCCCGAGCACGAGCCGCTGATCCAGGCTGCCGGTGCCGGCAATCTCGTGCGCCGCGACGGTTTTCGCGTGCTGCACCGGAGCCAGGCGCAGTTCGACAAGGAAGCGAAGGACGCCGAGGCCGTCGGCAAGGCGTTCGGCGTGAAGTTCAAGCTGCTCAGCGCCGGCGAACTGGCGAAGGCCGAGCCCGGCCTCGTCGACAGCGGCATCGGCGGCCTGCATTGGCAGGAGCCATGGACGGTGTCGGACCCCGGCAGCCTGGTGGCGTCCTATGCGGACCTGTTCGTCAAGCGCGGCGGCAAGCTGCTGCACGGCGATGCGACGACGTTGGCGCAGGCCGGTCGTGGCTGGGCCGTGACGACGGCGGAGGGACGCATCGAGGCGGAGGCCGTCGTGGTCGCGCTCGGGCCGTGGTCGCCGGAGTTCCTCAAGCGCTTCGGCATGGACATTCCGATGGTGCGCAAGCGCGGCTATCACCGACACTACTCGGGCGGCGCGCCGCTCGACCTGCCGCTGCGCGACGCCGCGTTCGGCTATCTGATGAACCCGATGGCCAAGGGCGTGCGCATCACCACCGGCGCCGAGCTGTCGTCGCCGGATGCGAAGCCGACGCCGGTCCAGCTCGGCAAGGCGGAAGCGGCCGCGCGCCAGCTGATCGATCTCGGCCAGCCGGTCGAGCCCGAGCCGTGGATCGGCACGCGACCGTGCATGCCGGACATGCTGCCGGTGGTCGGCCAGGCCGCGCGGCACAAGGGGCTGTGGCTGCATTTTGGGCACGGTCACCAGGGCTTCACGCTCGGACCCGCGACGGGCTCCATCCTCGCCGAGCTGATGAGCGGCGAAGCGCCCAGCGTCGACGTCGCGGCTTGCGCGCCGGCGCGCTTCGGCGCGTAGCATCACTGCCGTCAGTCCAACGCGCGACCTGAGATGGTTGGGCTGGCGGTCCTTGCGGGATGACGTTGCAGCCGATTGTTTACCACGGCGGGGATCCGGGAACTCGAGCGGTATGCCGAGGCCGCGCGGCCGCGTTGGCTTCACGAATTTGCAAGCCGGCTCGTCTACGGTCGCATGGGTTGGGCCAGGACGCGGGAGCAAAACGCGACGTGAGTTCTGTCGGCCAGCGATCCGGACTTCCTGGGGGAACAGATGAACATCACGGGGCTCGCTTACCGCTTCTTTTCCAACTTCGTGTTTGTCGCGGCGGTCTTTCTCAGCCTGAACTACATCGAGAAATACCAGAACCGCGCGGTGCTTGCGCTGGTGGTGCTGATCTATGCCGGCATGCGCGCGGTGTCGGTGGTGCGCACCTTCCACTTCTTCGGGCGCATCGAGAAGCTGGAGTCGGACGTGCGCCGTCTCGCCGGCATGCTCGGTGAAGGGCCGGTCGGTCAGGTCATCAACAAGCAGGTGGTGTCCGACGTCGGCTCGCTGCGCAGGGACGGCGAGCAGAAGTCCTATATGGATCTGTTCTTCCTCGCCGCCATCGTCATCCTCTGCGTCAGCAAGCTGATCAGCAACTGAGCCGCGCGCGAACGCCAAGCCACACATGAAAAAAGGGGCGCCCGTGCGCCCCCTTTTTGTATCCGGCTAGCCGTCCCCGATCCTCAGCGCCGGCGCAGGCTCGCGAGGCGGACCGGGCGGGCCGGCTGCTTGGCGGCGGCCTGGCCTTCGACGCGCACAACCTGATGCCGGCGCGCCGACAACGGCGCGGCCGGCGGCCAGGAGAACAGGTCGGCCGATGGGGCAGGCAGCGCCGGCGCGGTCGCGATCCGTGCCTTGACCGCGGGACGCGGCCATGCCGGCTTCGGCAGCGGCGCCGGCATGTCGAGGTTGCCGAAATCGTCGAGCGCGGCGCGGGCGCGGGTGTCGGCGCCGGCGAGATCCGTCGGCGTGATCGCAGGCCAATGCGCGACCGGCGTCTCGTCCGACGGACGATGCACCAGCCAGTCGTCGGGCTGGGTCGGCGTCGCCGGCCGGTCCGGCGTCGCGGCGACGACGTGCACGATGTGATAGTTCTTGGCCTTGAGATCCGCGAGGATCTTCGGCAGCGCGGCCACGGTGCGCGCGTGAATGTCGTGCAGCAACAGGATGCCCTTGCCGCGCGCCTCCAGCCGCTTGATCGCAAGTTCGTGAACCTTGGCGCCGGAAATGCTGCGCCAATCGTCGGCGAGGAAATCGGCGCTCCAGACCTGCAGGCCGAGCGAGGCGGCGTAGCTCTCGACCGCATCGCCGCGGAGCAGGCCGGGCACGCGGAAGAACGGCGACAGCGCGGAGGGATCCGTCAGCGCCGCCTTGGTCCAGGCGATGCCCTGGTCGACCTCCGGCTGCACCTGCTCCAGCGTCATCCGGTTCATGCTCAGCGGATGGTTCTGGCTGTGCGTGCCGATGGTGTGGCCGGCGGCGGCGAGCTTGCGCACGCCTTCGGGATCGGCCTTGGCCTGGCGCCCGATCGTGAAGAACGTCGCCTTGACGCACTGGTCGGCGAGGATCTGCAGCACCTGATTGCTGTATTTGGGCAGCGGACCGTCGTCGAAGGTGATGACCACCTCGTGGTCCTTGAGAGGCAGCGTTTCCTTGTACTGCATCGCGCCGATGCGCGGATGCTCGCGCGGGTCGACCACCAGGGTGCGCGAGGTGCCGAGCGCGTCGGGATGGCCCGGACAATCGGCGGCAAAAGCGACCGACGAGCCGAGAGAGGATCCGAGCGCCGATCCGCCGGCGAGCAGGCCCAGCATCACCGCGACCGATGATCGCCGTCCAACGCCCGCTCTCGCACGATCACGCATACCGCTATCCATCTTGTCTGCGACTCTTCGACGACTGCACTTCGATGGTCGAACGCCGCCGACCAAACGCTCCGATGATCCAGCATGTATCGCGGATGGGGTGCCGCGCCCATCGCAACCAAGACATAGCAGGGATGACCGGCTGCCGCGACATGCCATCGGTTCGCGTTCCCGTTTGCCGACGGCTGTTGCCGGATTGCAAGCCGAAAACCAGCGCGTTCGGGTCCAAACAGCGTAGCCGGACTGCCTGAACGACGGATTAACCGCCTTCGTGCGACGGCGCGGCCGATTCGGCCGGGTGCTCGCTGTGCTGCTCGGGCTCTTCGGGCTTGGCCGGAACGATATGAACGACGCGGTAGTCGTGATCCCTGAGGTAGCGCAGGAACGCCGGCAGCATCGCGACGGTGCGCGGCTGCGGATCGTGCAGCAGGATGATGCCCTTGCGCGCCTGGGTCAGCCTGCGGATCAGGAGCTTCAGCGTCCCCTGCGGAGACATGGCCTTCCAGTCGCTGGCCCACAGATCGGCGCCGAACACGGCAATGCCGCGCGATTGCAGCAGGTCGAGCGTCGCCGGCGTCGATTCGAAGTAGGGGAACCGGAAGAACGGCGTGGACGGCGTCGTCGTCTCGATGCCGTTGAGCGCCTTCTCGTCCGCGGCGATGCCGCGATCGATCTCCTCGATCGCCTGATCGGGCGAGATGTGCGCCAGATGCGCGTGCGTGTAGGTGTGATGGCCGACCGTGTGGCCTTCGGCGGCGATCTTCCGCACCAGTTCGGCGCGGCCCGACGCGGGCTGACCGACCAGGAAGAAGGTCGCGCGCACGCATTCCCTCGCGAGCGCCGCGAGCACCTTGTTGGTCATCGGCGGCGAGGGGCCGTCGTCGAAGGTGAGCACGACCTCGCCGTCCTGCAGCGGCAGGGTATCCGGAAAGCTCTTCAGGCCGACCCGCGGGTAGTTCTTCGGGTTCACGCTCAGCACGCGCGAGGTGCCGAGCGTGCCCTCGCGCGGGCAGTCGGCCGGCGCCGCGGCGGCGCCGTGCGCGAGGAGCAGCGTGGCGACCGCGCCCCATGCGTTTACCCATCGCCGTATCAGTCGCGCCTGAGACATCTTTTCCCGTTGCGCTCGCTGTTGCCCATTATGTAATGCGTGAAAGCACAGATCAGACCAGTCGTCTGAACGATGGCTCGTGAGGCACGTCATGAACGAGACCCTGGACGTTGCCCCCGCCGAAGCAATCCTAGCCGATCGCGCGGCGATGCGCACCGAATCCGGCGAAATTCGCGGTGAATTCATCGCCGCAATTGCCGCCGCCATCGCCGCCGAGGACGAGGCGTTCCTGCGCGCCGAGGTTGCCGAGCTGCACGAGGCGGATCTCGGCGATCTGATCGCCGCGCTCGCCCCGGACGACCGCGTCAGGCTGGTCGAGCTGACCGGCACCGATTTCGATTTTTCCGCGCTGAACGAGGTCGACGACGCCGTCCGCGAGGAGATCCTGGAGGAGCTCGAGCCGGAGACCGTCGCCGAAGGCGTTCGCGAACTCGAATCCGACGACGCCGTCGAGCTGCTCGAGAGCCTCGACGAGGAGGACAAGGAGGAGATCCTCGAACGCCTGCCGCCGTCGGAGCGCGACGTGCTCGCGCGCAGCCTGGATTATCCCGAAGGCTCGGCCGGCCGGCGCATGCAGAGCGAGTTCATCGCGGTTCCCCTGGGTTCGACCGTCGGCGAAGCCATCGACTACATGCGCGAGACGCCCGATCTGCCGGAGCGGTTCTACGAGATCTACGCGGTCGATGACTCCAGGCACTGGCAGGGCGCGGTGTCGCTGGACAAGCTGTTGCGCGCGCGCCGCCCGGTGCCGCTCGCCGAGCTGATCGACGAGGACCGCCGCCGCGTCACCGTGACCGACGATCTCGCCGAGGTCGCCCGGATGTTCGGCAAGTACAATCTGGTCGCAGCGCCCGTGGTCGATGCCGAGAACCGGCTCGCCGGCGTCATCACCATCGACGACGTCGTCGACGTGATCGAGGAGGAGGCCGACGAGGACTTCAAGGCGCTCGGCGGCGTGTCCGGCGACGAGGAACTGTCCGACAGCGTCTGGACCATCGCCAAGGGCCGCTTCAACTGGCTGCTGATCAACCTCGCCACCGCGTTCCTGGCGTCCTCCGTGCTCGGCCTGTTCGAGGGCCAGCTGCAGCAGATGGTGGCGCTGGCCGTGCTCGCGCCGATCGTGGCAAGCCAGGGCGGCAACGCCGCGACCCAGACCATGACGGTCGCGGTGCGCGCGCTGGCCACCCGCGAGCTCGGGCCCAGCAATGCGCTGCGCGTCGTGATGCGCGAGGCGCTGGTCGGGCTCGTGAACGGGCTCGCCTTCGCGCTGATCACCGGCATCGCCGCGGTCGCCTGGTTCAAGACGCCGGGCCTCGGCATCGTGATCGGGCTCGCCATCATCTCCAACCTCGTCGCCGGCGCGCTCGGCGGCATCCTGATCCCGATGGTGCTCGAGCGCGTCCGCGCCGACCCGGCCGTTGCGTCGGGAACCTTCGTCACGACCGTCACCGACGTGGTCGGCTTCTTCTCGTTCCTGGGCATCGCCACGCTCTGGTTCGGGCTGAAATAGCGCGGCGCCTGAACGACTTATATCGTTAATCCGGCCTTAACGCGGCTCGGCGACACTGGCGTCCGAGACGGAGCAGGACCGATGCAACGCTTGCGGCTGAAGGCAGATGGACGGATCGTGGAACTGCGCGATGGCGGCGAATTTCCGCTCGCGCCCTCGGCGGCGGCCCCGGCCGCCCCGCTCGAGGTTCGCGACCTCCGGCGGCGGGTGCAGCTGACGCAGCAGGAGTTCGCCGCCAAGCTCGGCGTTCCCGTCGAGACGATTCGCAACTGGGAGCAGGGC
>NZ_CAFJ01000101.1 GCF_000239795.1 Bradyrhizobium sp. STM 3809 | reverse complement strand
CCGAGAAGGTCAGCATCGCCACCGTGTCCTTCACGCGTTCAAGCCGCCGGCGGCACCGAGATCTTCACCGACTCGCGCTCCATCGCCTTCTGATAGAACGCATCGAGCGCCGGATAGGCCTTGCGCCAGCCGCAATCGGCGAAGCGGAAATCGGCATAGCCGAGCACGCAAACGAGGCCGATCGAGACGATGTCGAACGGGCGGGTCAGCAGGTCGCTCTGCGCATTGAAGCGCGCCATGCCCAGCCACGCGCGGTTCCAGTGGTCGTCGGACCAGGCCTGCCAGCGCAGTCCCTCCGGGCGCACCAGCGCCTCGTAGCGGCACAGCAGCATGGAATCGAGCATGCCCTGCAGCATCGAATGCTCGCTCTTGACCTTCCAGCGCGACGGACCGGAGGCCGGGATAAGCTTGTTGCCGCCGGCGAGCTCGTCGAGATATTCGACGATGACGTAGGAATCGAGAATGACGTCGCCATTGTCGAGGATCAGCACCGGCAGCTTCTTCAGCGGCGTGATCTTCGAGTATTCCTCGTTGGCCTGTCCGGGCACCACGGCCGCCGGCACGAACGCGATCTTGTCGATCAGGCCGAGCTCGATGGCGGCGATGCGCACCTTGCGGGCGAACGGCGAGGCGGGCGAGAAGGTGAGTTTCATTAAGAGTGTCCCCTGGCTGGTCATTCCGGGGCGATGCGAAGCATCGAACCCGGAATCTCGAGATTCCGGGTCTGGCGCTCACGCGCCATCCCGGAATGACTCACACGTGCGGCTTAAGCCTCGACGATCACGCCTCGATGATCTCCTGGCGCTGCTCGCCGAGGCGCTCGATGCCCAGCGTCACGACGTCGCCGACATTGAGGAAGGTCGGCGGCTTCATGCCCATGCCGACGCCGGGAGGCGTACCCGTGGTGACGATGTCGCCCGGCAAGAGCGTCATGAACTGCGAGACGTAGGAGATGCACTTGGCCATCGAGAAGATCATCGTCGCGGTGGTGCCGGTCTGGCGGCGCTGGCCGTTGACGTCGAGCCAC
Organism: Bradyrhizobium sp. STM 3809; assembly: GCF_000239795.1. GTDB lineage: Bacteria > Pseudomonadota > Alphaproteobacteria > Rhizobiales > Xanthobacteraceae > Bradyrhizobium. The sequence goes on along the minus strand of NZ_CAFJ01000101.1, from coordinate 4,260 downwards.
ATCGACAGGTTCTGCACGTCCGGAATCTCATCCTTGGTGACGAGCCAAGGGCCGACCGGGCCGAACGTGTCGTGCGACTTGCCCTTGGTCCACTGGCCCAGGCGCTCGATCTGGAAGTTGCGCTCGGAGACGTCGTTGCAGATCGTGTAGCCGGCGACATGGTTCAGCGCGTCGGCCTCGGACACATACTTCGCACGGGTACCAATGATCGCGGCGATCTCGACCTCCCAGTCGAGCTTGGTCGAGCCGCGCGGCTTCTCGACCTGGTCATAGGGCCCGCACAAGGCGGTGTTGGCCTTCAGGAAGAAGATCGGCTCGGCCGGGATCGGGTTGCCGGTCTCCTTGGCATGATCGGAGTAGTTGAGGCCGATCGCCACGAACTTCGAGATGCCGGTGACGGGCGCGCCGAGCCGCGGCTTGCCGGAGACGGCGGGCAGGGAAGCCGGATCGAGCGCGGCCAGCTTCTTCAGCGACTCCGGCGCATAGGCGGCGCCGTCGAGGTCCTTCACATGGCCCGACAGGTCGCGCAGCTGGCCGGAGGCATCGATCAGGCCCGGCTTTTCCGCGCCTTTGTCGCCGTAGCGAACGAGCTTCATCTGGTTTCTCTCCCTCAGATCCTTGGTATTCCAGCGCCCTGTCATGGAGCATGGCGGGGCGAAATTCAACCTCGCGGGCTATGCGCTGCCGCCGCCCGGCACTGCCTGAAAGCGGAAGGCGGCGCCGTCGCGGCGGATGTGGCCGGCATCGAAATGGCCGCCGATCACCAGCGTGTCCGTATCGGCGAAGCGCGAGAACAGCGCCTGCCGCGTTGCGATGGCCTGGGCAGGACTGGAATCGACCGTCGAGCTCCAGTCCAGATGCGCCATCTGGCAGGGATGGTGCGCGACGTCGCCGGTCAGCAGTGCCTCCGCACCATCCGAGCGGATGTGCAGGCTGACATGGCCCGGGCTGTGGCCGGGCGTCGGGATCAGCGTGATCTCGTCGGTGATCACGGCGTCGCTCGCGACCAGCTCGGCCTTGCCGGCGGCGACGATCGGCTGCACGGAATCGGCGAAGGTCGCGGTCTCGTCCGCCGCCGCGCTGTGGTCGCGCCAATGCGCATATTCCGTGCGGCCGAACACGTAGCGCGCGTTCGGAAAGCTCGGGACCCAGCGGTCGTCGACCAGCCGCGTATTCCAGCCGACATGGTCGACGTGCAGATGCGTGCAGATCACCAGGTCGATGTTCTCGGGCGGAAAACCGGCTGTGCTCATCATGTCCAGGAAGGGCGTGGACCGGCCGTTCCAGACCGGCACGCTCCGGCCCTGCTTGTCGTTGCCGAGGCCAGTGTCGACCACGATGCGCCGGGTCGGGGTCTCCAGCACCAGGGTGTGGATCGACATCTTCAGCTTGCCCTCGCCGGTGGCGAAATCGGGGGTGAGCCAGGACAGCGCGCGGATCGCCTCGGGCGTTGCCTGCGGCAGGATGAAGCGGGTGCCGCCGACCGTCTCCAGCTCGACGAACTTCGTGATCCTGACCCGGCCGACCGTCCAACGCATGCGCGCTTCCCCGCTTGTTCTTGGTGGCGCCGACGATGCCGCGTTGCGCGTTCCGGCGCAATGGATCGACTCTCCGGAACAGGCGTTGTCGTGGCCAGTCCAGGAGGAGAGTGTCATGCCAGAGCTGACGATTTCGCCCGAGAAGGTCGCGTTCCTGATCGAGAAGGCGCGCGAGTTCGACGTCAAGGAGGAGGCGAGCGATCTCGACTCCGGCTCCAATCCCGCCGATGACGACATGATCGATGTGCTCGAGGATACCGGCGACGATCCGGTGGTGCGCGAGATCACCGGCTTCATCAATGCGATGAGCGAGGATGAGCAGGCCGATCTCGTCGCGCTGATGCGGCTCGGCCGCGGCGACGGCGACATCGACGAATGGGACGATCTGCGCCGCGAAGCCGCCGGCCAGCGCGACCGCCACACCGCGCGCTATCTGCTGGGCGAGCCGATGCTCGGCGACCTCCTGGCGGAGGGCCTCGACGCGTTCGGCATCGACTGGACGGACGGACGCACGACGGCGGATTCGTCGAGCCCGAGCGAGCGCGACGAGGACGAGATCACGAAGCAGTAGCTTTGATCTCTCACCCGACGCGGACTTCAAACCCTCACCCTGAGGAGCCCGCCGGAGGCGGGCGTCTCGAAGGGCGAGGCCACAAGCGGGGCCTCATGGTTCGAGACGCGCCGCGAACGAAGATCTTGCCTGACACGTACCGATCGACGCGGCGCTCCTCACCATGAGGGTCCGGCGCCGAGGGCGGCGCCGCACACTGGACCATGAGCAGCGTAGTCATGGAGAAAGATCAACGGCGGGGTGGCAATACCGCTGCGCTCCCTCTCCCCGTTCTTCACGGGGAGGGTTGGAGTGAGGGGCAGCCACGGCCACCAGACCAAGTGAAAAGTCCCTCTCATCCGGATCGCATCTGACGATATGATCCGACTTAGCCCCGCAGGCGGGGAGAGGCGCAGCAAGTCGCGAAGGACCTCCGCACCTCAATGTTCTTGATTGTTACAGCGTGCCCGGGAATGCACCACCGTCCAGCAGGATGTTCTGCCCCGTGATGTAGCCGGCCTTGGCGGCGCACAGGAACGCGCAGGCGAGGCCGAATTCTTCGGGATCGCCGAAGCGGCCGGCGGGGTTGAGCTTGGCGCGGTCGGCCAGGATCTGCTCGGCGGGGATGCCGCGGCGCTCGGATTCGATCTTGGCGGTGCCGATCAGCCGGTCGGTCTCGAACGGGCCCGGCAGCAGCGCATTGATGGTCACATTGTTGATCACGGTCTTGCGCGACAGGCCGGCGATGAAGCCGGTGAGGCCGGCGCGGGCGCCGTTGGACAGGCCGAGAATGTCGATCGGCGCCTTCACCGCGGCCGAGGTGATGTTGACGATGCGGCCGAACTTGCGCGCCATCATGCCGTCGACGGTCGCCTTGATCAGCTCGATCGGGGTGAGCATGTTGGCGTCGAGCGCCTTGATCCAGTCGTCGCGGGTCCAGTTGCGGAAATCGCCCGGCGGCGGGCCGCCGGCATTGTTGATCAGGATGTCCGGATCCGGGCAGGCCTTGAGCACGGCGGCGCGGCCGTCCGGCGTGGTGATGTCGCCGGCCACCTCGGTCACGGTGATGCCGGGGTTGGCGGCGCGGATCTCGGCCGCGGTCTTGGCCAGCGCCTCGGCGCCGCGCGCCGTGATCGTGACATGCACGCCCTCATTGGCGAGCGCGATGGCGCAGGCGCGGCCCAATCCCTTGCTGGAGGCGCAGACGATGGCGCGGCGGCCCTTGATCCCGAGATCCACGATTGATCACTCCGATATGTCGGTGGCTGAAAGACGATGCGCGCATTCTAGCCAAGCGGACAGCGGCTGATAAGAGCAGCCGGCCTGTGCCGAATTGCATGGCTCGCGCGGATCAGATGCGCCGTTCCTGCTTGAGGCGATCGATCAGGCTGGCGACTTCCGGCGGCAGCGACCGGAAGCCTTTTGCGCCTGCGAGCGACAGAATGGGGCGCAGGCGCGAGCCGTCGAGGAAGCGCGGCTGGCGTTCCGGCGGAACGATCCGGTCGAACACCAGCACGAGCGTGGTCGCGACCATGCCGACGCGCACCGCGCCGAGCAGGGCGCCGCCGAGCCGGTCCCCGAAGCCCGCGTCGGGACCGATCGCCTCGTCCAGCAGCATGCGACCGATCTTGCCGAGCGCGACCCCGATGACGACGAACGCCGCGAAGAACTGCAGCCAGTTCTGCGCCAGCGGCGAGCCGTGCACGTCCTGCAATTGCGGGCTCATCGCTGCGACGGCGCCCATCGCCAGCGGCATCGCCAGCAGATAAGCGAGGATGGTGATGGCGCTGCGCAGCAGCCCGGTCGAGAAGCCGCTGTAGACGGCAACCATCAGGGCGGCACAAGCGGCGAGGTCGAAAGTATTCATGGCTGATATGCTGTGGTTGTAGAGCGGGCGGGTAAACAAATCCGGTTTGCGCTGCTTCAAATCGTCTGTATCAATGCGCCGCAACAAACCAGGGAAACGCAAGGTGGTGCCATGTCCGGCCTGTTCGACGTCAGCCAGGAAGTGATCCTGATCACCGGCGCGAGTCAGGGGCTCGGCCGGCAGTTCGCGCGGGTGCTGTCCGCCCATGGCGCCGCCGTCGCGCTGGCCGCGCGCCAGACCGGCAAGCTGAAGGCGCTGGAGGACGAGATCAAGGCCAAGGGCGGCCGCGCCGTCGCGGTCGAGAT
>NZ_CAFJ01000102.1 GCF_000239795.1 Bradyrhizobium sp. STM 3809 | reverse complement strand
GCGAACCGATTCCCGAATGCCACACTTGCCACGAATTCGCCCCACCTGGGCTGACAGCGAGTCGAACCCGTGATTCACTGCCCGCAGTTGTAAAGGTGCGGGGCGTTCGCCATGGAGTTCAACAGGCGCAATATCATCTTCGGCGCGTTGCCGGCCGGGACGGTCGGCGCTCCGCCTCTGCCGCCGTTGCGCGCGTCACCGCTCCGCGCACGACCCTCGGGGATCCGTTACCGGTTCAACGACGGCATCTTTCCTTCGACGGTCTTCGATCTTCTTGAGCGCTCCTGCTGGCACGTCCAGTCCGATGCGACAGCCCATGTGATCCGGCATCTCGGAACCGGGCTCATTTTTGCCGACGCGCAGCTCCGCCACGATCCCTTCGCGCTCGAGCTTCTCCATTGTTTCGATGATCCCCGTGAGCTCGCCGACGACTGGCAGACCATGCTGATCGGCTGGGCCGCGGTGAACATGGGCTGGAACGTCAAGCGGCAGCGCCCGGGCGCCGCGCTGCTGCTGTCGCCGTCACGGCGCAGCCCGATGGAGTCCTGGGTGTTCGATTGCGCCGCGGCTGCGCCGCTGGTCACCGAGCCGATCGACATCTCCAGGCCGCTGCGGCCGGACATCTGGCTCGCGGCGTGATCGGGAGGGAGGCGCGTTTTGCGGGACTGGTTCGAGTTGGATAAGGTCGGGGTCTGAAAGCCGAACGAGGACTGCCGATGTATTACACCCCGCCCCAACGCGATCCCAAGGCGCCGCCCGTGCGCGTCAACCTGCTGTCGGACACGCAGACGCGCCCGACCGCCGCGATGCGCGAGGCGATGGCGCGGGCCGAGGTCGGCGACGAGCAGATCGGCGACGATCCGACCGTGCACGAGCTCACCGCCCGCGTGGCCGCCCTGCTCGGCAAGGAGGCCGCGGTGCTGATGCCGTCGGGCACGATGTGCAACGTCGCCGCCACGCTGGTGCATTGCCGGCCGGGCGACGAGATCCTGGCGCATGAGACCGCGCACATCATCTCGCGCGAGGGCGGCGCGCATGCCGCGCTCGGCGGTTTTCAGGTGACGCAGCTGAAGGGACCCGACGGCCAGTTCACGCCCGAGACGTTCCGCGCCGCATTGCATCCGCGCTCGCGCTACCAGCCGCCGCAGACCGTCGTCAGCGTCGAGCAGACCGCCAATATCGGCGGCGGCACGATCTGGAAGAAGACAGACCTCGACGCGATCGTCGCGATCGCCAAGGCACACGGCATGGCGACGCACATGGACGGCGCGCGGCTGCTGAACGCGACTGTCGCGACCGGCATCCCCGCCGCCGAGATGACCGCGGGCTGGGATTCGGCCTGGATCGATTTCTCCAAGGGCCTGGGCGCGCCGATCGGCGGCGTGCTCGCCGGCAGCGCCGCGTTCATCGATGAAGTGTGGCGCTGGAAGCAGCGGCTCGGCGGCGCGATGCGCCAGGCGGGCGTGGTCGCGGCGGCCTGCATCTACGCGCTCGATCACCACGTCGACCGGCTTGCCGAGGATCACGCCAATGCGCGCGCGCTGGCGCGCGGCCTGTCGCAGATCCAGGGCATCGAGGTGCAGGAGCCCGAGACCAATCTGGTGTTCTTCAGACCTGATGGCGCCGGCGTGCCCGGCGACAGGATGGTGACCGAGCTGCGCAAGCGCGGCGTGCTGTTGGCCATGATGGACGGCCGCATCCGCGCCTGCACGCATCTCGATGTGACCGCGGCGATGATCGAGGAGACCATCGGCCATGTGAGGGAGATCGTCCGCGGCGCATGAGGATCACGGCAACAGCGCCCGACCCTACCTGCTGCCGTACGGATGGGCCGCGGTCATCGCGGCGATCCGTTGCGGGCGCGGCCCTCGACGGCCTGGCTCAACGCCTCATCATGCAGCTCGGCGCTCGCATCGGAGAAACAGCAGAACACGATCTGCGACAGCGAGGTCTCCGCGCTGATGGCTTCGATCGTCGAAGCAACCGCGATCGAGGCCGCGCGATCGGCAGGAAAGCGGAAGATGCCTGTCGAGATCGCGGGGAACGCGACAGAGTCCAGGAGATGCTTGTGACACAGCTCGATCGAACGCCGGTAGCACGAGGCGAGCAGCTCGGGCTCGCCTCGGTCACCGCCTTGCCAGACCGGGCCGACGGTATGAATCACGTGGCGCGCCGGCAGCCGATACCCCTTCGTGATCTTGGCCTCGCCGGTCTTGCAGCCATGGAGCATGCGGCACTCCATGACGAGGTCGGGCCCGGCGGCACGATGGATCGCGCCGTCGACGCCGCCGCCGCCCAGCAACGACGAATTCGCGGCGTTGACGATGGCGTCAACGCCGAGCTTGGTGATGTCGGCGGTGATGACCTCGAACCGGGTCGCGCCGATGGTGCGGGCCGGGTAGCTCAGGCCGAGGCCGCCGTGCCGACCGGAATGCCCTTGTCGGTGAACAGCTGCTGCAGCTCGCCGCTCTGGAACATCTCGCGCACAATGTCACAGCCGCCGATGAACTCGCCCTTGACGTAGAGCTGCGGGATCGTCGGCCAGTTGGAGAAGGTCTTGATGCCGTTGCGGAGTTCGGCCGATTCCAGGACGTTCAGCCCCTTATAGCCGACGCCGACATGGTCGAGGATCTGGACGACCTGGCCGGAAAATCCGCACTGCGGAAACTGCGGCGTCCCCTTCATGAACAGGACGACGTCGTTCGACTTCACTTCGTTGTCAATGAATTGCTCAATGCTCATCTTCGCTTCCTCTAGGGCGTCTCAAGGAACGCCTGGGGCTCGTGCGGCTCCGGCCGCGCAGGGCGGATTTCGACCCCGCCGACCATCACTCCCCCTATATGTAGCGCAAACCGTTGGTCAGCCAAAGTAAAATGCCGAGGATCAGCCCCGCGGCGGCCGGGTGCCGGACGATAGCCTGATGACAGCAATATTATAGCCGCAACGAGGGTTTCATCCCGTAACCAAGCCCTTATCTAGGACGAACTGCCCAGAGGAACTTGTTCCATCGAACATCGTTCTCTCCATTCATACGGAGACCCTCGTGACCAGTTCAGCCTCCGCCGCGGCCCCCCTCCCCCTCGCAGATAAGCAACAGACTCGCGGCCCGGGCCCCCTGGCCGGGAGGCTGATCGCGGCGTTCCAGGCCGTCCGCGGCGAGACCGAGCGCCGGGCGGCGCCGCTCAGCGCGGAAGATCAGGTCATCCAGTCGATGCCGGATGCCAGCCCGATCAAGTGGCACCGGGCCCATACGACCTGGTTCTTCGAGCAGTTCGTGCTGGGCGTGCATTGCCCGGATTACACGCCGTTTCATCCGGATTATGCATTCCTGTTCAATTCCTATTACGTCAGCGCCGGACCGCGCCATACCCGCGGCGAGCGCGGCCTGATCACCCGTCCAGGGGCGTCCGAGATCACGGCATACCGCCGCCATGTCGACGCCGCGATGGTCGATTTCCTCGGCCATGCGGCGCCGGCGACGTTGGAGGTGGTCGCGCCGCTGGTCGAGGTCGGGCTCAACCATGAGCAGCAGCACCAGGAGCTGATGCTCACCGACATCCTGCATGCCTTCGCGCAGAATCCGACCGCCCCGGCCTACGACCCTGCCTGGACATTTCCGGCCCCCGCCGGCACGGGCGAGGACTGGATCAGCCTCGCCGAGGGTATCCACACCGTGGGGCACGTCGGCGATGGCTACCATTTCGACAACGAGGGACCTGCGCATCGGGCGCTGGTCGGTCCGGTCGAGATCGCCCGCAACCTAGTCACCAATGCCGAATGGCTCGCCTTCATGGCGGACGGTGGTTACGAAGCGGCGACGCTGTGGCTGATGGACGGCTTCGCGACCGCCAGCCGCGAGGGCTGGCAGGCGCCGGGACACTGGTACAAGGTCCAGGACGAATGGCGCATCATGACGCTCGGCGGCTTGCAGCCGGTCGACCCCCATGCGCCGGTGTGCCATGTCAGCTACTACGAGGCCGATGCCTTCGCGCGCTGGTCCGGCAAGCATCTGCCGACGGAGATGGAATGGGAGGTGGCCGCGCGGAGCAACCAGCTCAACGATGCCTTCGGCCTGGTCTGGCAATGGACGCGCAGCGCCTACAGCCCCTATCCCGGCTACCGCGCGATCGAGGGCGCGCTCGGCGAATATAACGGCAAGTTCATGGTCAATCAGCTGGTGCTGCGCGGCTCGTCGCTCGCGACGCCCGCCGACCACAGCCGCGTCACCTACCGCAACTTCTTCTATCCGCATCATCGCTGGCAATTCACGGGGCTGCGGCTCGCCGACTACGCCTGAGAGAGCCACGAACATTTGTTGGCTGATTTGTTGCCTATCGTCGCGCCTGTGCGCGTCCAGGAGAGTATCATGAACGTGCACGTCAACGCGCTGATCGATGCCCATCTTCCCGACGCCAAGACGTCGGCCTTCGCGCAGGATGCGGTCGCGGGGCTCACGCAGCAACCCAAGCAGCTGTCGCCGAAATATTTCTACGACGCCGCCGGGTCGGACCTGTTCGAGCAGATCACGCGGCTTCCCGAGTATTATCCGACGCGGACCGAGCTCGGCATTCTGCGCGACCGCGGCGCCGACATCGCTGCGATCATTCCGGATAATGCCGCGCTGATCGAGTTCGGCGCTGGAGCAACGACCAAGGTGCGGCTGCTGCTGGAGAGCTGCCGCTTTGCGGCCTATGTCCCGGTCGACATCTCCGGCGACTTCCTGACCGGCCAGGCCGAGACCCTGCGCCGCGATTTCCCGGATCTGGCGGTGCATCCGGTCATCGCCGACTTCACCACGGCCTTCAAGCTGCCGGCGGCGATCGAGGGCAAGCCGAAGGTCGGGTTCTTTCCGGGATCGACCATCGGCAATTTCGAGCCGCACGAGGCCTGCCGCTTCCTGCGCTCGGCGCGCGAGATCCTGGGCGCGGGCGCGCTGATGATCGTCGGCGTCGACCTCGAGAAGGACGAGCGCGTGCTGCATGCGGCCTACAACGACGCGGCCGGCGTCACCGCCCGCTTCAACCTCAATCTGCTGCTGCGGATCAACCGCGAGCTCGGCGGCAATTTCGACCTGTCCGCCTTCGTGCACCGCGCGATCTACAATCGCGAGCAGCACCGCATCGAGATGCATCTGGTGGCGCGCAAGCCGCAGACCGTCCGCCTGCTGGGCACGACGATCACGTTCCGCGCCGGCGAGAGCATCCACACCGAGAACAGCTACAAATACAGCATCGACCGCTTCGGCGCGCTGGCGCGGGGATCGGGCTGGAAGGTCCGGACGGTGTGGACGGATTCCGAGAAGATGTTCTCGGTTCAGGCGCTCGTTGCCGAGGAGGCATGAGTCACCGGCTTCGACCGCAGCGACAGCACCTCCCAGATCGCGACGACCGCCAGCAGCACGCTCGTCAACGCTGAGAGCATCAACGGCGACAGCGCGGTCGCGAACCAGCCCAATCCGATCAGGCCCAGCAAGCCCACGCCGTGCGACAGCTGGAGAAATCCGCGGACTTCACGCTTGAACAGGATGGTGCCGAACAGAAACACGAATGGTCCTCCGATCAGCACCGCGGCGGTCGTGAGGTCGGTGTGGCCGATCGGATGCTTGAGGACGATCTCGTCCCCGACCGCCGAGACGATGATGCCGGCGACGATCGGCATGTGCAGGTAGGTGTAGGCGGATCGCGCCACCAGTCCGGATTGGCTCGACTGCGAGATCATCTCCGAGCCGGCCTCGGCGCCGCGGTTGAAATACACCGCCCACATCGCGACCGTACCGACGAAGGCACACGCAAAGGCCGCGACGTTGGCGCCCGTCCAATCGAGCTCGGCAAAGGTTGCGCCGGTCACGACGATCGATTCGCCAAGCGCGATGATGATGAAGCCGGCACAACGCTCCGCCATGTGGCCGCCCTCGACCATCCAGTCTTCCACGGTCGAGGCACCGAGCCCCGGCACCCAGAAGCGAACGGCGGGCGAGATGTATTCGAGCATCAGCGCTGCGCTCCACAGCGTCATCCGCGCAGAGCCCTCGGCGAGGCCGCCGAGCAGCCAGAGCACGGCGGAGGCGCTGAGCCAGGACAGGATGCGGGCGGCGTTACGCCGAACAGCGGCTCTTTGCGGCGGCGTGGCCGTCCACCAGAACGCGGTCCTGCCGACCTGCATGGCGCCGTAGGCCAGCGCGAACCATAATCCCCGGTCCTCGAAGGCCCGCGGGATCGACATCGACAGCACGAGGCCCGCGAGCATCAGGGCAAACAGAAGGCCGCGGACGAGCGCCTTCTCGGGATCGAGCCAGTTGGTGACCCAGGCGGTGTAGACCCAGACCCACCAGACGGCGAGGAACAGCATCGCCGTCTGGACAGCTCCGAGCGGGGTGAAATGGCCTATCAGATAATGCGAGATCTGCGTCACCGCGTAGACGAAGACGAGATCGAAGAACAGCTCGACGAAGGTGACCCGGCCGTGCTGGTTCGGCTCGATGACGCGGAACAGCGCGCCGCGCGGATTGTTCACCGCCATCTCCCCCGGATGCGCGCGGCCGTGCGGCAGCGCCAATCAGCGCTGGTCCGGCACCCCGGTCTGCAGCGCCAGCGCGTGCAGGACGTCCCCCATCTGGCCGCGCAGCGACTGATAGACGAGCTGATGCTGCTGCACGCGGGACTTGCCGCGGAAGGCCTCGGAAATGACGGTCGCGGCGTAATGGTCGCCGTCGCCGGCGAGATCACGAATCGTCACCTGGGCGTCGGGAATGGCGGCCTTGATCATCTGCTCGATCACGTGGGCATCCATGGGCATCCCGGTACATCTCCTTTGTCAGCGACGGACGGTCGAAGCGCCGCGGCTCCAGCCCGCCTGTGTGGCCCGCCGCAGGGCACGAATCAAGGCGTTCTCGCGCGACCGTGATGGTCGAATCTAGCGCGAACCGGTTTCGGGGTCACGCTCGGAGTCATTATATGACCCTGCGGAGCCAAAGATGCCGGACCGGGTGACGCACCCGTGCCGGAGGCAAAAGGACAACAGGGAGATGACATGAAGCTTCCAGGGCCGGATCACCCGATCACCATCACCCCGAATCCGAGGCGCGTCCGCGTCATGGCCGATGGCGTCGTCATCGCCGATACCACCCGCGCGCTGATCCTGAAGGAGGCGAGCTATCCGGCGGTCCAATACGTGCCACGCGCCGATGCCAACATGGCCGCGCTCCAGAAGACCGATCGCGTCACCCATTGTCCCTACAAGGGCGACGCCAGCTACTTCAGCATCGTCACCCCCGGCACGAGGCTGGACAATGCGATATGGAGCTATGAGACGCCCTTCCCCGCGATGACCGAGATTTCGGGTCATCTGGCGTTCTATCCGGACAAGGTCCGTATCGAGGAAGTGGCTGATTGACCGCGGGCTGATCGCCCGCCGCTCTGTCGACCTGAGACCAAGAGCGGCGAGGCGATCGCCTGGTTCGTCGCTGCGGCCGGCCGTTACACTCGGAAGATCGTCAGCCCGAGGATCAGCAGCACGAGGAAGATCACAAGGAAGATGTAGAACAGGATCCGCGCAATATCCGCGGAAGCGGCCGAGACCCCTGTGAAGCCGAGAATACCGGCGATCACGGAGATCACGAAGAACAGTAGCGCCCATTTGAGAAGAGTCACGGTCAATCCTCCAGTCCAGCGCCGCGCCGGCGCGTCGCCTCACTAACGATCGCGCCCGGAACCGGTTCCTGCAGCTATGACGGCGCCCGGGAGGAGGAATTTCGCAACTTCCCGGCCGGCCCGTCCGTAACGTCTTCCATCATCTCCTCGTAACAACATCGGATGCAAAAATCGGCTTTGCGCAGAAATTCGGCTTGCGGGCCGCCGCGCGAGCTGATCTTCAGCATCGCGTAGCAACAAGGTTCTTGGGCACCGACATTCGCTTCCGTCAGGCGGGCGAGAGCCGATGGCGGTGCCAAAATCACGCGAGCTCGTTTATTATGGCTCGTGCAGTGTCAGACGACGCATTTCACCGACGCATCACACGCGAACGGGAGACGCTCCACTGAT
>NZ_CAFJ01000103.1 GCF_000239795.1 Bradyrhizobium sp. STM 3809 | reverse complement strand
GTTCGCGCTTCCGCTGTTCGCGCGCTGCGCGCTGGTCGGCCTGCTCGCCAATACCGCGACCTATGGGCTGATCTTCGCGTTCAGCCTGTACTTCCAGGAGGTCAACCGGATGTCGGCGTTTGCGACCGGGTTGGCGTTCCTGCCGATGTTCGGCGTCGTCTTCCCGGTCAACCTCCTGGCGCCCCGCATCGCCGAGCGGCTGGGGCCAAGCGCGACCATTGCGCTCGGGGCTGCTCTTTCGGCCGCGGCCTGCGTGTCGCTGCTGCCGATCGCACCGGGCACGCCCTATGCGGCGATCGTGCTGCCCCTGATCGGGCTGAGCTGCGGCCTCGGTCTGATCGTGCCGCCGCTGACCTCAACTTTGCTCGGCAGCGTCGATCGCTCGCGCTCGGGCGTGGCCGCCGGCGTGCTCAATGCGACCCGGCAGAGCGGCAGCGTGCTGGGCGTGGCGCTGTTCGGAGCGCTGATCGGGCCGACCGGAGCCTTCATGCACGGCCTGCGGCTGTCGCTCGTCATCTCCGCAGCCCTGATGCTGGCGGCCGCGGGCGTGATCCGCTGGAGTGCGTCCGGCGTCCGGACGCGGTGAGGCGCTCAGCTCTTGCGCAGCGCGAAATGGGCGCCACAGAACGCCATCAGGGCGCCGAGGCAGAGCACGGCGAGGCCCGCCAGCACGCCGGCCGCCGACGGCACCGGGCTCGGGCCGGAGATCGCCTGGCCGATGCCGGCGAGCATCAGCACGCCGACCACGACCAGGAAGTTGCGCGCGCGCTGGGGGATCTCCCCGGATACCGCGCTGTGCATGATGTTGGCGATGAAATAGCCGGAGGAGAAGCCGACCGTCGCGATCAGCCACCAGGCGATCGCCGAGCCCGCGGGCATGAAGGCGCCGTCACTCTGCCACAGACCGCCGAGATCGAGCCCGTAGCGTGCGCCGAGCATGTGCACGGCGAGCGCCAGCAGGATGCCGGCGGCCATCGCGCCGGCCAGGATCAGGTGGCGGGGAAAATGGATCGTTTCGCTCATGGCCCGTTTGTAGGATAAGGCACGCGGACCACGCAACAGGACCGCGCCATTTCCGAGCATGCCACCACCGCCGAGGACAATGTCATCCGCTACGCCTACAAGGCGTCGCTGATCGGCGCCGCGCAGCAATTCGCGCTCACGGAGCAGGGGCTGTCGTGGCGATTCGCCGGCCGCAGCGGCGTCTGGCCCTATGCCGACATCGCCGCGATCCGGCTGTCGTTCCGGCCGGTGTCGATGCAGGCGAAGCGGTTTCGCGCCGATATCACCCATCGCGACGGCCGCCGGCTGAGCGTCGTCTCGACGTCGTGGCAGACCGCGACCCTGATGGCGCCGCAGAGCGAAGCCTATCGCGCCTTCATCGTGGCCCTGCATGCGCGGCTCGCGGCGAGCGGCAGTGCTGTGCAGCTGACCGCGGGCCTTGGACGCATTGCCTACGGCGCCGCGCTCGGCCTGATCGCGCTGCTCGCGGTGGCAATGGCTGGGCTCCTGGTCCGGGCGCTGCTCATCCGCGAGTGGACCGGCGCGCTGTTCCTGGTCGGCTTCGCCGCGATGTTCGCCTGGTATGTCGGCGGCTTCATCACCCGCAACCAGCCGCGCAGCTACACTTTCGCGGAAATTCCCGTCGTGCTGCTGCCGTGATCACGCGGCGACATCGTTGGTGATCGAAGTGACCGCGCGGCAGGTTCTGGTGATGCGACGATGGCCTGCCGCTCTCGGAGAAATCTGATGTCCGATCGCGCCAACCGTCTGCCCGATGCCGACGAGATCGCCGCGATCAACGCGCGGCATTTCGCCGATACGCCGCTGCGGCCGGCGGATCTCCTGTTCGTGTTCGGCACCCGCGTCGACGAGGAACTGCGCGCCGAGACGGCAGCCCGGCTGTGGCAGCAGGGTTATTTCCGACATGCCATCGTCAGCGGCGGCGTCACGCCGGGGGCCGAGTTGTCGGAGTGCACGCTGATCAAGGCCGCGATGGTCAGGCGCGGCGTTCCAGCCGAGCGCATCCTCGAGGAGCATCGCGCCATGAACACCGGCGAGAACGTGCAGTTCGCGCTGCCGGTGATCGACGCGGCGCTCGGGCTCGCCAATGTCCGCAGTCTGATCTGCCTCGGCAACAGCTGGACCGCGCGGCGCTACGCGATGACCGTGCATCGGCACTGGCCGGAGGTCGAGAAGATGCTGCTGACGGTCGACGGCTTCGGCGTGCCGCGGCATGTGTGGCACACCCATCCAGAATTCCGCCGCCGCGTGCTGCGCGAATGGGACAAGATCGAACCATACAAAGCAAAGGGTTTTATTGCGGAGTGGCCGTGAGCGTTCGGGAGCCGCAGCAACAAACTCCATCATTGCGAGGAGCGGAGTAACGAAGCAATCTGGACTCGCGCATGACGCTCTGGATTGCTTCGCTTCGCTCGCAATGACGCCGGACATGACCGGTCCGTAGGGTGGGCAAAGACATCGCGTGGCGCAAGCCACGCGCTGGCGTGCCCACCGCGGTCGGCGAAAGACGGTGGGCACGGCGCGATCAGGCAGTGGAACTAACAATGTACGCCTCGGCGCGCCTTTGCCCACCCTACGACTAAACAATGCGCTATTAGATGCAGCGCCCTCTCCCCTTGCGGGAGAGGGCATGTACGCACTATCCGCGCATGTGGTTGGGTGAGGGGTATCTCTCCGCGAGTTGCGCTCGTCGATAGATAACCCTCACCCAAGAGAGCTTGCCGAACCTTTCGACATGCCCTCGCCCGCAAGGGGAGAGGGCGCAGTCATGGGCACCGGGACTGTCTTCGCACGTCCGAGCATTCCGGTGCTGCGTTGATCGCTGCTACGGCCTGACCACAAGCACCGAGCATTTCGCGTATCGCACCACGTGCCCGGCATTGCTGCCGAGGAAGTAGGTGCGCATCGCCGGGCGGTGCGAGGTCATCACGATCAGGTCGGCCTGCACCTTGGCGGCTTCTTCCAGGATTTCATGATAGATGCCGCCCTGGCGGACCGTGTAGCTGATGCGCTCCGTGGGGATGCCGGACTCGCGGGCGACGATCGACAGCGCCTCCTGGGCTGTCTCGCGCTGCTGCGCGTCGAAATCGGCGGGCACGTATTCGGCGAGCATCACCGGGGTCATCGGCATCACGTTGAGGAGATGCACCGTGCCCTGCCACGTTGCCGCCAGCGTGGCCGCGGTGGCGATGGCGGGCTTGGCGAGGTCGGTGTCGGCCAGATCGATGGGGACGAGAATCGATTTGAACATCGCCGGGGGCTCCTCACGCAGCGCATGCATTACGCGCCCGGCGACGCCGGCCTGTCAATCGGAGCCGTGCTTGAGCAGCTTCGGCGTGACGAATGTCAGCAGGTTCCCGCGCGCGAAGCTCACGTCGCTCCAATCGTCGGTGTCGAAGTCGAACACGGCGAGCCCGGCGGTCGGCATGTTGCGCGCCAGCTCCTGGCGGGAGTCGGTGTCGCCCCGGCCGGCCAAGGCCAGCGCCAGCTCGTGCAGGCCGGGATTGTGGCCGACGATCAAAAGCTGCCGCGGATCGACCGCGGCGGCGAGGCGGATCTGATGCAGGATCTGCATCGCCTCCGCGGCATACAGCTCCGGCACGGATTCGACCTGTGGAGCGGGGATCCGATCCTTCATTGCCGCAAACGCGAGCTCCCAGGTCTGCTGCGCCCGCACCGCGGTCGATACCAGGACGAGATCCGGCACCGGCGGGTGGCTGGCGATGAAGTCGCCGATCATGGCGGCATCGTGGTGCCCGCGCTCGTCGAGACGGCGGTCCTGGTCGCGGCCCGACGGCGCGTCCGTCTCGGTCTTGGCGTGGCGCAGCAGCATCAATCGGCGCATGGAATCCGGTCTCGAATCGGTCAGCCTGGGTCAGGCTGTATCACGTCTCTTTATCGCCATTAAAAGCGTCATGACGTCCGACGCAGGGTTCGCTAAGAAAACGCCATGAGCGAGACTTCCACAAGCGTGAACGATGACGCGGATGCCGCAGGCAACGTGGCCCGGACCAGGCTGAATTTCGACCTCGACGTCGATGTCTGCGTGGTCGGGGCGGGGCTGGCCGGGCTGACGACGGCGCTGTGCGCGGCGCGCCAAGGCGCCAGCGTCGCGGTGCTCGAAGGCCGGCAGGTCGGCTGGAACGCCTCCGGCGCCATGGTCGGCACGGTGCTGCCCGGGTTCGACCTGGCGCTGCCGGACCTGATCGAGCGGGTGGGGCTGGAGCGGGCGCGCGCGCTGTGGGCGCTGTCATGGGAGGGGGCCGAGTTCATTCGTGCCCAGGCCGCGGCGATGCCCGGCATCGCCCTGACCGAGGGCGCTCTCGAGGTCTCCAATGTCGATGCCGGCGATGCGCTGATCCGCCGGCTGCAGATGCTGCACGAGGATTTCGACACCGAGGTCGAGGGCTGGCAGGTCGAGCGCGTCCGCAGCGAGCTGAAGACCAGCCGCTATTTCCACGGCGTTCATTATCCCCGCGCGTTCCAGCTCGATGGCCGCAACTATGTCCATGCGCTGGCGCGGCTCGCTCACAAGGCGGGAGCGCGGATCTTCGAGGATACGCCGGTGGTCAGCATCGACGCGTCCGGCGTGCGCAAGCGCATCGTGACGCCGTCGGCGCGGATGCGCGCCTCGCACATCGTGCTGGCCGGGAACATTCATCTGGGGGCGCCGCTGCAGAAGCTGTCCGACACGCTGCTGCCGGTGTGGCGCTATGGTGGCCTCACCGCGCCGCTCGGCGCACAGCTGGCGGAGGCAATCGCCTTCCAGGGCTCGGTCCACGACACGGATGGCGTGGACCATTTCCGCATCGTCGAGGGCGACCGGCTGATGTGGGCGAGCCCGGAGACGACCTGGAACGCGCGCCCCAGCGGGTTTGCGTCCGCCTTGCAGCGCCGCATCCGCACCGTGTTTCCGCAACTCGGCCGGGTCGAGATCGCCGAGACCTTCGGCGGCGTCACCGGCCAGACCGTGCATGGCATGCCGCAGGTCGGCCAACTGCGCAAAGGCCTGTGGGTGGCCAGCGGCTTCGGCCGCCAGGGCATGAACACCTCGGCGATGGCCGGGCTCTTGATCGCGCAGGCCATGTTTGCCGGCGACGA
>NZ_CAFJ01000104.1 GCF_000239795.1 Bradyrhizobium sp. STM 3809 | reverse complement strand
ACCCGGCATTCCCTGCGCCCTTCGTTTCAGAGAAGGGACGTTGCCGATGCACCACTCGGGCGTCCTGCGCCCCAGGAGCGCGAGGTCGTGTCATGAGCTGTGTGATGTCTGGAAACGCACGCGCCGAGCGATGCTGCCGTAGGGTGGGCGAAGGCGAATGCATGATGCTGACCGCAAGCTGCGCTCTCTCGCGCGCCGTGCCCACCATTCGCCCCGCATGTGCGGATCCGCGGTGGGCATGCCGCCGCCCTGCGGGCTGCCGCCTTTCTCACCCTACGCGCTACCGTCGATGGCATGCAGGCAACATCCCCATCGTCATCCCGGCGCACGCCGGGATCCATACGCCGCGGCCTACGTCGCTGACAAAGAACGTCGTCGAGAAGATGGTGGACGCGTGTGCCTCGAACGGCTTCCTGGGGTTATGGGCCCCGGCTTTCGCCGGGACGACAGCGGGGGACGTCGAGACAGTTCACCCTTATCATCAACTCACGATGAACTGCGACCTACGTCCCGAACTCCTCGCGCATCTTCGCCTGGATCTTGGCCATGCCACCGAGCCAGCGGTCGTAATTCTCGGTCTTCTTGCGCATGTAGCCGAGCACCTGGGGATGCGGCAGGATCAGGAAGCTCTCCTCGGCGAGGCCTTTCAGCACGTCCTGCGCGACCTGCTCGGGCGTGAGATCGCCATCACCGGATTGCGGGCCCTTCGGGATCGAACGCAGCATGTCGGTATCGACGCCCTGCGGGCACAGGATGGAGACCTTGATGTTGTCGGCTTTGTGCGAGATCGCGAGGTTCTCGGCAAACCCGACCGCGGCATGCTTGGTGGTGGAGTACGGCGCACTGCCGACCTGCGACAGCAGGCCCGCCGCGGAGATCGAATTCAGGAAATAGCCGCCGCCGCGCGCCTTGTAGCGCGGGATCAGATGCCGCGCGGCCCAGACATGGGCCATGACGTGGATGGCCCAGCTACGCGTCCAGGGCTCGTCGGACGTGCCGCCGACATTCACCGACAGCGGGTCGAAGCCGCCGCCGATGCCGGCATTGGAGCAGAACAGCGCGATCGGCCCGAACTGCCGCTCGGTCTCCTCGATGACGCGCTTGATGTCCGCCTCCTGCGAGACATCGCAGCGGAACGCCGCGCCGCCGATGCTCTCAGCGACCGCCTTGGCTCCGGCGTCGTCGAGATCGGCGACGATCACCTTGGCCGCGCCGGCCCTCGCGAACGCCTCGCACAGCGCCTTGCCGATGCCACGGGCGCCGCCGGTGACCACTACGATCTTGCCGGTCACCTGCATGCAAAGCCCTCCGCACGGAATTTGTCTTGAAACGTTCTATGTCAGGACGAGATCGAGCACCGCCGTATAATGGAAACCGGCGCCCAGCAAGACGAAACCATGCCAGATCGCGTTCTGGAAGCGCAAGCGCCGCCACGAATGGAAGATGACGCCAAGGCTGTAGAGAATGCCGCCGGTGAGCACGCAGGCGAGCACCGAGGTCGGCATGACCGCGATCACCCGGTCGTACATCATGATGCCGCTCCAGCCGAGCGCCAGATACAGCCCGATCGACAGCGCATCGAACCGGCCCGGCCAGCGCAGCTTCAGCACGATGCCGAAGATCGCCACGCCCCAGACGCCGAGCAGCAGCGCCACCGAGAACACGGTGTCCTTCAACGCGGCGATGAACGGCGTATAGGTGGCCGCGATCAGCACATAGATCGCCGAATGATCGAACCGGCGCAGCACCCATTTGGTCGGCGACACCGGCCAGAGATTGTAGGTCGCCGACAGGATCAGCATCGACAGCAGGCCGGCGACGTAGATCGACACCACGACGATGTCGATGGGATTCGCATAGATCGAGGTCAGCACCACAAGGACCGTGGTGGCGACGAGCCCAGCGGCGATGCCGACGATATGGACGATGCCGTCGGCGATCATCTCGACCTTATCGTAATTCCAGCGGACCGCACCTGTGGCGGCATGGACCGAGGTCGAGGCGAACTGCTTCAGTTGAAATACGGTCATGGAGGAACCTGGCGCTGGTTTGCCGGAGACAATCTTGGAAGGAGGATTATGGTTTCCAGTGGTCAACGTTCCGTTCAAGCTGTGATTCTAGCTGGATCGCGCCGGTAATGTGAGCTTGAATTGAGCGTTTTGCATCGCCACCTTTCAAAAATCGCTCACAGCATTTTCAATTGGCGAATCTCCTCCCTCCCATGGTGACCTTTTCCGAACTCGTCGAGGAAGCCCGGCTCTCCGCCCGCGCCCTGCTCGATTATGGCGAGAGCTTCCTCAATCCGACGATTCGGCTCGGCGTCACCGGGTTGTCACGGGCCGGCAAGACCGTGTTCATCACCGCGCTGATCCATGGGCTCGTTCGCGGTGGACGCCTTCCCGTGTTCGAGGCGCAGGCCTCCGGCCGCATCGCCCGCGCCTATCTGGCGCCGCAACCGGACGACGGCGTGCCGCGCTTCGCCTATGAGAACCACGTGCGCGCGCTGGTCGCCGAGCGGCGCTGGCCGAGCTCGACGGTCGACATCAGCGAGCTTCGGCTGGTGATCGAATTCCAGCGCGGCAATGGCGCGGAGCGGACGCTCACGCTCGACATCGTCGACTATCCCGGCGAATGGCTGCTCGATCTGCCACTGCTCAACAAAAGCTATGAGGAATGGGCGCGCGAGAGCCTCGCGCTGTCGCGCAGCGAGCCGCGGCTGCATCTGGCCGGCGCCTGGCACGCGCATCTCGCGACACTCTCGCCGGAGGGCCGCGAGGACGAACCGGCGACGCTCGAGGCGGCCCGCTTGTTCACCGACTATCTGCGCGCCTGCCGCGACGATCGCTTCGCCATGAGCCTGCTGCCGCCCGGGCGCTTCCTGATGCCCGGCAATCTCGCCGGCTCGCCGGCGCTGACCTTCGCGCCGCTCGACCTGCCGGCCGAGGGCCAGGCGCCGAGCGGATCGCTGTGGGCGATGATGGCGCGCCGCTACGAGTCCTACAAGGACATCGTGGTCAGGCCGTTCTTCCGCGATCATTTCGCGCGGCTCGACCGTCAGATCGTGCTGGTCGATGCGCTCGCCGCCTTCAATGCCGGGCCCGAGGCTTTGCACGATCTCGAAGCCGCGCTCACCGGCATTCTCGATTGCTTCCGGGTCGGGCGCGGCAATGTGCTGTCGGCTCTGTTCAGGCCGCGCATCGATCGCATTCTGTTCGCGGCGACGAAGGCGGATCATCTGCATCACACCAGCCACGACCGGCTGGAGGCGGTGCTGCGGCGCGCGGTCAATCGCGCGGTGAGTCGCGCCGAGAGCACCGGCGCTGCGATCGACGTGGTGGCGCTGGCCGCGGTTCGCGCGACCCGCGAGGCACTGGTCGCGCGCGGCCGTGACAAGCTGCCGTCGCTGCTCGGAACCCCCGCAGCCGGCGAGAGCGCCAATGGCGAGATCTTCGACGGCAACACCGAGGTCGCGACCTTTCCCGGCGAGCTCCCGGCCGACGCCGAAGAGCTGTTCAAGGGCGACGCCTATCGCGGCCTGTCGAGCGCCGCCGCCGACGGCACCGATTTCCGCTTCCTGCGCTTCCGTCCGCCGCTGCTGGCGCCTGACGCTGGCGGCGAGCCGGCGCTGCCCCATATTCGTCTCGACCGCGCCCTTCAGTTCCTGATCGGAGACCGGCTGCAATGAGCGATCGCGCCAAGCCCCGCCGTCCCCAGACCTTCCGGCTCGACGATCCCGATGTCGTGGTGGTCGACGCCGATGAGGCCGGCCGGCCCGGCCGCGGCACCATCCAGATCACGCCCGAAGCCGATCCGGCGCAACTGCCGGTGCCCGTCGACATCGTGCTGCCGGCGCGGCGGGGCTTCCGCTGG
The DNA here is from genome assembly GCF_000239795.1 of Bradyrhizobium sp. STM 3809. Lineage (GTDB taxonomy): Bacteria > Pseudomonadota > Alphaproteobacteria > Rhizobiales > Xanthobacteraceae > Bradyrhizobium. The sequence continues at coordinate 8,424 of NZ_CAFJ01000104.1, read as the reverse complement.
GGCGCACTGTTCTGGGGATCGGTGGGCGGCCTGGTGCTGCTCGGCCTCGGCCTCGGCGTCGTCAGGCTGATCGAGGACCTGTTCGCGCGCAGCGAGGCGCTCGGCTATGTCGGCGCCGGTTTTGCCGCGGCGGCCGCGATCGCGCTCGCCGCCGTGATCGGGCGCGAGACCTACGGGCTGGTGCGGCTGGCCACGATCGAGAAGCTGCACGCACGCGCCGCCGCCGTGCTGCTGTCCGATGATCGCGCCGAGAGCCGCGCGGTGATTGCCGAACTGTTGCGGATCGCCCATGCCAATCCGCGGCTGGCGCGGCCGCGCGCCGAGCTCGCCGGCCACGCCGACGACATCATCGACGGCGCCGACATGATCAAGCTCGCCGAGCGCGAGCTGATGACGCCGCTCGACATCGAGGCGCGGCGGCTGGTGTCGGTCGCGGCGCAGCGCGTCTCCGTGGTCACCGCCGTCAGCCCGCGCGCGATGATCGACGTGCTGTTCGTGTTCGTCGCGAGTTTGCGGATGATCCGCCAGCTCGCGATGCTCTACGGCGGACGTCCCGGCGCGCTCGGCATGATCAGCCTGCTGCGTCACGTCATCGCCCATCTCGCCATCACCGGCGGCATGGCCGCAAGCGACAGCCTGATCCAGCAGGTGCTGGGGCACGGCATTGCCGCCAAGCTGTCGCAGCGACTCGGCGAGGGCGTGCTCAACGGCCTGCTGACCGCGCGGCTTGGACTTGCGGCGATCGACGTGACCCGGCCGATGCCGTTCGCCGCGCTGCCGCGTCCGGCGCTGGCCGATCTCGCCAAGGATCTGCTGCGCAAGCAGGAGGACGAGGACAAGTGATCAGGCGCGCAGTGCGGTGGCGAATTCGCCGGCGAGCCAGCGCCATTGATAGAATGGCGAGTCCGGCCGTGGCGACAGCTCCGGCGTCCAGCCGGTCAGTCTGTCCAGCGCGTAGCTGTCCATGACCACGCCGCGCCAGCTCCGCTGCACGCTGCCGAGCGGCTCGCGGCGCACGCCCGTCTCGGCGAGCAGCCGGCCCGCGGCATCCGGCTCGCGTGCGACATAGAGGCCGGGATGTCCCGCGATCAGGTCCATGCCCGGATCACGAAAGCCCATGAAGCGGGCGCGCTCGTTGATCTGGATGACCGGCACACGCCCGCGAAAGAACCACCGCATCATCGCATAGGTGCGGTAGTCCGAGGTCGCGATCCAGCTGGCGCCGGCCTTTGTCAGCTCCTGCTCGACCCGCGCCGCCACCTGCTCATAGCCCGCCTCGGCGCCGATCGGATCGGTTCGGCCGAGAAAGTTCCAGGGGGCCGCGACGTAATAGAGAAAGATCATCACGACCATTGCGACGCCGCTGGCGATCGCGATCCGCACCCAGCGCAAGGTCGCGCGGATGAACCAGGCCGGCGCACCGCCGTGCTGCAGCTTCACGATGTTGATGGCGACCGCGGCGAAGCCGATCGGCCACATGAACATCGGCCAGGTATCGCCGATCCGCAGCGTCAGCGACTTCCAGAGGAAGTAGAGGAACGGCACCAGCACCGCGCTCGACAGCAGGATGGCAACCGGTTCGCGCGTACGATAGCCGCGCCAGGCCGTGAGCGTGAGTGCCGTGAGCGTGGCAGGGAACAACACGAAACCGACTTGTCCGAACTGCAGCCCGATGTAGTCGCCAAGCGTCCGCCAGGAAAAATCATGCGGGGCGGCGGCGCGGATGAATTGGAAGCGGAACGAGGCCCAGTCATGCTGCGCGTTCCAGATCAGCACGGGCGAGAACACGGCGAGCGCAATCAGCGCTCCGCACCAGGGATAGGCGCTCGCCAGCCAGCGGCCGCGCCAGGCCGGCACGAGCAGAAACGCCGCGACCGCCGGCAGCAGCATGACGACGGTGAACTTGGACAGCAGCGCCAGCCCGCCGAACAGGCCGGCGGCGAGCCACCAGCGGCCATCGTCGCTTTCGGCGAGCCGCACCAGCGCCCAGACCATCGCCAGCGCAAACGGGATCGCGGCGACATCAGGCGCCACCTTGGCCATCAGCAGGCCGTAGTAGAGCGCAGCCTCGGGCAGCAGCACCGCAAGGATCACGGCGCGCGCGTCGTCGGTGACGCGGCGAACGATGTCGGCGAGCAGGAGCTGCGACGCGGCCATCGCGAGGATACCGCCGAAGCGAACACCGAGATTGGTGTCGCCGAACAGCGCCGTTCCGAGCCGGACGAGCCAGGCGATCATCGGCGGATGATCGAGGAAGCAGAGCTGCAACTCCTTCGACCAGGTCCAATAATAGGCTTCGTCGGTCCGCAGGTCGAGCGCGCCGGCATAGACCATTCGCATGATGGTCATGCCGGCGATGATCGCCGCAGCCGCCGTCCACGCGGCGCGCAGCGAGCGCGCAGTTGGGCTGTCGATGCTGGGAGACAAGGCCGTCACGCGGCGCTTTTCCCCGACTCCGCCGGGCGAGTCAACATTTCGCGGCGCGGGCATCGCCACCCTGCCACCGCGATGCGTCCCACTAGGCTGTCCGGGAATAAATCTCTAGCATCGCGGTTCAGTTTCGCACGGACCGCATGACCCCTTCGATGTCCCATCGTTTCCGGACCACCCTGCGCGGCATCGGCGTGCGGCAGGTGCGCCTGGTTTGCGGCATCATTCTCTTCAGCTATCTGCTGAGCCACTTTCTCAACCATGCGCTTGGCAACATCTCGCTGGAGGCGCTCGCCGCCGGCGTCGGCTATCACCTCGTGTTCTGGCAGTTCCTCCCCGTGGCCGTGCTGTTCTATGCTGCCGTTCTCACGCATGGCGGCCTCGGCGTTTGGGCGCTTTATCAGCGCCGGCAATTCAGCCGCACCACCTTGGAGCCGCTGCAGCTGCTGCTGGGTCTCAGCATTCCTGCGCTGATCTTCAGCCACATCGCCGGCGTTCGCATCGGCCATGTGCTCTACGGACACGAAAAGCTCTATCCGCAGGTTCTCTATTCCTACTGGGCCGGGCCGTCCTGGCGCATCTGGCTGATGTCGGCCGCGCTGCTGACGTCGTGGACCCATGGCTGCATCGGGCTGCATTTCTGGCTGCGGCTGAAGCCGTTCTACCGGCGCGCCGCGCCATGGCTGCTCGCTTGCGCCGTGCTGATCCCGGCGCTGGCGCTGCTTGGCTTCTACCGCGGCGGCCGGGATGTCGTCAGCGCCAGCGCAACCCCGCAGTGGCGCGCGGAAAATCTCTCCGTCAGGCAGATGGGTGTGCCCTCGGAGCAGGCCTCGCTCGAACTGATCATGAACGGCTTTCTGATCGGCTACCTCGGCCTGCTCGGTGCAGCGCTCGTCGCGCGCGGCGTCCGCGCGCTGAACGAGCGGCGCGGCGGCATGGTGACGCTGTCCTACAATAATGGACGCATCATCCGTGTGCCGAAGGGCCTTTCGGTGCTCGAGGCGAGTCAGCGCAACAACGTGCCGCATGCCAGCACATGCGGTGGCCGCGCACGCTGCTCGACCTGCCGCATCAGGGTGATCGGTGATCCCGGCGGACTGCCCGCGCCGTCGCCGCGCGAGGCCTTCGTGCTGGCGCAGGTCGGCGTCGAGGATCCCTCGATCAGGTTGGCCTGTCAGTTGCGCCCGACCCACGATCTGTCGTTCTTTCAACTGTTCATGCCGAACCTGACGCCGGGCGAGCGCGGCGGCCAACGCAGCGGGATCGGGCAGGAGCGCTATCTCGTCAGCCTGTTCGTCGACATGCGCGGATCGACCAGCCTCGCCGAGAAGCGGCTGCCGTTCGACGTGGTGTTCATCGTCAACCGCTTCCTCGGCGCCGTCTCGCAGGCGGTCCTGAGCCATGGCGGCCAACCCAATCAGTTCGTCGGCGACGGCATGCTGGCGCTGTTCGGATTGGCCGTCGATCCTCAGATGGCCTGCAGGCAGGCGATCGAGGCTGCGCAGGCGATCGCGACGAACATCGCCGAGCTCAATTCCGTCCTGAGCCACGATCTGCAGGACCCGATCGGCTTTGGCATCGGCATCCACGGCGGCGAGGTGATCGTCGGCGAGATCGGCTATCGCGACCACATGGTGTTCACCGCACTCGGCGATGCGGTCAATGTCGCATCGCGGCTGCAGGACATGACGAAGACGCTCGGATGCCAGGTGATCATTTCGGCCGATGTCTACGCGCGGGCCGGGCTTGCCGCGGGGATGCTGCCTCAGCACGAGGTGGAGATCCGCGGCCGCGCCGAGCCGATGCGGGTCAGGACGGCCATGGATGCCGTCGAACTCGCACGACAGACTCGGCCGGGCGAAGGGGACGTCGCATGAGCTTCCGTTGAACCTGTCGGAGCCTTGCCCTGTCCTACCAAGAACGGTTGCGGCCTAAGCGGCGACCGCGGCCAAAAAGCCGCAAAGCCGCCACGATATCGATCACTTCGGGTCCAAAGCGCCCGCTGTTTACGCTATCAAGCCCGTCGCAACCGCAGTATTCTCACTTTTCGGGCCTGACGGTTTGCGGGGACCGCCGGCCCGAACGGAATTGATCCCGCGGAGGCGACGTATGGCTAAAGGTACGGTCAAGTGGTTCAACCCGACCAAGGGCTATGGCTTCATTCAGCCGGCGGCCGGGGGCAAAGACATTTTCGTCCATATTTCTGCAGTTCAGAAGGCCGGGCTCACGACCCTCAACGAGGGCCAGACGATCGAATACGAGGAGATCGCCAACCGCGGCAGAAGCTCGGCCGAGAATTTGAAGGTCTAGCCAATTCGAGCGTGTTGCCAAAACTTGAAGGCGTAGCCAACCACGTTCGCCCATTCCGCCTCACGGCGTTTCGGCGCGCATCGTTCCGCTCACCGAGCCAGCGTGACACGAGGCACCAGAAGACCTGACAGGAGCGGTGCCCGCTCCTGACAATATTGACGTTCGTTTGTAGTTCGAACTCTCTCGCCACCATTGCCTCGCCCGCCCGACCTGGGTCAAATGGGCGTCGAACCGCGCCGATGTGGAATTCCAGCGCGCGGAAACAATGGACGGGAGCGACGCCTCATGAACGACAAGGGCATTTTTCACGGCCTGAAGGTGCTGGATTGCGCGAGCTTCATCGCAGCCCCCGCCGCGGCGACCGTCCTTTCCGATTTCGGCGCCGACGTCATCAAGATCGAGCCGCCCGGCGCCGGCGATCCCTACCGCAATCTGCCGAACCTGCCGGGCTATCCGCGCAGCGAGCACAACTACGCCTGGTATCTCGAAGCCCGGAACAAGCGCAGCATCGCGCTCGACCTGTCGAAGCCGGACGCGCAGGCAGTCCTGCAGCGGCTGGTCGGCCAGGCCGATGTCTTCATCACCAACTTCCCCCCCTCGGTGCGCGCCAAGCTCGGCCTCACCTATGAAAAGCTCGCGCCGCTGAATGAGCGGCTGATCTATGCGTCGTTCACCGGCTATGGCGAGAAGGGCGAGGAGGCGGACAAGCCGGGTTTCGACAGCAACGCCTATTGGGCGCGGTCCGGACTGATGGACCTCGTCCGCGCCGACGAGACCACGACGCCGGCGCGCTCGGTGGCCGGCATGGGTGACCATCCCTGCGCCATGGCCTTCTATGGCGCGATCGTCACGGCGCTGTATCAGCGCGAGAGGACCGGCAAGGGCAGCCACGTCGCCTCCAACCTGATGGCGAACGGGGTCTGGGCGGCCTCCGTGCTGGCCCAGGCCAAGCTGTGCGGCGCGACCTTCGTGGAGCGGCGGCCGCGAGAGCGGGCGTTGAATGCGGTGGCCAATCACTACCAATGCAAGGATGGCCGCTGGATCATGCTCTCGCTCCTCAACGAGGAGAAGCAGTGGCCGATTCTCGCCCGCTGCCTCGGCCGCGAGGACCTGATCGACGATCCGCGGTTTGCGACCAAGGCCGACCGCCATGCCCGCTCGGTCGAGCTGATCCACGAGTTCGACGCGGTGTTCGCGACCCGGCCGCTGGCCGAATGGCGCAGGATCCTGGACGGCAGCGGGCTGGTGTTCGGGGTGGTCGGCATTCTCGACGACATTCCGAACGACAGGCAGATGATCGAAAACGAGGTGCTGGTGCCGTTCGAGAACGACACCATGCTGACCGTCAACAGCCCGATCTTCATCGACGGGCAGCGCAAGGTCGCCCCGCGCAAGCCGCCGGGGGTCGGCGAGCACAGCGACGAGATCCTGCGCGGCGCCGGCTTCGACGACGAGGCCATCCGCGCGCTGCGTGCCCGCGGCGCGGTGGCCTGAGCAGCAGCTAGCGCGTCGCGATGAAGCACATGCCGAACCGCGTCGCCGGACCGGTCTGGCAGGACAGGTTCGCCGCGCAGGTCCAGCGCGAGAAGCTCTTGTCGTTATCGGCGCCGTCGCGGCTCGCATAGCAGTGCGCGCCCCATCCGTCATTGTAGACGGTGCCAGCGAGCTCATCGCTGCCGCGCAGCTGCGGGCGGCTGGCGAAGCCGCGCGAGAAGTCCGGCGTGCGGCCCTCGGCAAAGGACGTCAGGATGTCGCGGCGGCGGACCTGGTCGCCGAAGAAATGCGGCGAGCCGGGCACCACGACCGTGTTGGACGGCTTCTCCGCCATCCAGTCGACGCCGGGGAAATGGAAGCCGCCGATGCCGCGGGTCTGGTGGCAACCGCCGCAGCTGGAATCGTTCAAGCGGCGCTCGAAGCCGGCGACCGACTGGATATTCTGCAAGTTGACGCCCTGCGCCGCCGCCTTTTCCAGCGCGCCCACGACGTCGGCCTCGCTGAACACCGCGGTCGCGCCAGCCGCCTCGCTCTGCACCAGCCCGTAGGCCGGCAGCATGTCGGAATTGACGAAGCCGACGGGAGTCGGCGCCACCGCCACCTTTGCCAGGAACTTGTCAGGAATGACCGCCATGCCGCGGTCGAGCTCGCCGAGATGCACGGGATCGAGCAGCCAGGCCTTGAACTCGCTTGCGAGCGCGGCATCCGAAAGCAGCCGGTCGCGATCGATCTGATCCTCCAGCACGGCCTCCTCGAAGGAGCCGCTCGCCGCCTGATAGTCGAACACCTTCATCATGTAGTCGGTGCGGAAATCGCGGATCGCCGATTTCGGCGCATGCGCCACTTGCAGATTGGTTTCGATGCGGTGGATGTTCTCCGGCCGGATCAGCGCGAGCGGCCCGTCCGGCGCCGTCAGCTTGGCGGCCAGCTCGGGACCCGCCAGCTGCAGATCCGCCGTCGACAGCCAGCGCTTGGCGATCTCGGCGCAGCTCGGCGAATTGCTCTTCGCCTCGGCGTCGCTGCGCGCCTTGAGCACGATGTTCAAGGTCATCGGCAGCCGCGGCGACGCCACCTCGCCGTCCTTGGCCTCCGGCGGCGTGGTCCGCGTCAGGCGATACAACAGCCGCACTTCGCCGCAATGCTCGGGATCGACGAAGGCGCGGTCCATGCGGTTGACGACACCGGCCAGCACGAAGCGGGCGTCGGGCGACTCCAGCAGCGCGCGATCGAACAGCTGGAACGCGTAGGACGTGCCGACGCCGATGCTCTCGTTCGGCAAGGTCGCCTTGTGCGTCTCGACATAGCGGTCGAACTCCGCCTCGAGACCCTTGCGCACCGGCTGCATCGACGGCAGCGCGAACAACGCGGCATCGGTCAGCGGGACTGCGTTGTCGCGCGCCGGCGCCAGCATCCGGCCGAGGCCGAACGCGCCGCTGTCGAGCGCGCGCAGCGCCGACGGCTCGAGGATCGCGGTGCCGCGCTCCAGCGGCGCGCTCTCGTCGGCATATGCAAGCGAGCAGCAACACAGCAGGGCTAGGCCAACTACCAAACGTCGCACCACACGCCTCCTCTTCCGGACCACACGGCGCGGGCCGGACCGACATCGCCGCCGCGCGCCGGTGTGCTAGGCGCCGAACATAGCCGAAAGGCGGCAGCGGCGGACAATTGTGCGACGAGGCGCCTCACGTCGCGGTGAGGCGCCTCGTCGAATCCGCTCACGGAAGAGATGGCTCGTCAGCGCGCGACCACAAGTCCCTTCGTCGTGTACACCACCCAGCGGCCGTCCTGCTTGCGGATGGCATCGACCTTGCCGAGGCCGGGCACGGGATCGCCGGCATAGACCTCGTAGAGTCCACCGCGCCCCTCGATCAACGCGCCGCCACGGCCGACATCGCGCAACACCCAGCCCTCGACGACCTTCGGCTTGCTGGCCTCGGCGCGGCTCGGCTCGGCCCTCGCCGTCTCAGATCTTGCGGTCTCGGCCCTCGCCGCCTCGGCGCGCGCCGTGTCGGTCCGGTTCGGCTCGGCCCGGTTCGCCTCAGGCCTGGCCGGCTCGGCCCGGCTCGCCTCCTGCCGGATCGGCACGCCGGACGGCGGGACCGCGGCATTGATCGCGCCGAGCGCCTGCGGCGGCACCGACCCGGTTGTGTCGCGCGCGGCCGCCTGCGTGTTCGCGGAAGCCTGCGCCGC
>NZ_CAFJ01000105.1 GCF_000239795.1 Bradyrhizobium sp. STM 3809 | reverse complement strand
GAGGGCCGCACCCGGCTCTACGACGGCCTATGGCGCGACCGCGATCCCAAGGAAGCGCCCGAAGGCGTCAAGCCGACCATCCGGCTGCGCGCGCCGCTGACGGGCGAGACCGTGATCGAGGATCAGGTGCAGGGCCGCGTGGTCTGGCAGAACGAGAATCTCGACGACCTCGTGCTGCTGCGAGGCGATGGCAATCCGACCTACATGCTGGCCGTCGTGGTGGACGACCACGACATGGGCGTCACCCACGTCATCCGCGGTGACGATCATTTGATCAACGCCGCGCGCCAGAAGCAGATCTACGATGCGCTGGGCTGGACGGTGCCGTCGATGTCGCACATCCCGTTGATTCACGGGCCCGACGGCTCGAAGCTGTCGAAGCGCCACGGCGCGCTCGGCGTCGACGCCTACCGCGCCATGGGATATCTGCCGTCCGCGCTGCGCAATTACCTGGTGCGGCTCGGCTGGAGCCATGGCGACCAGGAGATCTTCTCGACCGAGCAGATGATCGAGGCATTCGACCTGCCGGCGATCGGCCGATCGGCGGCGCGCTTCGACTTCGCCAAGCTCGAAAACCTCAACGGCCACTATATCCGCCACAGCGACGACGCCGCGCTGGTACGCCAGTTCGAGGACGTCCTGAACTACGTGCCGAACGGCGCCGCGCTGAAGGCCAAGCTCAACGAGGCGACGCGTGCGCAGCTGACGCAGGCGATGCCGAGCCTGAAAGAGCGCGCCAAGACATTGCTGGAGCTGATCGACGGCGCCGCCTTCATCTTCGCCGACCGGCCGCTGCCGATCGACGCCAAGGCAGCCGCCCTGCTGACGCCGGAGAGCCGTGCCTTGATCGGCCGGCTGCACGAGGCCCTTTCGGCCGTCGACCCGTGGAGCGGCCCGGCCACGGAAGCCGCGTTGCGTGCGTTTGCGGAGGCTAACAATCTCAAGCTGGGCGCGGTGGCGCAGCCGCTGCGCGCGGCGCTGACCGGGCGAACCACCTCGCCCGGCATTTTCGACGTTCTCGCCATTCTGGGGCGTGATGAATCCTTGGGCCGCCACCAGACCACCTCATAAGGTCTCATTAACCCCCATCTTGCAGCGCACATTGCAATACGATACGCAGTTGTGCGGCACAAATTGGTATCCTGGGCTTTGACATCCGTCACA
>NZ_CAFJ01000106.1 GCF_000239795.1 Bradyrhizobium sp. STM 3809 | reverse complement strand
GCTGCCAAACAGCACCAGCGGCGGCCGCTCGTGGATCATCTTGCGGATCGAATCATTGTCGGTCTTAGCTCCTGCACAGCGCGAGATCGCGAAATTGCAGGGCAGTCCGAGTTCGGTCTCCAGGAAATTGCGCAAGCCTCGCGCGTAGGTCTCGGAGGCGACGATGCCGAAGCTCGCGGTGCCGAAGAAGTCCTGCGTCACCGAGCGCCAGAGATCCCACACCGGCTTGATCGTGGTGTGCTTCTCACGTGCGATGAACGGCTCGGGATCGAGCCCGGTCAGTTCGCCGAGCGAGCGCAGGAATTTCGTCGTCGAATGCAATCCGATCGGCGCCTGCAGATAGGGCCGCTCCAGGGTCTCGCACAGCAGGCGGCCGAACTCGCGGTACATGCAGATGTTGACGTCGGCATTGACCAGCTTCGGGACGTCGGCGACGTGGCTGCCGAGCGGAAACACCATGTTGATCTCGGCGCCGATGCCTTCGACCAGGCGGCGAATCTCGGCGAGATCCGACGGCATGTTGAAGGTGCCGTAGAGCGGCCCGATGATGTTGACGCGCGGCTTTTCGCCCTCGGCGCGCGGCTTGCGCTCGGGGATCTTGCGCGAGCCGTATTCGCTCCACAGCCAGCTCAGCGCACGATTGGCGCTCTGCCACTGATCCTCGTCGATGGTGCGCGGCAGGAAGCGCTTGATGTTGGAACCTTCGGGCGTCACGCCGCCGCCGATCATCTCGGCGATCGAGCCGGTGACGACGACCGCCGGCAGGTCCGGATCAAGCGCGGCGCGAGCGCGCTTCATGGCCTGCTCGGTGCCCTTCTGGCCGAGTTCGTCCTCGCCGAGGCCAGTGACGACGATCGGCAGCTCGTGCGGCGGCAGGCCGTCGGTGTAGTGCAGCACCGAGGTCACCGGCAGATTCTCGCAGCCGACCGGGCCGTCGATGATGACCTGCAGGCCCTTGATCGCGGTGAACGCGTAGACCGAGCCCCAATAGCCGCCGGCGCGATCGTGGTCGAGGATCAGCATTACACCATCTCCTCGGACTTGCGCTTCTTGGCCTGCGCCGCGACCGCCTTGCGGTACTTGTCGCGGAAGTCGGGACGGGCGACAGGGGTGCCCTGCCAGACGCCCGCGGCGTCGCCTTCACCGACACCTTCGAAGAAGTCGCGCATCTCGTCGAAGCGGGCCTTGCCGCCGATCGCGGCATTGACCACCTGCGCCAGCGAGCCGGCGCCGGAGATGCCGAACAGCGGCCGCGCCGAAATGAGGTTGGTGAAGTAGAGCGACGGGATCGCCCGTGCCTTGGCCTTCTGCACCACCGGCGTGGTGCCGATCGCGAGATCCGGCGCGAACTCGTCGACCGCAGCGAGATCCTGCTCCAGCGAGGCGCGGTACTGCACCCGCACACCGCGGCTCTCCAGCCAGGCGCAGTCGGCCTCCGACCAGCGCGTGCGCGGGCAAGCCGTGCCGACATAGCGCAGATCCGCGCCGCTCTCGACCAGCAGGCGCCCGACTAGCAGCTCGGAGCCCTCATAGCCCGACAGCGTGATGCGGCCGCGAATCGGCGTCGCCGCGAGCGCGCCGCGGATCGCCGGCAGCACCGCGTTCTTGGCCGCATCGATCTGTGCACGGCCGACGCCACACGCTTGGCCTATCGCTTCGAGCCAATCCGCCGTGCCGTCGCAGCCGACCGGCGCAGAACCGATGATCGGCCGGCCCGCCGCCTCGAACTCGCGGATCGAGGCCGTGTAGAACGGATGGATCGCGGCGACCGCCGCGCAGTCCAGCGCGCCATAGAGCTCGCGCCATTCGCGCGTCGGCACGGTGGGTCCGGCAGCGAGGCCGAGTGGCGCCAGCAGCATGCCGATGCCTACGGGATCGGCCGGGAACATCTCGCCGAGCAAGGTGATCGTCGGCTTGTCGCCGCGCGGGGCGCGCGGCGCCTGCACCGGTCCCTGCTCCGCCTCGCGTCGCGCATAGTTCAGCATGGCGCCGGCGAGCACGTCCTTGGCTTCGGCATGGGTCGGCACGCCGAAGCCGGGGACGTCGATGCCGATGATGCGGACGCCGTTGATCTCCTTCGGGAGAATCTGCAGCGGCACGCCCGAAGCGGTGGGGACGCAGAGATTGATGATGACGACGCAGTCGTAATTCGCAGGGTCCGCCAGCTTGAACACCGCGTCGCGGATGTCCTCGAACAGCTTGCCGGTGACCAGCGTCTCCGAGTTGAACGGGACGTAGCCGACGCTCCGCCGCGCGCCGTAGAAGTGCGAGGTGAAGGTGAGGCCGTAGACGCAGCAGGCCGAGCCTGACAGCACGGTCGCGGTGCGGCGCATGCGCAGGCCCACGCGCAGCGAGCCGAAGGCCGGACACATGCTCTGCGGCTGATCGTGCGGGCCGGCCGGATAGTCGGCCGCGTAGCGCGCCAGCACCTCGCTCTTGCCGGCGGCATCGGCCGCCTTCCTGAGCTCGGCCTTGCCGGCGTGACAGCCGAGCGCCTCCGGCTGCGCGGGCATGCCTGCTGCCGCGCTGCTTTCCGCGCTCACCGCCTGATGGACCACCGCATCGCTCATTGCACGAGATTCCACTACTCAGTTCCGCTGCTCAGCACGCACCCGTCACACATTGTCGTAGATCACTTCGAGCGACGGCTTCGCGACCGCCGTGCTGCCGCACATATCCTCGAGCGTCGCCTGCTCCAGCACCACATCGCGGCCGACCTCCGAAGCCTTGAACAGGCCGAGCAGGCCGTCCTGCGTCAGCGGATGCGGATGCTGCGGCGGCGCCTCGGCGACGTTGGTCGCGAGCAGCTCGAACAGCGGCGCCCAGGCCGTGCCGGGCCGGCCGATGATCTGGTAGCTCGCACTTTTGCGCCGGATGTCGTCGTCGGCAGGGATCGAGGCGAGCACCGGAATGCCGACCGCATCGGCAAAGGCCTGCGCCTCGCCGGTGCCGTCATCCTTGTTGATGACGATGCCGGCGACGCCGACATTGCCGCCGAGCTTGCGGAAATACTCCACCGCCGAGCAGACATTGTTGGCGACGTAGAGCGACTGCAGGTCGTTGGAGCCGACGATGATGACCTTCTGGCACATGTCGCGCGCGATCGGCAGGCCGAAGCCGCCGCAGACGACGTCACCGAGGAAGTCGAGCAGCACGTAATCGAAGCCCCAGTCGTGGAAGCCGAGCTTCTCGATCAGCTCGAAGCCGTGGATGATGCCGCGTCCGCCGCAGCCGCGGCCGACCTCGGGACCGCCGAGCTCCATCGCGAACACGCCGTCGCGCTTGAAGCAGACGTCGCCGATCTTGACCTCCTCGCCGGCGAGCTTCTTCTTCGACGAGGTTTCCAGGATGGTCGGGCAGGCGCGGCCGCCGAACAGCAGCGAGGTCGTGTCGCTCTTCGGATCGCAGCCGATCAAGAGCACCTTCTTGCCCTGCTGCGCCATCATGTAGGACAGATTGGCGAGCGTGAAGCTCTTGCCGATGCCGCCCTTGCCGTAAATGGCGATGATCTGCGTGGCCTTCTTCGGCGCAGCGGTCACCGGCGCATCCGGCTCGATCGCGGCCTCGGCACGCAGGGCATCTGTCATCGCGCTGATCTTGGTCGGGGCGTTCATGCGGCAGCTCTCCAGTCCAGGACCATCTTGAGACACGAGGGATCGTCGAACGCAGTCCGGTAGGCGCCCTCCGCGGACGTTGCGTCCGCGTGATGCGTGATCAGCCCATCCAGCGACAGCCGGCCGGTGTCGATCAGGTTGCGCACCGCGACCAGATCGTCGTGCTTCCATTCGGCGGCGACGCGGATCGCCGCCTCGCGCATGAAGGCCGGCGGATAGGAGAAGGTGAGCGGCGCGCTGTAGAAGCCGGCGAGGATGATCTCGCCACGCGGCGCGAGGCGCGCGATGAGGCTGTCGAGCAGGCCGGCATCACCGCTGGCATCGAAGATCAGGCGGTAGTCGCGCTTCGTGTCCTGAGCGGGATCGATGACGCGATAGCCCATCGCGCTGCTGGCGCGCTCCGGATTACTCTCCCACACCACGGGCGGATCGCCGCCCATCGCGACGATCAGGCGGGCAAGCAGACGGCCGAGCACGCCATGACCCACCACACATTCAGCCTGGCCGTCACCACCGATCGACAAGGCATGATAGGCCGTGGCCGCCAGCGCCAGCAGCACGCCGCGCTCGCCATTGGACTCGTCGATCGCGACGACGCGCTGCGCGGGAACGTTGAGCCGCGAGGCGGCGGCGCCGAACAGGCTCCTGACCTCGCCGAAGCAGCGCGCCGCGCCCGGCACGAACACACGCTCGCCTTTCCGGAAACCGGAATGCGCGGCGGCCTGCGCAACGCGGCCCACGGCCTCGTAGCCCGGCACGAGCGGATAGCCCATGCCCGGAAACTGCGGCATGCGGCCTTCGTACAGCAGCCGCTCGGTGCCGGTGCTGATCGCGCTCCATTCGATGTCGACGGTCAGGCAGTCCGGAGCATCCGCCAACAGCAGGTGCTGCAGCGACAATTCCCTCGGCCTCCCCAGCACCACGGCGATCGCGTCCATAGCCCAAACTCCCCGGCGACGCCCGCTCTCATACGGGTGTCAGGTTAGTCCTGTCACGGAGAGTGTCAACATATATTTACAGATGGAGTGTCAGCTTTTCGCGACAATCACGCTGGCGATCAAGGGGATGCGCGTGCGAAGCACTCGCACCTGCGAAAAGCCTGCCAGCGTCAGCAGCTCGCGCAGCCTGGCCGCGCTGCGCGGCCGCCCCTGCCCCATTGCACGCAGATAGATCTCGAAATAGGCGCTGACCCCATCGCTGCCGCCGGCCATGTCGCGCATCGGCTCACCGAGCAGAAGCACGCCCCCGGCAGGCAGCGCCGCCCGCACCTTGGCGAACAATTGCGCGACGGCCTCGTCGTCGTGATCGTGCACCACCCGAATCAGCGAGATCACGTCGGCGCCCGATGGCAGCGGGTCGTCGTAGAAGCTGCCCGGCGTGATCGTAGTGCGGCCGGCCAGGCCCGCCGAGCCGAGCCGCTCGCGAGCGATCGCGGCGACCTCCGGCAGATCGAACAACTTCAGCTGCAGCTGCGGCGCAGCCCGCGCGGCGGCGGCGAGAAAGCTGCCGTCGCCGCCGCCGACATCGAGCAGGCAGCGGTGGCCAGTGAGCGGATAGGCCGCGAGAACCACATCGGCGATCATCGGCTGCGAGGCGGCCATCAGCGCCGTATAGGGCGCGACGTCGTCGCGGGTCAGCGCCGCGCCGCTGTGGTCGAGCGCGTAGGGCCAATATTGCGCGAGACGGCGTTCGCGCCCCTGCCCACGCAGCAGCGCCAGGGGATCGCCGAGATCGTCGTAGAGCGCCGCATGGTGCCGGACCATCGCGGCGATGCCGGGATTGCCGAGCAGCGCCGCGCCGAGCGGTCCAAGGCCGTAACGCACGGCGCCGCGGCGCTCGAGCAATTGCAGCGCGCAGGCGGCCTCGCACAGGCTCTCCATCGCCGCCTCGGGGATCGCCGTCCGCGCGGCCAGCGCCGCGAGGTCGCGCGGTCCGGCGCGCAACCCCTCGAACAGATCGAGCTGCACGCAAGCCGCCAAGGTCTGCGAATAGACGAAGCCGGCGCAGAGATCGAACAGCTCCGCTGCGCGCTTGCGCGCGATCGGCCGCGTCAGCGGAAAGGCAGCCGCCCAGCGCTGGAACGAAGCACTGGCCAGTAGTGCGTCGCGCCAGCCGCGCCAGCGATCACCGAAGCTGACCGGCGCCGGCGTGTCGTGGCGAAGGGCGGCGGGCATGGCGGTCAGCGCTCCCGTCGCGTCGGACGCCTGACGGCCCTGACGGCGCAGAAGGCGTTCTGGCGCCGCTCAAACACGGCAATCAGTTCTCGTCATGGCCGGGCTTGAGACCCGGCCATCCACGTTTGGTGCTGATAGAAAGGGCGTCATGGATGCCCGGGTCACGCCCGGGCATGGCGAGCAACGGATGAGCTGACGTTCTCGTCCCACGGAACACGCCTCCCGAGGAGTTGAAATCACGCCGCCGACACTGCGAGCCGGCGCGGCACCAGGCGCTTGGCTTCCTGCTCCATCAGCGCGCGCAACTCATGCGCATGGGCGCAGGGCGGCATGGTGCGGATGCCGTCGGCGACGAGGCCGTGGAGATAGCTCACCGCGCCGGTCAGCCCGTAGCGCAGCACGGCGTTGGGGCGCCCGAGCGCGGCGTCCTGCCCGACCGGCTTGCCGGCCTCCTCCTCATCGCTGGCGGCATCGCGGATGTCGTCGGCGACCTGATAGGCCTCACCGATCTTCTCGCCCAGGCTGCGCCACGCTTCCGGATCGGCGTGCCCGGCCGCCGCCGCGCCGGACACCGTGGCGGCCGCGAACAGCGCGCCGGTCTTGGAGCGATGATAATGCGACAGGTCGATCTCCGGCTCGCATTCCCAGGCCTGGCCGGCGGCGATGCCATGCGGCACCCCGACGGCGTCGCCGATGGTCTCGATCAACCGCGCCAGCCGCAGCGGCGAGCAGCGCGACTTGGCGAGCGACTGGAAGGCGAGCACGATCAGCGCGTCGCCGGCGAGCACCGCAAGCGGCTCGCCGAACGCGGCATGCACCGAGGGCCGGCCGCGCCGCAGCTTGGCATTGTCGAAGCACGGCAGATCGTCATGGACCAGCGAGGCGCAGTGCAGCAGTTCGATCGCCGATCCCGCAGCGTCCGTCGCCGACGGCTCGTCGTCGCCGCAGGCCGCGGCCACCGCATGACAGAGCCTTGGGCGCACCCGCGCCCCCTTGGGGAACACGGCGGCCTGCATGGCGGCGGACAGCCGGGGCGGACATCCCGGCCGGTCGGCCAGCGCGACCGCTGCGACGAGGGATTTTTCGATCCGGGCCATCACGTCCATGCGAGCCTCCCCTGCCGCGAGACCGATCGGGCCTCGCTTATGTAAATTACAACTTACACCTATAGTGTAAATCATGCTAGACATTTCCTGCGTCAGATCCGGCGGACAGGAGGGCGAGCAATGGCCGATCACCGCGTGATCGTGGTTGGCGCCGGGATGGCCGGCCTCAGCGCTGCGCTGACCCTGGCGGCCCGCGGCGCCGAGGTGACGGTGCTCGAGCGCGCGGCCGCCCCCGGCGGCAAGATGCGCCAGATCGCCATCGGCCCGGCGCGCATCGACTCCGGTCCCACCGTGTTCACGATGCGCTGGGTGTTCGACGAGCTGTTCGCCGAGCTCGGCACGGCGCTCGACGATCATCTCACGCTCACGCCGCTCGACATCCTCGCCCGCCACGCCTGGACCGATCGCCGCTCGCTCGATCTCTTCGCCGACGAGGACCGTTCGGCTGACGCGATCGGCCGCTTCGCCGGGCGCAGCGAGGCCGAGGGCTATCGCGCGTTCTGCCGCGATGCGCGCCGCATCTTCGAGACGCTGCGGGATCCCTTCATCCGCACGCCGGCGCCGAGCATGACGCATCTGCTGCGCAATGCCGGCTTTCGCGATCTCACCGCGATCCGCCCGTTCCAGACCTTGTGGAAGGCGCTCGGCGGCTATTTCCGTGATCCCCGCCTGCAGCAGCTGTTCGGCCGCTACGCGACCTATTGCGGCTCGTCGCCGTTCCATGCGCCGGCGACGCTGATGCTGGTGGCCCATGTCGAGCAGGCCGGCGTCTGGTCGATCGATGGCGGCATGCACGAGTTCGCCGCCTGCCTGGCGGCGCTGGCGCGACGACACGGCGTCAGCATCCGCTACGACAGCGAGGTCGCCGGCATCGTCACCAACAGCGGCCGCGCCGCGGGCGTCCGCCTCGCCACCGGCGAGCAGATCGCGGCGGATGCCGTGATCGCCACGGCCGATGTCGCCGCCCTCGCGCAGGGCCTGTTCGGCATCGAGGCCGCGCGTGCGCTGCCGGCCATCCCGGAATCGGCGCGCTCGCTGTCGGCGATGACCTGGAGCTGCGTGGCGCGCGCCGACGGCTTTCCGCTGGTGCGTCACAACGTGTTCTTCTCGCGCGACTACCGCGCCGAGTTCGATTCTCTGATCGAGCGGCGCGCGATGCCGGCCGAGCCCACCGTCTATGTCTGCGCGCAGGACCGCGGTGACCAGCCGCGCGAGGCCGGCAGCAGCGAGCCGCTGTTCGTGCTGATCAACGCGCCCGCATCAGGTGATCATCATCGCTTCGCTCCCTCGGAGATCAGCCAATGTGCCCGCCAGACCTTCGACCTGTTGCAGCGCTGCGGCCTCAGCATCGCAACGACGCCGGAATTGACCAGCGTGACGACGCCGACGGATTTCAGCCGGATGTTTCCGGGCACGGGGGGCGCGCTGTATGGCCGCAGCTCGCACGGCTGGACGGCGTCGTTCCAGCGTCCGGGCGCTCAGACGAAGCTGCCGGGACTCTACGTGGCGGGGGGCAGCGCGCATCCGGGACCGGGCGTGCCGATGGCGGCGCTGTCGGGCCGGATGGCAGCCAGCAGAGCGATTATGGACCTCGCTTCGACCGCGCCGTCCCGCCGGATGGCTATGCGTGGTGGTATGTCGACGCACTGAGCGACGATGGCCGCTTCGGCCTCACCATCATCGCCTTCGTCGGCAGCGTGTTCTCGCCCTACTACGCGTGGGCGCGGCGGCGCGGACCGGCCGATCCTGAAAATCACTGCGCGCTCAACGTCGCGCTGTATGGCGAGCGGGCGCGGCGCTGGGCGATGACCGAGCGCGGGCGCGGCGCGATCGCGCGCAGCGATCAGCGTTTTGCCGTCGGGCCCAGTCACCTCGCGTGGGACGGCCGCGAGCTCAACATCGAGATCAACGAGGTCACCGTGCCCTGGCCGTTGCCGTTGCGCGGCAAGGTGCGCGTCGTCCCGACCGCGCTGAATGCGATCGCGTTCACGCTCGATGCCAGGGGACGCCATCGCTGGCAGCCGATCGCGCCGTGCTGCCGCGTGTCGGTCGACTTCGATCATCCCGACCTGCACTGGCGCGGCGACGGCTATTTCGACCTGAACCATGGCGACGCGCCGCTCGAGCGCGATTTCCAGAGCTGGCAATGGTCGCGCGCCGCGACGCGCACCGGCACGGCGATCTCCTACGACACGATCGCGCGCGCCGGCGGCGACAGGACGATCGCGCTGCACGTCGATCCCGACGCCAGGCTGGAGCACGTCACGCCATTGGCCGACGCGCCGTTGCGCAAGACCTTGTGGCGCGTCGACCGCAGCGCCCGCGCCGACGCCGATGCGCCGGTGCGCGTGGTGAGCACGCTGGAGGACGCTCCGTTCTACGCCCGCTCCCACCTCGCCGCGCGCGTCCGCGGCGAGGATGTCTCCGTGATGCACGAGAGCCTGTCGCTGGACAGATTTCAGATGCCGATCGTCCAGGCCATGCTGCCGTTCAGGATGCCCAGATGGTGAGTGATCGACAAGGGTGATGCCGACCAGCCTCGCGGCGGATTCGCCCGCGCGTCAAGATTCGATGTCGTCCCGACAAGCCGTGACGCGCATCAGCGCGTCGCGGCGCTGATACGGGATCCATACGCCGCAGCCGACGTGAGGGGCAACTCAGCCAACGACCAGCGTGCCTCGCACCGCTCCCTGGGGGTATGGGTCCCGGATCAAGCCCGGGACGACGGCGGTGGTTGCGAATGCAGATGCGCGTCACCCTGATTGTCGGCCATGATGGTACGCAGCCGAAGGCAGCCTCGCATCTAGAACCTCGGCCTATCCATTCTCCGCCTCGCGTTCCCTCGCCTCGCGCTCGGCGCGCTGGCGGTCGAGGCGGCGGCCCTGCCATTCGAGCACGAGCCAGCCGAGCACGCACAGTGCCACGACGACGAATTCGAGCAGGCCGCCCATCTCGGTCATGGCGTGTCACTCACCGCATCTCTCGTGGCGCATCGCACGCCCGTCAGGCGCACGAGACTTAAGACCGCTGCCGCCGTGATAATAGGGCTCGCATACAGCCGCACTGTCTCAGCCGCGACCGCGGCGATCCCGGCTGGTCACGACGCCCGCCCCGAGCGCAGTACCTGATCACGCCGCTCCAGCCGCTCGAACAGGTCGATCACCCACAGCGCGCGGTCGTGCAATGTCCGGCGCCGCGGCACGAGCGCGTGCGGGCGCTGGGCATCGGCCGTGACGACCGCATCGATCAGGATGCGCGCCTCGGGGCGCAGCGGCGCCAGCGAGGGCTGCGCCTGTGCGAGCGATACGATCGCGGCCTTGCCGAGCAGTTGCAGCTTGCGCGGCGTCGAGACGACCGCGCGCCGCGACAGCGAATCGAACTCGGCGCGCGCGACCTCGCGGCCGATCTCGGCATAGATCAGCCGCGCCGCGTGAATCCCGGGCCGGCAATTCCAGGGAAGTTCGGCGATGCCCGCCGACGCCCGGGCATAGAACACGTCCGCCACCGCGAGCAACCGGGCGGTGACGCGCGCGATCCGGTCGTCGAAGAACGGCGCGGCCCGCCAGGTCTCGACGTCGAGGCCCGCCTCGCGCAGCCATTGCCGCGGCAGATACAGCCGGCCGGCGCGCGCATCCTCGCCGACGTCACGCGCGATATTGGTGAGCTGCATCGCGATGCCGAGATCGCAGGCGCGTCCGATGGTGTCGGCCTCGCGCCGGTTCATCAGCAGCGACATCATCACGCCCACCGTGCCGGCGACCCTCACCGCATAGGCGAGCACGTCGCTCAAGGTCTCGTAGCGGCGGCCCTGCGCGTCCCAGGCGAGACCTTCGAGCAGCGCCTCGGGGATTGCCCTGGGAATCGCGAACCGCGCCACCACGCCGGCCAGCGCCCGATCGACCGGGCTGTCGTCGGGCGTTCCCTCATAGATGCGCTCCAGCCGCTCGTGCAGCAGCTCGACGGCATCGACGCGGCGGCTGGGACCATCGATCGCGTCATCGGCCTCGCGACAGAACGCGTAGAGCGCGATAGCGGCATCGCCGACCTCGCGCGGCAGCACTTTAGAGGCGGCGAAGAACGTCTTCGATCCGCCCCGCAACATCCGCCGACAGATCGCGATGTCGTCGTTCCAGCTCATCGCCGCTCCAGCTCATGCGGGGCCGGTACGAGCTCGTCGAGCACGCGCGCCGAGGACAGCACGCCCGGCAGGCCTGCGCCGGGATGCGTGCCCGCGCCGACGAGATACAGCCGCTCGACCTCTTCGCTCTTGTTGTGCGGCCGGAACCAGGCGCTCTGCAACAGCACCGGCTCGAGCCCGAACGCCGCGCCGCGATAGGACGACAGCCGATGCTCGAAATCATCCGGCGTCAGCAGACGCGAGGTGACGATCTGATTTGCCAGATCAGGCAACAACGATTCGCCCAGCGCGGTCTCGATCCGCTTGCGGAACGGCTCCGCGGCGGCGCGCCAGTCGATGCCGCTCTCCTGGTGCGGCACCGGCGACAGCACGTAGAACGCATCGCAGCCGTCCGGCGCCAGCGACGGATCAGTCGCCGTGGGACGGTGCAGATAGAGACTGAAATCATCCGCCAGCACCTTGCGGCGGAAAATGTCGTCGAGCAGCTCGCGATAGCGCGGGCCGAGCAGGATGGTGTGATGCTCGACATCGTCGTAGCGGCGCTTCGTGCCGAAATACCAGACGAACAGGCTCATCGAGTAGCGCGCGCGATCGATGCGTGCATCGGTCCAGCGCTGGCGCGGCACGGAGGGCAGCAGGTTCTTGTAGGTCCAGGCGGCGCAGCCGTTGGACACGACGACATCGGCGGCGATCGTCTCGCCTGATGTCAGGCGCACGCCCGTCGCCACGCCGTTCTTCGTGGTGATCTCGGCGACCGGCGCCGAGCAGCGCACTTGGCCGCCCTGCCCTTCGATCAGGCTGACGAGCCCGCTCACCAGCGCGCCGGTGCCGCCCATCGCGAAATGCACGCCCCAGCGGCGCTCGAGATAGGCGATCAGGCAATAGATCGAGGTCGTCGTGAACGGATTGCCGCCGATCAGCAGCGGATGGAAGCTGAGGATGACGCGCAGCCGCTCGTCGCGGACGTGCTGCGACACGAGACCGTAGACCGAGCGGAAGCTCTGCAGCTTGATCATCGCCGGCGCGATCTTGAGCATGTCCGTGAAGGACAGGAACGGCACGTCGCCGAGCTCCTCGAAGCCCTTCTTGAAGATCGCCTCGCTGGCCGTCATGAAGCGCTCGTAGCCGTCGACATCGCCGGGCGAGATCCTCGCCACTTCGGCGCGCATCGCGGCCGGGTCGGCCGAGCAGTCGAAGATCGTGCCGTCGTCGAAGCGGATGCGATAGAACGGCGAGATCGGCCTCAGCGTGACGTCGTCCGACATCCGCCGCCCGCACAGCTGCCACAGCTCCTCGAACAGGAACGGCGCGGTGACGATGGTCGGTCCGGCATCGAAGGTGAAGCCGTCCTGGCGATGCACATAGGCGCGGCCGCCGGGGGCATCGAGCTGCTCGAACACGGTGACGCGATAGCCGCGCGCGCCGAGCCGGACCGCCGCGGCAAGGCCGCCGAAGCCGGAGCCGATCACGACCGCATGCGGCCGGTCTCCGAGCGCAGCCGGAACAGCGGCCTTCATGGTGGAGACATCGAGCATGGCCAAAGCGTAAATTGAAATTGACGCTTTCGCCAGCCCAAAAATGTCAATCTAGTTTGACATTTCCTGCTGCACTGCGAGGACGCCGGCGCGTACAGCAGCGGCGACGATCAGCTCCGCGATCCGCGCCGGCTGCTCCTCATGTGCCAAATGGCCAAGTCCATCAATGAGTTCGAGCTGCGCCTGCGGCACCAATTGGCGCACGCGGCGGGCGACGTCCGGGGTGATGGCATGGTCGTGGGTGGCTGCGACCAGCAGCAGGGCCGTCTTCAACTTCGGCAGATCCCGCACCAGCGGATTGAGGTCCCAGTTTGCCATCATCTCCAGCGCGGCGCCGACATGGCCGGGGCTGCCGACGAGCTGGCGGTACAGCCGCTCGCCATGGGCATCGAGCCTCGAACCGGTCGCCTTGAGCAGCCGATGCACCGCCGCGGGATCCCGCCCGCGCCACGCGAACAGGCGCGGCACCAGCGGATTGAGCGCCATCATCTTGGCCAGCGGTGACAGGAACTGCGCGGCGACGCCGCCGAATGGCAGATAGGCGCCGTTCAGGCTGACGATCAGTTTCGGCGCGATCAATCCGTCGAGCGTCATCCGGGTGAGGATCGCCGCGCCAGCGGAATGGCCGATGACGATCTCGGGCGAGATCGCGAGCTGCTCGCACAGCGTGGCGAGATCGCGCGACATGCCCGGCAGCGACAGCCGCTGCCAGTTCGGCGTCGAGGTGAAACCATGGCCGGAGAGATCCGGCGCAACGATGGTGAAATGCTTGGCCAGCAAGGGTGCCAGATCGCGCCAGGAATGGGTCGCCGCGCCGGTGCCATGCGCGAGCAACGCGACCGGCCCCTCGCCCATCGTTTGGACATGCCAGCGAATGCCGCCGGCCTC
This sequence comes from Bradyrhizobium sp. STM 3809, assembly GCF_000239795.1. Classification (GTDB taxonomy): domain Bacteria; phylum Pseudomonadota; class Alphaproteobacteria; order Rhizobiales; family Xanthobacteraceae; genus Bradyrhizobium. The sequence goes on along the minus strand of NZ_CAFJ01000106.1, from coordinate 26,255 downwards.
GACGAAGCGGCTCGCGTCGCGATTGGGCCAGGTGCGCCCGTCGATGCTCCAGCTCGGCTTGTCGCTCATGCCGATGCCCCGTTCGGACGACGCGTGCCCCCGCGCCGTTGCGGCTCACGCGCCGGCGGCGCGCGCCAGGAAATCATCGTAGCCTGCGACGACTTTATCAAGCTGCTCGAAATGCGGCATCGCCCCGGTCTGCATCACCTGGATGGTCCAGTTCGGCAGGCCCTCGACGGCGTGCTTGCCATTGTAGTCGACGAAATCGCCGCGCACGCCGTGCACCATCCACACCGGCATCGCCAGCGCCTGATAAAGCTTCAGGGCGTTGGCGCTGAACAAATAGCCGGAGACGAAGGAATATGGCGCGTTCTCGGCGCCGGGCTGGTGGGTGCTGATGTAGTCGTACTCCAGAAGGCTCTCGTCGATGTCCTTGCGGCCGAACGTCTTCCGCAGAAAGAAGCGGATACTGGCGCGCGACGTCAGCAGCGTGAAGAAGCCGTGCTTCCACAAGGGAACGTTGAGGATGTTGCGCACCCACGGCATGGCGCGCGTGGCATCCTTGTTGCCCGTCTTCTGCGCCGCGGCCTCGGCGCGGCGGTCGAACCCCGTGGGGCTGAGCAGTGCGAGCGAGCGAAACAGGTTCGGCGCCTCGGTGCCCGCGCGGGCAGCGAACTCGCAGCCGAGCGACAGCGCGAGGGCGTCGATGGCGACGTCGCCGTGACGGCGCCGGATCTCGTGGACGACGAGCAGGATCGCATCGGTCATGATGCGCGGCGTGTAGATGCGGTCGGCGCGATCCGAGAGGCCAAAGCCGGGGAGGTCGAGCGCATAGACCGGACGCATCGCGCGATAGTGCTCGAACAGCGGCTTCATCTCGTAAGCCGTGGCTGCCGCGTTGACGCTATGGATCAGGAGCAACGGGCGCTCGGGGGAGCCTCCGGGTCCATCGGCATAACAGGTGATACGGCCGGTCCGCGCATCGGCGAGCTCGAAACGCGGCGCGCTCAGCGGCGGCGGCATCGTGACCGCGCGGGTGTCGGCCGCATGATCACTTGGGGTGGTCGAGGCGACCGGCATGGCGTGCTCCTGTGTGACGATTTCATGTCAGAGGCCGCGATCACGCCGCCGAACGACCAAGCGAGCATAGCGATGACGGCACGGCTTGTCAGTCGCCGTTGGGAACGCCGCTTGACGGCAGGGGTTCCACCCGGGTCAGCGGCCGGCCTGGGCCATCACGGCCTGCGACAGCCGTGTCGCGTCGGCATGGGGCAGCGCGACGTAGCGGGCGTGCATCGCGCCGGCGAGCTGCGCCGCCTTGTCCTGCGGCCGCGGCGAGGAATCGACCAGCACGACAGGGATGCCGGTGAGAGCCAGTTGCTTCGCCGCCACCAGCGCCTCCGCTTCGGCCTCGCTGCGCCCGCCGCCGTCGCGCGCGACATTGGCGCGGCCGTCGGTCATCAGCACGATGGTCGGCGCCTGCCCCTTCGCCTTGACCGCGAGCGCCAGCTCGGTGGCGGCGAAGATCGCAGCCGACAGCGGCGTGCCGCCGCCGCCAGGCAGGCCGGCGAGGCTGCGCTTGGCGCGCGTCAGCGAGCGGGTCGGCGGCAGCAGCAGCTCCGCGTCCTTGCCGCGGAACGCGATCAGCGCCACCTCGTCGCGGCGGATATAGCATTCGGCGAGCAGCAGTTCGACCGCGCCCTTCACCTCCGCGAGCCGCTGCAGCGCCGACGAGCCGGAGGCATCGACGACGAAGATCGTCGTCGTGCCCGAGCGCTGCTTGAAGCGCGTGATGCGAATGTCGTCCTTGTGGACGATCAGCCGGCCGCTCTTGCCGGCGCGTTGCGCCCGCCGCCGGAGTGGCTGCCATGGCGCCGCGGTGCGCAGCGTTTCGAGCACGTTGAGCCGCGCACCGGCCCGCCACTCGCCGCGCCGCGCGCCGATCGGCCGTCCGCGCTTCGGCGCCTTCTGCGCATGGCCCTGCCGTCCTGCGCTGCTCGCCCGCGTCCGCATTGCGCGCTCGTCCTGCAGGCGCTTCAACAGATCCGCCGGGATCGCCGCCTGCGCGGCCTCTAGCACGCGATCCTCGAGCGGACCGTCATGGCTGCGGTCGTCCTGCTCGTTTTCCGCAGAGTCGGTCTCGGGCTCCGGCGCCTCGCTGGTCTCGGCATCGTCCTCGGTCGCCGGCAACCGCGTGGCGCGCGGCGCCAGCACCAGCCGCGCGGCGCAGGCGATATGCGCCTCGACGACGTCGATCGCGCCGTCCAAAGCCGTCGCGATGCGCGCGATCCGACACGCCAGCAACGGCGCGCGCAGCGAATCGATGCCCAACGCCAGGGACGTCGTGGTCAGCGCTTCGATCGCCTCGTCCGGCAGGCGCACCCGGGGCAGAAGCGCATGCGCGGCCGCGATGTCCGACGATTTGAACAGGCTCTCGCCGAGATCGGCACGGGCAACCGTGCTGAGATCGAGATGGCAGGCCAATCGATCGGCCAAGGCGGGCGATACGCGCTCATCGCCGATGCCCTCGTCGAGCGCGATCAGGCCGAACCGTGCCGGCGCGCGCAGCGACAGGCCATCGCGCTCGATGCTGATCGCGCCAGTGTCGAGAGCCGCGCAAAGATGCGCCGTTGTCGAGGGTGCCGTGCGCTCGGCCATGACGGCGATCAGCACACCGCCATCGGCCTCGGCGAGCAGGCCACGCTGCAGGACCGGACGCCCGGCCTGCAAGGTCGCGGCGAGATCGAGCCCGCCGAGCAGACGGTCTTCGGAGATCGACGGCGGCAGCTTGCGAATGGCCGTCGATGGCGGCGTCAGATCGCGCAGCAGATCGAGCCACTGCTCGCGCACCGGCCCCGCGGCTGCGCGCAGCAGCACCGATGCGGCGGGATCGATCGCGGCCAGCGCGGCCGCGATGAGAGCATCGCCCCAGATCGCCGCGGGCTCGCTCACGTCGCGAACAGCTCGTTGAGCGCACGCTCGACCCGCACCGACGAACCGGAATCGTCGAGCGGGTTGCGCCGCAGACGATGCCGCAGCGCCATCGGAGCGACCGTCTTCAGATGGCCGTCATCGACTGCCTTGGCGCCGTCGAGCGCCGCAGCCGCGCGCGCCGCTCGCATCAGGGTGAGCTCGCCGCGCAAGCCGTCGGTGCCGAGCGCCATGCACAGCCGCGCCGCGTTCTCCAGCTCGCGATCGGCCACCTTGACCGAGCCGATATGCTCACGCGCGGCGAGGATTCGCTTGCGCTGCTTGGCCTCGTCCTTCTCCCAATGCGCCACGAAGGCGGCGGGATCGGTCTCGAACGCATCGCGCCGCTTGACGACTTCGATCCGGGTCGGCAAGTCGCTCGGCGTCTTGACCTCCACGGAGAGCCCGAAGCGGTCGAGCAGTTGCGGCCGCAGCTCACCCTCCTCCGGATTGCCGGTGCCGACCAGCACGAGGCGCGCGGGATGGCGGATGCTGAGGCCGTCGCGCTCGACGACGTTCTCGCCGGAGGCCGCGACATCGAGCAGGAGATCGACGAGATGGTCCTCCAGCAGGTTGACCTCGTCGATGTAGAGAAAGCCGCGGTTGGCACGCGCCAGCAGGCCGGGCTCGAACGATTTCTCGCCATGCGCCAGCGCGCGTTCGAGATCCAGCGCGCCAACCACGCGGTCCTCGGTGGCGCCGAGCGGCAGGTCGATGACGGGCACCGGCACCTGATGCGCCTTGAGCGGCGCCGGCTTCTTGCCCTTGCCGGCCGGCTTCGAGCGCGTACGGCATTCGGCGCATTGCGCGGCCGCATCGGCCGGATCGCATTGATAGGGGCAGCCGACCACGGCACTCATCGGCGGCAGAAGTGCTGCGAGCGCGCGCACCGCGGTGGACTTGCCGGCGCCGCGATCGCCGAAGGCGAGCACGCCGCCGACCTTCGGATCGACGGCGGCGATCATCAGCGCCAGCTTCATCTCGTCCTGGCCGACAATGGCCGAGAACGGAAAGGCAATTCCCATGAGCGTCCCCTGCGCCGCGACGCGTTCCCGTCGCGTTGCCGGCATGAGACCACAATCAGGGGCCGCTCATCAACCCATCAGCGGTCAGCGCGTCAGGCTCGGCAGATCGAGCCCGCTGGCCTCGGCGCAGGCGATCGCGTCGTCGTAGCCGGCATCGGCATGGCGCATCACACCGGTCGCGGGATCATTCCACAGCACGCGCTCCAGCCGCCGCGCAGCCTCCGGCGTGCCGTCGGCCACGATGACCATGCCCGCATGCTGCGAATAGCCGATGCCGACGCCGCCGCCATGATGCAGCGAGACCCAGGTCGCGCCGCTGGCGCAGTTGAGCAGCGCGTTCAACAGCGGCCAGTCCGACACCGCATCCGAGCCGTCCTTCATCGCCTCGGTCTCGCGATTGGGGCTCGCGACCGAGCCGGAGTCGAGATGGTCGCGGCCGATCACGATCGGGGCCTTCAGTTCGCCGCGCGCCACCATCTCGTTGAACGCCAGCCCCAGGCGATGCCGGTCGCCGAGCCCGACCCAGCAGATCCGCGCCGGCAGGCCCTGGAACTTGATGCGCTGCCTGGCCATGTCGAGCCAGTTGTGGAGATGCTTGTTGTCGGGCAGCAGCTCCTTCACCTTGGCGTCGGTCCTGTAGATATCCTCGGGATCGCCCGACAGCGCCGCCCAGCGGAACGGGCCGATGCCGCGGCAGAACAGCGGGCGGATATAGGCCGGCACGAAGCCGGGGAAATCGAACGCGTTGGCGAGGCCCATGTCCTTGGCCATCTGACGGATATTGTTGCCGTAGTCGAGCGTCGGAATGCCCATGGCGTGGAAATCCAGCATCGCTTGGACATGCCCGACCATCGAGGTTTTCGACGCCCGCCCCACGGCCTTCGGATCAGACGAGCGCTTGGCTTCCCATTCGGCGAGCGTCCAGCCTTTCGGCAGATAGCCGTTGATCGGATCATGCGCGCTGGTCTGGTCGGTGACGATGTCCGGACGCACGCCACGGCGGACCAGCTCGGGGAAGATCTCCGCGGCGTTGCCGAGCAGGCCGACGGACACCGCCTTCTTGGTCTTGGCGGCCTCCTCCATCAGCGCCAACGCACCGTCGAGCGTCGCCGCCTGGCGGTCGAGATAGCCGGTGCGCAGCCGCATCTCGATGCGGCTCGGCTGACATTCGACGGCCAGCATCGAGGCGCCGGCCATCGTCGCGGCCAGCGGTTGCGCGCCGCCCATGCCGCCGAGACCCGCGGTGAGAATCCATTTGCCGGCGAGATCGCCATTGTAGTGACGGCGGCCGACCTCGACGAACGTCTCGTAGGTGCCCTGCACGATGCCCTGGCTGCCGATATAGATCCAGGAGCCGGCCGTCATCTGGCCGTACATCATCAGGCCCATTCTATCGAGCGCGTTGAAGTGATCGAGCGTCGCCCAATGCGGCACGATGTTGGAATTCGCGATCAGCACGCGCGGCGCGTCGGGATGCGTGCGGAAGATGCCGACCGGCTTGCCGGATTGCACCACGAGCGTCTGGTCAGCCTCGAGCTTGCGCAAGGACGCGACGATCCGATCAAAGCTGTCCCAGTCGCGCGCGGCGCGGCCGATGCCGCCATAGACGATCAGCTCGCTCGGCTTCTCCGCGACATCGGGATCGAGATTGTTCATCAGCATCCGCAAGGGCGCTTCGGTGAGCCAGCTCTTGGCGCTGATGTCGCCGCCGTGAGGAGCGCGGATCACCCGTTCATTGTCGAGGCGTCGGTTCATGGGTCCCTCTCATCCAAGCCTGGGAAACGGATCGCGTCCGAGCGAATCGGCCGCAGCGCGGGCCAATGCGCCACCGGCAACGAGCGCGGCGGCCTTGGCGAGATCGTCGGCCATGTAGCGGTCGCTCTCCAGCGCCGGCACGTGCACGCGCAGTGCGCCGATGACGGCAGAGAGCGCGGCGCTGGTGCCGTGCGGCACGCGCAGCTCGATGCCCTGCGCCGCGACCAGGAGCTCGATGCCGACGATATGAGCGAGGTTGTCGGCCATGTCGTGCAGCCGCCGCGCCGCATGCGCAGCCATCGAGACGTGGTCTTCCTGATTGGCGCTGGTCGGCGTGGAGTCGATCGAGCACGGCAGCGCGCGCTGCTTGTTCTCGGCGAACAGTGCCGCCGCGGTGACCTCGGCGATCATGAAGCCGGAGTTCAGGCCGGGCTCCGGCGTGAGGAACGGCGGCAGGCCGAAATTCAACGCGGGATCGACCAGCGTGGCGATGCGCCGCTCGCTGATGGCGCCGAGCTCAGAGAGTGCCAGCGCGATCTGGTCGGCGGCGAAGGCGACCGGCTCGGCGTGGAAATTGCCGCCGGAGATGATCTCGCCGGTCTCCACCAGCACCAGCGGATTGTCGGTGACGGCATTGGCCTCGGCAGCAAGCGTGCACGCCGCCTGGGTCAGCAGATCGAGCGCGGCGCCGGCGACCTGCGGCTGGCAGCGCAGGCAATACGGATCCTGCACGCGCTCGTCGCCTTCGAGATGCGACAGCCGGATGGCGCTGCCTTCGAGCAGCTCGGTGAGCACGCGGCCCGCTTCGATCTGGCCGGGATGACCGCGCAGCGCCTGGATCTCGGGCCGGAACGGCGCCGTCGAGGCCATCGCGGCGTCGACCGACAGCGCGCCGGTGACCAGCGCGGCATCGAGCAGATCACGCGCGCGGAACAGGCCGGCGAGTGCGTAGGCCGTCGAGAACTGCGTGCCGTTGATCAGCGCGAGCCCTTCCTTCGGCCCGAGCGTGACCGGGCTGAGCCCCGCGCGCGCCAGCGCCTCGCGGCCCGGCACCAGCCGGCCATCGACGAACGCCTGCCCTTCGCCAATCATCACGGCGGTCATGTGTGCGAGCGGCGCGAGATCGCCGGAGGCGCCGACGGAGCCCTGCTGCGGCACGAAGGGCGACACGCCCTGCGCCAGCATCGCCTGCAGTTGCGCGATGATCTCACGCCGTACGCCGGAGGCGCCGCGGCCGAGCGAGATGATCTTGAGCGCCATCATCAGGCGGACGACCGGCTCCGGCGTTGCGGGTCCGACGCCGCAGCAATGCGACAGAATCAGGTTGCGCTGGAGCTGTGCGGTCTGATCGGGCGGGATGCGCTTGGAAGCCAGCTTGCCGAAGCCGGTGTTGATGCCATAGACGGGCTCGGCACCCTGCGCGGCCTTGGCGACGATCGCCGCCGCCGCGTCGATGCGCGGCCAACATGTCGGATCGAGCGTAAGAGAGGCGCCCGCGTAGACCCGGGCGAGATCATCGAGGCCGACGCGGCCGGGCTCGGCGATGATCGTGCTCATTGCCCCCTCCACACGCGCCGATGCAGCGGATTGAAGCCCATCCGATAGACCAGCTCCGCGGGGCGGCCGATGTCCCAGATGGCGAGATCGCACCATTTGCCGGCCTCGAGCGTGCCGGTCTCGCCCAACACGCCCAACGCGCGCGCGCCTTCACGCGTGACGCCGGCGATGCATTCATCGACGGTCATCCGGAACAAGGTCGCGGCCATGTTCATGGTGAGGAGGAGCGACGTCAGCGGCGATGAGCCGGGATTGCAGTCGGTCGCCAGCGCGAGCTTCACGCCGTGCTTGCGGAACAATTCGACCGGCGGCTTCTGCGTCTCGCGGATGAAATAGTACGCGCCGGGCAACAGCACCGCCACGGTGCTGCTCCGCGCCATCGCCGCCGCGCCGGCTTCGTCGGTGTGCTCGAGATGATCGGCCGACAGCGCGCCGAACCCGGCCGCGAGCGCGGCGCCGCCGAGATTGGAGAGCTGGTCGGCATGCAGCTTCACCCGCAGGCCGAGCGCCTTCGCCGCATTAAACACCCGCGAGGTCTGCGCGGCCGAGAAGGCGATATTCTCCATGAAGGCATCGACGGCATCGGCAAGGCCGGATTGCGCAACCGCCGGCAGCATCTCGTCGCAGACGAGATCGATGTAGCGATCCTTGTCGCCGCCCGCTTCGGCCGGCAGCGCATGCGCGCCGAGAAAGCTGGTGCGGACGCTGACCGGCCGCCTCCCCCCAAGCGCACGCGCGGCGGACAATTGCCGCAGCTCCGTCGCGGTCTCCAGCCCGTATCCGGACTTGATCTCGATGGTGGTGACGCCTTCGGCGAGCAGCGTATCGAGCCGCGGCAGCGCGCTCGCGATCAAGTCCTGCTCGCTGGCGGCGCGCGTCGCCGCCACGGTGGAGACGATGCCGCCGCCGGCGCGCGCGATCTCCTCATAGCTCGCCCCAGACAACCGCAGCTCGAATTCGTGGGCACGGTCGCCGCCATGGACAAGATGGGTGTGGCAATCGACGAGGCCCGGCGTGATCCAGCGGCCGTCGCAATCGATGCGCTCGGGCGCGTCGGCATCGGCGGCAAATTCCGATTGCGGACCCGCAAAGGCGATGCGGCCGTCGCGGGCGGCGATCACGCCCTGCTCCACCACGCCGAGACCCGGCTGCCCCTCGCGCAGGGTCGCAAGCCGCGCATTCTGCCAGATCCGGTCGAAACGCTGGGCCATGCTGCCTCCCACCTTCACGAAAGCTTGACGGGCGATATGTCTATACATAAACTCAGCCTCGCCGTCCTGTCCAGCGGGCTGATCGATCATGGCGTCACTGCACTTCGCATCCGCGCTTCTGCCCAAGGGCTGGGCCGAGGACGTGCAGATCGTCATCAGCAACGGCGTGATCGCACAGGTCGCCGCGGGCGTGCCTCCGACCTCCGAGGACGAGCAGCACGAGGTCGCGATCCCCGGCATCGCTAGCCTGCACAGCCACGCCTTCCAGCGCGGCATGGCCGGGCTTGCCGAGATCAGCGGCCACGCCACCGATACGTTCTGGACCTGGCGCGAAACGATGTACCGCTTCGCGCTGTCGATGCGTCCCGAGGACGTCGAGGCGGTCGCGACCCTGCTGTATGTCGAGATGCTGGAGCGTGGCTTCACCCGCGTCGGCGAATTCCATTATCTGCACCACGATCGCGACGGCACGCCTTACGCCGATGTCGGCGAGATGGCGGTGCGCATCGCCGCGGCGGCCCAGACCGCCGGCATCGGCCTGACCCTGCTGCCGAGCTTCTACGCGCATGGCGGCTTCGGCGGCGCGGCGCCGCATGACGGCCAGCGGCGCTTCATCTGCGACGTCGACCGGTTCGAGAAGCTGCTGACGGCCTCGCGCAAGGCAATCAGTTCGCTTCATGGTGCCAATCTCGGCATCGCGCCGCACAGCCTGCGCGCGGTCGCGCCGGATGAGCTGAGCGCGCTGCTGCCGCTTGCCGACGGCGGCCCGATCCACATTCACGCCGCCGAGCAGGTCAAGGAGGTCGAGGACTGCCTCGCCTGGTCGGGCCAGCGCCCGGTGCAATGGCTACTCGATCATCACGACCTCGATGACCGCTGGTGCCTGATCCACGCGACGCATATGACCGCCGATGAAACGGCGGCGCTCGCGAACAGCGGCGCGACGGCCGGCCTCTGTCCGGTCACCGAAGCCAGCCTCGGCGACGGCATCTTTCCGGCGCGTGCGTATCTGCGCGCGCAGGGGCGCATCGGCATCGGCACCGACTCCAACGTGCTGGTCGGCGTCGGCGACGAACTGCGCCAGCTCGAATACGGCCAGCGGCTGACGCACCGGGAGCGCAACGTGCTGACGTCAGGCCCGGCTGCGTCGACAGGCCGCACCTTGTTCGACGCCGCGCTCGCCGGCGGGGCCCAGGCGCTGGCGCAACCGCTCGCCGGGCTGCAGCCCGGCAGCCGTGCCGACATCGTCACACTCGATCTGTCGCATCCGTCGCTCGCGGGGCGGACGCAGGATGCGCTGCTCGACGGCTGGATCTTCGCGACGTCCAGCGACGCCATCGACTGTGTCTGGGCCGGCGGCGCCAAGCTCGTCCAGGGCGGCCAGCATCGGTCGCGTGAGGCCGCCAGGCGCAGCTTCAACAGGGCCGTGCGGAGGCTGCTCGCATGAGCCTCGCCGAGGATCGCGCCAAAGATCACGCCAAGCCGAGCACGCTCTATAAGACGATCCGGCAGGACATCGAGCGCCGCATCCTCACGGGCGAATGGCCGCCCGGCCATCGCATTCCTTTCGAGCACGAGATCATGGAGCATTATGGCTGCTCGCGCATGACCGTGAACAAGGCGCTGTCGGAGCTCGCGCAGGCCGACCTGATCGAGCGCCGCCGCCGCGCCGGCACGTTCGTGCGCCGGCCGCAATTCCTGTCGGCGGTGCTGAAGATCCCGGACATCCGCGCCGAGATCGGCGCGCTCGGCCGCGCCTATGGCTATGAGCTGATCTCGTCGGCGCGCCGCACCGCCAACGCCGCCGATCGCGAGCGCCTCGGCGTCAAGACGCCGTGCAAGGTGATCGCGATCCGCTGCCGTCACAGCGCCGACAATGTGCCGTTCGCGGTCGAGGATCGCCTGATCGATCTCGATGCCGTGCCGGACGCGGCCAAGGCCAATTTCAAGATCGATCCGCCGGGCTCGTGGCTGCTGCATCACGTGCCCTGGACCGAGGCGGAGCATGCGATCAGCGCCATCGTCGCCGACGAGGCGATCGCAGCGAGCCTCGACATCGAAACGGGCGCGCCATGCCTCGTGATCGAGCGGCACACCTGGCGCCAGGGGCGACCGCTCACGGCTGTCAGGCTCGTCTATCCCGGCGAGCAGCACCGGCTGGTCGCACGATTCAGGGGCAGCGAATGACACGCGCCTGGGCGCAACTGAGCACGGGATTTGCAAGCAGGCGGGCAGCGCCTGCCGCGACTTGTGGCCGTCGCAGTCCTCCCGGGATTGCGAACTGCACGAATGGTTCTCTTCAACAGCAAAGGATGATGACGATGCGCAAATTCGGGCTTCTTGCAGTCACGGCCGCGGTGCTGGCCTCCACCTCGGCATTCGCCGACGACGTCAAGGTCGGCATCGGCATTTCCGGCTGGACCGGCTTCGCGCCGCTGACGCTCGCGAAGGAGGCCGGCATCTTCAAGAAGAACGGCCTCGACGTCACCATCAAGAAGATCCCGCAGAAGGACCGCCACCTTGCGATCGCCGCCGGCGACGTACAGTGCGCGGCGACCACGGTCGAGACCTGGATCTCCTGGAACGCCAACGGCGTCGCCACCAAGCAGATCTTCCAGCTCGACAAGAGCTATGGTGCCGACGGCATGGCCGTGCGCAACGATATCGCCTCGATCAAGGACCTGAAGGGCAAGACGGTCGCGGCCTCCGCGCCGGGCACCTCGCCCTATTTCGGGCTGGCCTGGATGCTCAAGAAGAACGGCCTCACGGTGAAGGACGTCACGATCGTGAACCTTGAGCCGGCCGCGGCGGCGCAGGCCTTCGTCTCCGGCCAGAACGATGCGGCGATGACCTACGAGCCGTATCTGTCGACGGTGCGTGCGGCGCCGGACAAGGGCAAGATCATCGCGACCACGCTGGACTATCCGATGGTGATGGACACGTTCGGCTGCACGCCGAAATTCCTGACCGAAAACCCCAAGGCCGCCAAGGCGCTCGCCGACAGCTATTACGAGGCGCTCGACATGATCGCCAAGGACCAGGCCAAGGCCTATGAGATCATGGGCGCCGACGTGAAGCAGAGCGGCGAGCAGTTCGGCAACTCGGCCAAGTACCTGCGCTGGCAGGACAAGGCGGCGAGCCAGAAGTTCTTCGAGACGGAGTTCAAGACCTTCAACAAGGACGCGGCCGAGCTGCTGCTCGAGGTCGGCATCATCAAGCAGATCCCGAACGTCGAGGATCTGTATGATGCGAGCTTCATCAAGTAGGCGGGAAGTTCGCTCGTTGTAGAGTCGTCATTGCGAGCGCAGCGAAGCAATCCAGGGGCTCAGGGTGCGACCCTGGATTGCTTCGTCGCGGAGCCTGTCATCGGGCCGCGCTTTGCGCGGACCCGTTGGCTCCTCGCAATGACGATGTGGATGTAGACTGCCCCAAACGAGTGCGCCTACTCTGGATCCAGTCTCCTCGAACGGCCCGCACCACTCCACGAAAGCCTTCTCCGTGATCCGACCTCTCGACCCCGTCAGCGCCCGATCAAGAACAGCGCTCGGCCTTGCCTTCTTCGTGCTCTTCGTCGCGGCGTGGTCGCTGGCGACGTTCGGCGGCTACGTGCCGAAGACCTTCCTGGCCGATCCCCTGACCATGCTGCGCGAGGGCTGGGATCTCCTGGTCAAGTTCGGCTTCCTCTACGATATCGGCATGACGGTCTGGCGTGTCCTTGGCGGCTTCGTGCTGGCGGCGGTCATCGCGGTTCCGCTCGGCCTCCTGATGGGCGCCTACAAGCCGATCGAGGCGTTCCTCGAGCCGTTCGTCTCCTTTGCGCGCTATCTGCCCGCCTCCGCCTTCATTCCGCTGCTGATCCTGTGGGCCGGCATCGGCGAGCTGCAGAAGCTCCTGATCATCTTCATCGGCTCGGTGTTCCAGATCATCCTGATGATCACCGTGACCGTCGGCAACACCAGGCGCGATCTCGTCGAGGCCGCCTACACGCTCGGCGCCAGCGATCGCGGCATCATCGCCCGCGTGCTGCTGCCCTCGTCTGCGCCCGACATTGCCGAGGTGCTGCGGCTCGTGCTCGGCTGGGCCTGGACCTATGTCATCGTCGCCGAGCTGATCGGCTCGTCCTCCGGCATCGGCCACATGATCACCGACAGCCAGGCGCTGCTCAACACCGGGCAGATCATCTTCGGCATCATCATCATCGGCCTGATCGGGCTGATCTCGGATTTCCTGTTCAAGGCGTTCAACGCCTGGCTGTTCCCGTGGAAGCTCGCATGACCACGCTCGTCATCGATCAGGTCACGCGCATTTTCCCGGCCCGCCAGGGCCATGCGCCGACGCGCGCGCTGGAGCCGGTCGCGCTCACCATCGGCAACAACGACTTCGTCACCATCCTCGGCCCGTCCGGCTGCGGCAAGTCGACCCTGCTGCGCATCGTCGCCGGGCTCGATCATCCGACCAGCGGCAAGGTGCTGCTCGACGGAAGCGAGGTCGAAGGTCCCGGCGCCGACCGCGGCATGGTGTTCCAGTCCTATACGCTGTTTCCCTGGCTGACCGTGCGCGAGAACATCGCGTTCGGCCTGCGCGAGCGCGGGGTGCCCGAGGACAAGCGCAACGCGGTCGCCGACCGCTTCATCCAGCAGATCGGCCTGACGGGTTTCGAGAACCACTGGCCCAAGCAGCTCTCCGGCGGCATGCAGCAGCGCTGTGCGATCGCGCGCGCGCTCGCCAATGATCCGAAGATCCTCTTGCTCGACGAGCCCTTCGGCGCGCTCGACAACCAGACCCGCGTGCTGATGCAGGAGATGCTGCTCGGCATCTGGGAGCGCGACCAGAAGTCGGTGCTGTTCGTCACCCACGACATCGAGGAGGCGATCTTCCTCGGCAGCCGCGTGCTGGTGATGAGCGCCCGCCCCGGCCGCATCAAGGCCGACATCAAGATCGACCTGCCACATCCCCGCTCCTACAAGATCAAGACCTCGCCGGAGTTCGTCGCGCTCAAGGAACGGCTGGTGGAGGAGATCCGCGCCGAGGCGCTGAAGGTGGCGGCGGAGGCGTGAGGCGTCGCTGTGGGGTGTTTGGTGTGCGCTATCATTGACAGTGATGTCTGCAGAGACATACCCCTCACCCAAGCGGGTATGCCGCTCTGTCCTACATGCCCTCTCCCGCAAGGGGAGAGGGCGCAGTAACTGGCACCGTGCCGGCTCAAACCGAGAGCCTTGCTTTTCACTGGTCACCGCAGAAAAACTACGCGATACAGTGCCCTCGCCCCTTGCAGAGAGGGCATCGCCGGCGTCTCCGCGAGCTTGCTCGGGTGAGGGGTCTCTCTCCGCGAGCGACGCTCTCGGCAACTAACTTCCGGGCTGCCGCACGCGAACCTCCTCCCGTGGCGGCACCGTGATCCCCCGCCGCATCCGCTTCAGCCACGGCACCAGGTGAAACGCACTCATCAGCAGATACATCACGGTCATGTCGCCGAGCGGTGCGCCTGCCGGCATGGCCGAGCAGAGGATGTCTGCCCGGCCGTCGCGGGCCACGGCGTTCAGCACCGCCATCAGCGCGAAGGTCGGCGCCGCGGCGAGGCGCAGGGCATCGGCGAGGTCCGGCAGCACGCGCCGCCTGGGCAGGAGGAACGCCATGGCTTTGCTCCTTGCTCTCAGCGCGCGACGTATTCGTCGCGGCGGCGCCACCACACGCCCTGCTCATTGCGGCCCTTCGGCGCGCGGTCGAGCCACTGATAGGCGCCCCACAGGCCGTCGAGGCCGCGGGCGTAGGCCGAATAGGTGTGATAGACGACGCCGTCCTCGACGATGAACGCGCTCATGCCCGGGCGATCGCGCATGAAGGTTGCGCCATCGGTGCCTGCGGTCGCCGCGATCTCGGACACCATGGCCGGCACATCCGACGCGCCCATCGGCGGACTGGTGCGATAGTTGTACGCGGTGCCGCCCCGGCGCTGCTGCTCCTCGGTGATCGCCACGTCGAAGTCGAAGTTGAAGTCGCTGCTGGCCGAGGACGCCCACGGGAAGCTCCAGCCCATGCGGCTCCTGTAGGCCTTCAGCTTCGCCAGCGGCGCGCGCGACACCGCCCACAGCATCACGTCGTGATTGGCGAGATGCACCTGGAAGCCGTTGAACCCGTCGGCGATCATCGAGCATGACGGGCAGCCGGCCTGGAAGTCGGGCCCGAACATGAAGTGATAGACGAGGAGCTGCGAGCGGCCCTTGAAGAGATCGGGCAGCGTCGCGGGCCCATCGTCGGTGTCGAAGCGATAGTCCTTGTCGACGCGTACCCAGGGCAGCGCCTGGCGGCGTTGCGCCAGTTCGTCACCACGACGGGTGAAGTCCTTCTCGGCCTGCAGCAGATCGAGCCGTGCCTTGAGCCAGTCTTCGCGAGTTCCAGTGAGATGCATGGTCATGTCCGTCTCCTTTGCGTGTTGACCGCATCTGAGACTAGGATCCCAGCGGGAGGAGCCGGGAGTGACAAGTGTGGCGGGATTGGCATGGATTCGTTGATCGCCGCGGCTGCGCAGGCGCTCGCCGCGGGTGATCCGCTCGGCGCGCTGAACCGGGTCGCCTTGCGTGACGATCCGCCGGCGCTGGCGCTTCGCGGCATCGCGATGGCCCGGCTCGGCGATGGCATCAGGGCGAAGGCGCTGCTGCGGCAGGCCGCCCGCAGCTTCGGCGCCAGGGCAGCGATGGCGCGGGCCCGCTGCGCCGTCGCCGAGGCCGAGATCGCGCTGGCGGCGCGAGATCTGTCATGGCCCACCAAGGCACTGGCGGAGGCGCGCGACACGCTGGAGCAGCATGGCGACCACGCCAATGCCGCCTATGCCCGCAGCCTCGAGATCCGCCGCATGGTCCTCATCGGCCATCTCGACGAGGCCGAGCGTGGCTTGGCCGATCTCGATCCCTCACCGCTGCAGCCGGCGGCACGCACGATCTACGAGCTGATCGTCGCCGGCCTTGCGTTGCGCCGCTTGCAGACCAAGGCGGCGCAGGCTGCGCTGGAGCGTGCCGCGCGCACCGCCGGGCAGACGCGTAGTCCGGAGCTGCACGCCGAGGTCGAGCGGCTCTCGGCGACACTGTCCGCGCCGGCTGCGCGCTTGATACAGGGCGGCGAGCAAAGGCTGCTGCAGCTCGACGAGGTGGAGGCGCTGTTCCGCTCGACCACTCTGATCGTCGACGCCTGCCGGCTGGCGGTGCGCCAGGGCAGCCGCATCGTGGCATTGGCGCGGCGTCCGGTGTTGTTTGCGATAGCCCGCAGACTGGCAGAGGGAACGGCCGGTGATGTGTCGCGATCGGAACTGATCGCCGAGGCATTCCGCGGCAAGGAAGCCGACGAGTCGCATCGGGCCCGCTTGCGTGTCGAGATCGGGCGCTTGCGGCAGCTTCTGAAAGGCATGGCCGAGGTCAATGCCACGCGCGACGGCTTTGCCTTGGTGCCGCGCGACGGCTGCGGCGTCGTGGTGCTGGCACAGCCGATCGAGGACGAGAACGCGCCCGTGCTCGCCTGCCTCGCCGACGGCGAGGCATGGTCGAGCTCCGGCCTTGCGCTGGCGCTCGGCGCCAGCCAGCGCACGGTCCAGCGCGCGCTCGATGCGCTGGCGCTGTCCGGCAAGGTGCAATCGTTCGGCCGTGGCCGCGCGCAGCGCTGGACCTGCCCCGTCGTGCCCGCATTCGCGACCAGCTTGTTACTCCCGGCGTGGTCATCGCTCGACTAGCGTGACGCTGTCACAACAAAGGATGGACCATTGCCATGAGAGCACCCGCCGAGATCCTTCGCGAATACGGTCCCTTCGAGGGCGATCAGGTCGGCGGCGTCACCTACGACGGACGCCAGGTTTGGATCGCGACCGGCTCCAGCATCAGGGCGTTCGACCCGGCCAATGGCGAGGTCAGACGATCCCTCGATGTTCCGGCCCATGCGGGGACTGCGTTCGACGGCAAGCATCTCTACCAGATCGCGGAAGCCCAGATTCAGAAGATCGATCCGGACAGCGGCCGGGTGATCTCGACCATTCCGGCGCCTTCGGGCGGCGGCGATTCCGGACTCGCCTGGGCGGAGGGATCGCTCTGGGTCGGCGCCTACCGCGATCGCAAGATCCACCAGATCGATCCGGCGACGGGGACAATCCTGCGTAGCATTCCCTGCACGCGCTTCGTGACAGGCGTGACCTGGGTGGATGGCGAGCTGTGGCACGGCACCTGGGAGGACGACGTCAGCGACATCAGGCACATCGACCCGGAAACCGGCGAGGTGCTCGATCAGCTCGACATGCCTTCCGGCACCGGCGTCTCCGGGCTGGAGTCGGACGGCAGCGAGACCCTGTATTGCGGCGGCGGCCGCAGCGGCAAGGTGCGTGCGGTCAGGCGGCCGAGACAATTGCGCGGATAACCGCTGACGACCCGGCGGCGCCGAGGAACAGGTCCGCTATTTCTCGATCGACGTGAACGCCGCCTTGCGGAAGTTTGCATTCGCCTCCTCGCGCGTCGGCAGCGGCTGGCCACCGCCGCCGCTGACCGGCTTGGTCGGCGTGACCACCGAGAACAGCACGAAGCCGCCGGCCTTGCGCGGCAGGATGAAGTACTCGGCGATATCAGACTTCTCGCTGTCCTCGCAGGAGGACATGCCGCGAAACACGACCGCGCTGTCGACGAGCTCGCTGTTGCGCGCGGAGATGAACTTGCCCTTGCAGTCGCGGGCGTCGTTGCCGATGATCCTGGCGGCGACTTCGAGGCCGTCGACATCGCGCTGCGGCGGCACGATCCGGACGAAACCGGTGGCGTTGTCGGCCTTCCACGCAACACCGCCCGCGGTCAGCCAGACCGGCCGCTCGCCGCTCCCCAGAATGGAGGGATGCGAGAGCGCCGCCTTGAGAATGAAATTGGAGGCGATCTGCATCGCTTCCAGCTGCAACTCGGGCGAATCCTCCGAGGCGCGTGCCGGCTGCGCACTGGTCGTTGCCGCCGTGGCCGCGGGCGCCGCCGCCGGGCGCTGCGCCGTGGCCGCGTTGGGCTGCACCGTGAAGTTCGTCGCCGCCGCCAGTCCGCCGGCATTGATCATGCGCACGCAATTGGCCAGCGACGGCAGCAGCACGGCGGTGCCGTTGAGATCGAACTGGAACAGGTTGCCCTGCGCGAAAGCCGACATCGTGCGCGCCGCCCGGAAGGATTTGATCAGGGTCGAGTCGTTCGGCATCGGCACCACGACCATCTTGGCCGACCACACCGAGCCCTCGACATCGTACGAATTGCGGCCGTCGAAGCTCAGCACGATGGGGAATTTCTGTCCCTGCGACAGCGACCAGCTCGGATGGATGAAGGCCAGCGCCCAATTGAAGGTCGGCAGCGCGAGCACGCCGAAATTGATCCCGCTCTTGTAGCTTGCGGAAGCAACGCAGCTCGAGAACTTGCCGGTGTTGTCGTCGGTGTAGGCGCCGCCCGACCAGCCGGCGACGGAGATCGTGCCGTAGGGCCCCTTCGCCTGCGCCGGCAACGTCGCGCTCAGCGCCGACAGCGCCAGCGCCATCATGGTCCCGAAAATCGTCCGCCGTGCCGCCATGCCACGCCCCCTTTTTGCCGCATTGTTGCAATTCCCGCGGCTACGTCAAGTAGATGCCGGGAGCGATCGTCTACCCAAGAGATAGGTTGGCGGCGAACCGCCAAGAGTGAAAGCACACAAGATGTCGCGGTCGCCATCCACAGCCCTTCATGGCGGCGTCATCGAACTTCGCTAGCCGTCACGAGGTCTCAAGCAGGGGATCTCGTCACATGTCCGCCACGCTGCCCGTCCTGGGCGCCGCCCTCTCCGTCAAATCGATTCCGGCACACACCGACTGGCTGCTCGAGCGCCAGCGCGATCTCGAGATCCAGGACTTCTTCCGCGCCGACCTGCTCGACAGCGATTGGCGCGGCACCGCCAAGGAAATCAAATCGATGCTGGACGGTCACACTGGCCGGCTCGGCATCCATGGCCCGTTCTGGGGCTTCACCATCGCCAGCCACGATCCGATGATCCGCCGCGCCGTGACCAAGCGCCTGCTGCAGGGCCTAGAGGTCGCCGAGTTCCTCGGCGCCACGCAGATGGTGATCCACTCGCCCTACACGACCTGGGACTACAACAACATCGACATGCTGCCCGACAATCGCGAGGCGCTGATCGAACGCGTGCGCGCGACGCTGTCGGATGTCATCGCCTCCGCCGAGCAGGCCGATTGCGAGCTGGTCATCGAAAATATCGAGGACAAGAATCCGCTGGATCGTGTCGGCCTGGCAAAGGCGCTGGGCAGCAGCAAGGTCCGCGTGTCGCTCGATACCGGACATGCCAACTACGCGCATCACTCCACCGGCGCGCCGCCGGTCGACTACTATGTCGATGCCGCCGGCGACATGCTGACCCACGTCCATCTGCAGGACACTGACGGCTACGCCGACCGCCACTGGGCGCCGGGCGAAGGCAACATCCGCTGGATCGCCGTGTTCCGCGCGCTGGCGAAGCTCAATTCCAATCCGCGCCTGATCCTCGAGCTGCGCAACCACGATCACGTCAAGGCCGGCGCGGCGTACCTCGCGTCGCTCGAGCTCGCGCAATAAGCCCTCGACTGCCTTTTGTACCTGACAACCTCGCACCATAGAGAGATTGCCATGATTAAGCTCACCCGCCGCGGCCTGCTCGGCGCCGGCGCCGCCATCGGCGGCAGCTTCATCCTGCCGCGCGTGTCGATCGCGCAAGCCGATAACCGCCCCTCCGTCACCATCGCCGTGCAGAAGGTCACCAATTCGAACGTGCTCGACGTGCTGCGCGAGCAATCCAATGTCGGCGAGCGCGTGTTCTACTCCTCGCTGTGGGAAAGCCTGATCTCGAAGAACTTCCGCGGCAATCTCGAGGCCGTGCCCGGCCTCGCCACCGAGTGGAAGCGCATCGACGACCAGACCGTCGAGTTGAAGCTGCGCCAGGGCGTCAAGTTCCACAATGGCGACGAGATGACGTCCGAGGACGTCGTGTTCTCGTTCAGCCGCGAGCGCATGTTCGGCGACAGCGAGGCCAAGAGCCGCACCACCATCAAGGCGTTCGAGAAGATCCCGACGCCGCGCCCGGGCAAGGAGCTGCCGCCGGACGTCATCGGCGTCGCCCGCCGGATGTGGCCGGATCTTGTCCGCGTCGACGCCGTCGACAAATACACGGTGCGCTTCGTCAACGCGACGCCCGACGTCACCATCGAAGGCCGCCTGATGCGCTACGGCTCCGACATCATGAGCCGGCGCGGCTGGGAAGAAGCGGCGAGCTATCTCGACTGGGCGCGCAAGCCGATCACCACCGGCCCCTACAAGATCGTCGAGTTCAAGCCAGACGTGTCGCTCACGCTCGAAGCGCATGACGAATATTGGGGCGGCCGCCCGCCGCTCAAGCGTATCCGCTTCGTCGAGGTGCCGGAGGTCGCGAGCCGCATCAACGGCCTGCTCTCCGGTGAATATCAATTCGCCTGCGACATCCCGCCGGACCAGATCGCGGGCATCGAGAAGAACGCGGCGTTCGAGGTCCAGGGCGGCACCATCCTCAACCATCGCCTCACCGTGTTCGACAAGAACCATCCGCAGCTCGCCAATCCCCTGGTGCGCCGCGCCTTCACCCACGCGATCGACCGCCAGGCCATCGTCGACAGCCTGTGGGCCGGCCGCACCCGCGTGCCGAAGGGTCTGCAATGGGAGTTCTACGGCGACATGTTCATCGCCGACTGGAGCGTGCCCGCCTTCGACCCGAAGCTGGCGCAGGACCTCTTGAAGCAGGCCGGCTACAAGGGTGACCCGATCCCCTACCGCCTGCTCAACAACTACTACACCAACCAGGTCGCGACCGCGCAGGTGCTGGTCGAGATGTGGCAGGCGGTCGGCCTCAACGTTCAGATCGAGACCAAGGAGAACTGGTCGCAGATCCTCGAACGCGCCCCGAACCGCGCCGTGCGCGACTGGTCGAACTCGGCCGCGTTCAATGATCCGGTGTCGTCGCTGGTTGCCCAGCATGGCCCGAACGGCCAGCAGCAGCAGGTCGGCGAATACAGCAATGCCGAGCTGAACCAGCTCTCCGAATTCCTGGAGACCTCGACCGATCGCGCGGCGCGCAAGAAGGCGTTCGGCCGCATGCTGCAGATCGCCGAGCGCGAGGATCCGGCCTACACGGTGCTGCATCAGAACGCGACCTTCACGGCCAAGCCGAAGTCGATCAAGTGGAAGGCCTCGCCGGCCTTCGCGATGGACTTCCGCACCGGCAATTACGGAGCGTGACGCCGTGGCGCCGCTGGTCAGCATCTCCGGCCTCCAGGTCGCCTTCGACGGCACACAAGTGCTGCATGGCATCGATCTCGACATTGCCAAGGGCGAGGCCGTCGGCCTCGTCGGCGAGTCCGGATCCGGCAAGTCGGTGACCTGGCTCGCGGCGCTCGGACTTCTGCCTGCGAAGGCGAAGGTGGCCGGCTCCGCCACGCTCGACGGTCGCGAGCTGATCGGGGCCGATGGCAAGGTGCTCGACCAGGTGCGCGGCCGGCGCATCGCGATGATCTTCCAGGATCCTGCCAGCGCGCTCAACCCGGTGCTCACCATCCGCCGCCAGCTGTGCGAGAGTCTCGGACTGCATCGCGGCCTGCGCGGCGAGGCCGCGCGGGTCGAGGCGCTCCGGCTGCTCGATCTCGTCGGCATTCCCGACGCCAACAGGCGCTTGTCAGCCTATCCGCACGAATTCTCCGGCGGCCAGGTCCAGCGGATCATGATCGCGATGGCGCTGGCCGGCCAGCCCGACCTGCTGATCGCCGACGAGCCGACCACCGCGCTGGACGCCACCATCCAGGCGCAGATCCTCGATCTCCTGGCCGCGGTACGCCGCGAGTTCAACATGGCGATGGTGCTGATCAGCCACGATCTCGGCGTCGTCGCCGAGAATTGCGACCGCGTCTGCGTGATGTATGCCGGCCGCATCGTCGAGCGCGCGCCCGCCACGCGTCTGTTCGACGATCCCTGGCATCCCTATGCGCAGGGCCTGATCGGCGCGCTGCCGCCGCTCGATGGCGCGCGCAGGCGGCTGCAGGCGATTCCCGGCACGGTGCCCGATCCGCGCGCGCTGCCGAGCGGCTGCGCCTTTGCGCCGCGTTGTGCCCACGTCGGCGACGGCTGTCACGCGCGCGTGCCGCCGCTGGCGCCGGTCGAGCTGGACCGCGCGGTCGCCTGCCTGCGGCCGCAGCGGCTGCCGGTGGAGCTCGCCGCCGAATGACGACGCCGCTCCTCGAAGTCAGCGAGATCTCGCGCACCTATCGGATGCGGGCCGGCCTCTTCGGGCGTCCCACCTCCGTCCACGCCGTCGACGGCCTGAGCTTCTCGATTCCGAAGGGCGAGACGCTCGGCATCGTCGGCGAGTCCGGCTCCGGCAAGTCGACCACCGGCCGCATGGTGCTCGGGCTGGAACCTCCGGACCACGGCAGCGTGCGCTTCGATGGCGCGCCGATCGCGGCACCGGGCACGGCGACGTGGCGCGCCCAGCGCGCACGCATGCAGATGATCTTCCAGGATCCGCTGGGCGCGCTCGACCGCAGGCTGCCGGTCGCCGAGCAGATCCGCGAGCCGCTCGACATCCACAATATCGGAAGCAAAGCCGAGCGCGACGCGCGCGTGCACGAGTTGCTGCACGCGGTCGATCTCAACGACGGCCACGGCCGCCGCTACCCCGGCGCACTCTCGGGCGGCCAGCGCCAGCGCATCGTGCTGGCGCGGGCGCTGGCAACGAAGCCCGACTTCCTGGTCTGCGACGAGCCGGTCAGCGCGCTCGACGTCTCGATCCAGGCCCAGGTCGTCAACCTGCTCGTCGATCTCCAGGCCCGACTGGGCCTCACCATGCTGTTCATCAGCCACGATCTCCGCGTCGTCAGGCAGATCAGCAGCAAGGTCGCCGTGATGTATCTCGGCCGCATCGTGGAGTATGGCGATGCGGACGATCTGTTCGCGCGGCCACAGCATCCCTACACGCAGGCGCTGGTGTCGGCCTCGCCGGCGCCGGGCCGCCGCAGTACCGGCCGCATCGTGCTGAGCGGCGATCCGCCCAATCCCGCCGCGCGCCCCTCCGGCTGCGCCTTCCACCCGCGCTGCCGCCTCGCGACCGCGCGCTGCAAGGCCGAGGTGCCCGTGCTCACCGCGCTCGATCCGCAGCGACAGGTGGCGTGCCATCTCGTGACCGGCGCGCCCGCGCAGACCCAGGACGCCGCGTGATGCTGCGCTTCTTCGCCATCCGCCTGTGCCGCGCGCTGCTGACCATCGCGCTGGTCGTCACCTTCGCCTTCATCGTGCTGCGGCTCTCAGGCGATCCCGCGCTGATGATCATGGGGCCCGAGGCGCCGCCCGAGGTGATCGAGGCGTTCCGCAAGGCGTGGGGCCTCGATCATCCGATCTGGGTGCAGTATCTCGACTACTTCAAGGCGATCGGCCAGGGCGAGCTCGGGCGCTCGATGCGCGACGGCCGTCCGGCCATCCAGCTCGTGCTCGAGCGCATCCCCGCGACCCTCGCGCTCACCATTCCCGCCTTCCTGGTGAAGGTGCTGCTCGGCATTCCCGCCGGCATCTATGCCGCGCTCCACCGCGGCTCGGCGATCGACCGCGCGGTGATGATCACGGCGGTGGCCGGCTTCACCGTGCCGAGCTTCGTGCTGGCGCTGCTGCTGGTGCTGATCTTCGCCGTGCAGCTCGGCTGGCTGCCCTCGGGCGGACAGGAGTCGTGGCGCCACGCCATCCTGCCGATCGTCACGCTCGGCTTCGGCGGCGCCGCCGTGCTCGCCCGCTTCACGCGCAGCGCGATGCTGGAGATCCTCGGCCAGCCCTACATCCGCACGGCCTCCGCCAAGGGCGTGCCGTGGCGCCGCGTCATCACCGACCATGCGCTGCCGAATGCTGCGATCCCCACCGTCACGATCCTCGGCTTCATGGTCGGCAGTCTCATCGCGGGCGCCGTCGTGGTCGAGAGCGTGTTCTCGTGGCCCGGCGTCGGCCGGCTGCTGGTCGTCGCCGTCGCCAATCGCGATCTCGCGGTGGTGCAATGCATCCTGCTGCTCGTGGCGATGACGATGGTGACGTCGAACCTGATCGTCGATTTCCTCTATGGCCTGCTCGATCCCAGGCTGCGCAGCAAGGGAGCCGCGGCATGACCGACGTCGCGATGAAGGTGCCCGCCGCAAGGCGGCTGCGCTGGCCGAACATCCCCGTCTCCGTCGGCATCGCCATCGGCTGGATCGCCGCCATGCTGGTGGTCGCCATCTTCGCCGACCAGATCGCGCCCTACGGCTTCACCAAGTTCGACCTGCGCAATCGCCTGTCGCTGCCGGGCAATCCGGCGCATTGGCTCGGAACCGACGAGCTCGGCCGCGACGTGCTGTCCCGCCTGATCGTCTCGATCCGGATCTCGCTGCTGATCGCATTCGGCGCGACCGCGATCTCCGCCATCGTCGGCACCACGCTGGGCTTCCTCGCCGCGCATTTCCGCGGCCTGGTCGAGCAGGCCGTGCTGATGCTGGCGGATTTCCAGGCCAGCATGCCGTTCCTGATCCTCGCCCTCGCCGTGCTCGCCTTCTTCGGCAACTCGCTGCCGCTACTGATCGGACTGATGGGCCTGTTCGGCTGGGAACGCTACGCGCGCATCGCGCGCGGGCTGGCGATCTCCGCCAATGCGCAGGGCTATGCGGCGGCCGTGCGCCAACTGGGAGCCACGCCGCAGCGCGTCTATCTGAAGCACATCCTGCCGAACATCGCCTCGACCCTGATCGTGTCGATGACGCTGGTGTTTCCGGAAGTCATCCTGCTGGAGTCAGGCCTGTCGTTCCTCGGCCTCGGCGTGCAGCCGCCGATGACCAGCCTCGGCAACATGGTCGGCTACGGCCGCGAATATCTCACGCGCGCGCCGTGGATCATGCTGGCGCCGGCGGTCACGATCGTGGTGACTACGCTCGCAGTGTCGGTGATCGGCGACTGGCTGCGCGACAAGCTGGATCCGACGCTGCAGTAGATCGATCAGCGGCGATCGATCCGTGAAGATGGGTCAATCTAGATAGCTCACTAACGATGGGTCAGTGGCGGGTGTCCTGCTTCGCCACTGAAAGGTGATCGCAAACGATCAAGGCGTGCCCCGCCTGCTCGGCCGCGAGCGCCATCCATTTCGAAGCCTGCTGCAGCCAGAGATCGCGCCGGGCGGGATCACGCTCGGCCTCCTCACGGCAGCTGGACGCAGCCGCCAAACATGCCGATTTCCTGTCCATGGGCCATGGTCCGACACGTCAACGCCAGCGGCACTTACATAGGATATCGCGATTTCAGGTTGTGATCAAACTCTCCCGAGACGGCTCAGCCCGATGGCCCCGCATAGCGCATCGGCAACGAATGATGTGCGTGGCATGCCGCGACTGCAGCGTGGCCAAAGGCGACCGCGATCTGATGCAGATCCGTCACGACGTCGCCGATGCCGTAGAGACCGTCGACGCCGCAGCGCTGTTTGGTGTCGACCTCGAGAAAGCCGTCCGGCGTATGCCGCGCGCCGAGCCTGATGGCGAGGTCGGAGCGAACGTCGGCGCCCATCGCCGGATACACGATCTCGAACCGTTCGCTGCTGCCATCTGCGAACGCCGCCACGATTGCCCCCTCGCCACGGCGCAGCGCGTGAAGCGGCGGCGTGACGCGGACGCCGGCTGCGTCGAGCTCGCGGCGCCTGGCGTCGTTCCGTTCGTCGCCGACCGGGATCAACGTGACGTCGCAACTGTAGACGCGCATGAACAGCGCCTTGCCGGCGGCATGCTCGAGGGGACCAATGATCGCGATCTTCCGCCCGGTGGCCTCGAAGCCGTCGCAGACGGGACAATAGCGCAGTTCGCCATCGCGCACCGCCGACGTCCAGTCGGCGAGCGGTGTCTGTTTGTCGACGATCCCCGTGGCCAGCATCACGCGTTGCGCCATGATCGGTTCGCCGTCGTAGGAGGCGATGATGTCGCCGTTCCCCATTTCGAGCGCCGTCACCGTGCCGCGGACGATGGGCACGCCGAGTTCCTCGACCTGCCGCCGCATGCGCGCCAGCAGTTCTCCGCCTGGAAGGCCAGCCGGGAACCCCGGCAGATTGTGGCTTCGCGGAATCAGCGCCGCTCGTGATGCCCCGCCATCGATGACGACGACACGACGCCGGAACCGCGCCAGATAGATCGCGGCCATCAGCCCCGCAGGTCCGCCGCCGATGACCAGAACCTCGCAGCGCATCGCCGCCCTCGCATGGGTTGGACGGAACCAAACATCGAGCGACGGAAGGGTTCCTCCAGGCACGGCGTCAACCGGCGCGGACAGCGGAACGCAAGTGGAACCTTTTGCGGCAATGGCGCGTTAACTTATGTCGCTGCCGCGGCCGAAAAGCCGTGCAAACTTGGCAGCGAGGGGGATTGGTTTGCGAGGGCGCGTGGATGCGATTTGTGAATTCAACTGATGAAAGCTTGATGGCGTATTACGAGAGCGTCCGCAAGCAGGTGGCCGCGGACAGCCGGATCGGGGGGCCCTATCGGCTGCTCGGCGAGCGGGCCAAGCAATACGCCCAGGAGCTTCAGGCCGAGATGCGGCGCCGGCAATTGCGCTTCACGCCGATCGAATGGCCGAATTGAACTGATGAGTCGGGGGCAACGAGCATCACGTCGACGTCGATCGCAAGTCGGTCGTTGGTGAACTCGCCGGTGCCAATC
>NZ_CAFJ01000107.1 GCF_000239795.1 Bradyrhizobium sp. STM 3809 | reverse complement strand
GCACNCAGGTCTGGCGTTGACCCGCGCGTTCACGCGGATCCACGACTCGAAGCTTCGCCGCAGCATCGTCGACCTGGTCGAGCAGATCGCTGATCGCGAAGCGCCGGAAGAGAACTAGAACTGCCACGCTGATGCGCTGGCGCTGACATTCCTATCGCGACCGTGCCTCATATGACGTCTCTCATATGAATGTCAGCGCCCACGGGGGGCCATGAGCGAGCAGGCTTTGCGGACGGATCACATTCCGCAAGGCCAATGATCCGATAGACAAGTTTGATCAAGACCAATAGAGCGCGATGGCTGCCCTTCGGGAAAGGCTGTCGCGCTCTAAGTCGTTTTGTGCGCATCTGTGCGCGCGGCAGCGCAGCTGACGGCCCGACCGCGCCCGGCCCGACCGCCTCCACCGCCTACCATTCGATAACCACAGAGAACTGCTCACGAAGCCCATGACCACCGCCAATAATCCGTTCGATAGACGCACAATCCTCGAGGGCATCCGCCAATGGGTCGAGATCGAGACCCCGACCGAGGCGCCCGATAAGGTCAACGAGCTGGCGTCGCTGGTTGCCGATGGCTATCGCGGGCTCGACGCCGATATCGAACGGATCGCCGGCCGCGACGGCTGCGGCGACCATCTGGTGGTCCGCTCGTCGTGGGGACAGGACCAGCCCGGCATTCTGGTGCTGAGCCATCTCGACACCGTGCATCCGATCGGCTTCATCCAGCGCCTGCCCTTTTCGATCGACGGCGACATCGCCTACGGCCCCGGCATCTACGACATGAAAGGCGGGGCGTACCTCGCCTATCATGCCTTCCGCCAGCTCTGTGCCGCGGGTGAGCGTCCTCCGCTCGGCATCACTCATCTGTTCGTCTCCGACGAGGAGATCGGCAGCCCGACGTCGCGCGCGCTGATCGAGGAGGAAGGCCGCAAGGCCAAATATGTGCTCGTCACCGAGCCCGCGCGCGACGGCGGCAAGATCGTCACCGGACGCAAGGGCGTCGCACGCTTCGACGTGTCGATCCGCGGCGTGCCTGCGCATGCCGGCGCGCGCCCGCAGGACGGACGCAGTGCGATCCGCGAACTCGCCAACGTGATCCACGCACTCGAGGCACTGAATGACCCGGCACGCGGCATCACCGTGAATGTCGGCGTGGTGCGCGGCGGCACACGTCCGAACGTGATAGCTGAGGAAGCCTATGCGGAGGTCGATGCGCGGCTGCCGACCCCCGGTGATGCCGACGAGATCGTACCGAAGATCCTCGGCTTGAAGTCGCGCAGCGAGGGCGTCACCGTCGCGGTGACGGGCGAGGTCAACCGGCCGCCTTACGTCAAGGGCAATGCCGGCGCCGCCCTGTTCGAGCACGCCAGAACGCTCGCCGAGGAGCTCGGCTTCGATCTCGTCGACACCTACACGGGCGGCGGCTCCGACGGCAATTTCACCGCGCCGTTCACCGCAACGCTCGACGGCCTCGGCGTCGACGGCAAGGGCGCGCATACACATTACGAGCAGATGTACATCTCCTCGATCGAGCCGCGGGCGCGCCTGCTGCATCGCCTCTATCAGACCCTGCGGTGAGCGCCGCGATGATGCCGATCGACGACGATCACGCCGGCAACGAGACCCTGCATGGCCAGGGCTCGTTCTTCGGCCGCCGCAAAGGACACAAGCTGCGCGCGCACCAGGCCGACCTGGTCGAGAACCTGCTGCCGCATCTGGCGCTCGATCTATCGGCTCCGGCCGACGCGGTCCTGCCGTCCCTCTACGATCCGCCGGTCGAGGCGTTGCGGCTCGAGATCGGCTTCGGCGGCGGCGAGCATCTCGCGGCGGAGGCCAAGGCCTATCCCACGACCGGCTTCATCGGCTGCGAGCCCTATGTCAACGGCATGGCCAAGGTCCTCTCGGCAATCGAGGCCGACAACATCGGCAACATCCGGCTGCTCGCCGGTGATGCCGCCGAGCTGCTGGGCTGGCTGCCGCCGGAGTCGCTGCAGCGGATCGACCTGATCCATCCCGACCCCTGGCCGAAACGGCGGCATTGGAAACGGCGCTTCGTGCAGGACGCCACCATTGCCGCCATGGCCCGCGTGCTGAAGCCGGGCGGCGAATTCCGCTTCGTCAGCGACATCGCCGACTACTGCGCCTGGACGCTGTGGCACATGTTGCGCGCGCCCGATTTCGTCTGGACCGCGGAGCGCGCCGACGATTGGCGCCTGCCGTGGCCGGGCTACACGATGACGCGCTACGGCCGCAAGGCGACGCGCGAGGGCCGCGTCGCCAACTATTTGATCTTCCGCCGGCGCTGAGGCGGCAGCCAGGATGATCAGTGCCGCGTCTTCCAGAACACAACGACACGCTCGGCCGTCGATGACAGCAGCCGCGCGTAGTTGACGCGCAGCGCATCGAGATCACGCTGCGCCGGCACGCGCTTCGGCCCGAGGCGGAGCTGGATCAGCGCCTGCACGGTGCGCCAGTCCAGGCCGATCGTACGCCCGAGGATCAGCAGCGGATCGTGACGATCACCGGACACCAGGCGGTCTAGGGTCGCGATCTTCAGTCCGGTCATGGCAGCGAGCGCGGCGACCGCCTCTTCATATTTGTGCTCGGACGCGAAGCCGAGCAGCGCGGCTTCGTCGAGAGCACTGTCCTCGTAGAGCGCGAGAATGGTCCGCTGCGCCGGCACGAAATTGCGCTTGCTGGCGGTTCCGCCCGTGGTGTCGGCCAGATCGGCGAGGACCTGCCGGATCCTGGCCTGCTTGGCGGGCCTGACCACGTCGAACAGCCGCCGCCTGATGACGTCGAGCGAGCCGGCCAGGAGCTGCTTCAGGTGATCGTCCGACAGATCGTCGCGCTTGCCGACCGTGAGCGTCAGCACGCCGTCGAAGCCGGCGCGGTTGATCAGCTCGGAATAGCCGCGCTCGGAGAACGCGGCGCCGTCATTCGCGGCGGTTCGCCTGACGACATCGCGATCGCCGCGGCGCACCAGCACATCGGTCATCTCGATGGACAGCGCGGGCCGCTCCGCCATGGCGAGCAGATGACCCTGGCTCTTGCTTTGGGCGATGTCGATCAGCACGCGGTCGTCGAGCGCCGGCGAACGCCGCAGCAGCGGGCTCGCCACCGCGACCTCGTCATCACGCGCAAGCTGACCGACGACGACGCGCGGCGCCTTCACCAGATACGACAGGCGCTCGGCCAGATCGACACGCGTCGATACGTCCGCAAATGGAAGCAGATCGATCAGCAATCCATCGAACAGATTGATGTGCTCCGGGCGAAGCCTCGACACGTCCTCGAACAACAGGTCGGCAATGCGGCGTGTCGCCTCGACACAGCGCTCCGTATCGCCATGTTTGACGATCCCGTCGAGCCCGGGGATCAGCGCGGTCGCTGGGGTCATGATCGTCTACTCGGCACGCAACGCTACCAGCCGCTCGGGAGCGACTGAGGCACCCCTTGGGGAACGGCATGAACTTTTTCTTTTTTAGCTGATTTTGGTGAACGAACGCTTATTCAGCGGCCCACGGATACTCATCCAGGCCAAAAGAGGACGCCGAACGATCCGACAGCGGGACGGCGGCAAATTCCCGGTTCCAGGCTCGGTTTGGACCGAGACGACCCTTGCCGTCAGGCGGCAAAGCGGCTATATGAGCGCCATCAATCTTCATCTCATATACGATCGCGTAGTGAGGGTGGGCCCTTCCGGACCCGCTCTTTTTTGTTACCTGGACCGCCCTGCCCTTGGCGCGATCGGTCCGGTAAGCGCGATCGAACCGGCCTGATGGTCAAACAAGACGGCTGAAACAAACAAGACTCGCGATCGACGCCTCGATGACGGAACCGACCCTCGCAGCCACTGACACCGACCTTCTGACCGAGCCCCGGCTGGTCGTGGAGCCGGGCGTGGCGGCGCGCGTCGCGGCGGTGGCCGATCCCGTGCTGCAGGGAATGGGTTACCGGCTGGTGCGGATCCGTATCTCCGGCGAATCCGGCTGCACGGTCCAGGTCATGGCCGAGCGTCCAGACGGGACGATGCAGATCGAGGATTGCGAGGCGGTGTCGCGGGCGCTGTCGCCGGTGCTGGACATCGCCGACCCGATCGACCGCGCCTACCGGCTCGAGATCTCCTCGCCGGGCATCGACCGGCCGCTGGTCCGCCGCTCCGATTTCGAGCGCCATGTCGGGCATCTCGTGAAGATCGAGATGGCGGTGGCGCATCAGAACCGCAAACGCTTCCGCGGCATCATCAAGGGTGTCGAGGGTGACGGCGTGCGCATCACCCGCGACGACGTGGCGAAGGACGCCGATCCGGACGTCGTGCTGCCGATGGCCGACATCGGCGACGCCAAGATGGTGCTGACCGACGAGCTGATCGCCGAGTCGATGCGCCGCGGCAAAGCGGCCGAGCGCGAGAAGAAGCGCGAGCTCGGCATTGCCCCGCCGCTCGCGCCGCACGCCAAGCCGGCCGCGCAGGCCAAGCCAAAACCCAAATCGAAGGACGGCAAGCCGGCGAACAAGCCGTTGCCGACCAACACCAAGAAACATCGCCTCGCCGCCGACCGCGCGCGCAGAGGCGAGATCGATCCTGATTAGAGGAGACCTGAGCCATGGCCGTCAGCGCCAACCGGTTGGAACTGCTGCAGATCGCCGACGCCGTCGCGCGCGAGAAGTCGATCGACCGCGGCATCGTGATCGCCGCCATGGAAGACGCGATCGCCAAGGCCGCCCGCGCCCGCTATGGCAGCGAGACCGACGTCCATGCCGAGATCGATCCGCGCAAGGGCGAGCTCCGGCTGTCGCGCCACATGCTGGTGGTCGAGAAGGTCGAGAACCCCTCCAACCAGATCTCGCTCGATGACGCCCGCCGCGCCAATCCGGGCGCGCAGATCGGCGACACCATCGCCGACACCCTGCCGCCGCTCGAATATGGCCGCATCGCCGCACAGTCGGCCAAGCAGGTCATCGTGCAGAAGGTGCGCGAGGCCGAGCGCGACCGGCAGTACCAGGAGTTCAAGGACCGCATCGGCGACATCGTCAACGGCGTCGTCAAGCGCGTCGAGTACGGCAGCGTGATCCTCGACCTCGGCCGCGGCGAGGCGATCATCCGCCGCGACGAGATGCTGCCGCGCGAGGTGTTCCGCAACGGCGACCGCGTCCGCGCCTATGTGTTCGACGTCCGCCGCGAGACCCGCGGCCCGCAGATCTTCCTGTCGCGCACCCATCCGCAGTTCATGGCCAAGCTGTTCGCGCAGGAAGTGCCGGAAATCTATGACGGCATCGTCGAGATCAAGGCGGTCGCCCGCGATCCCGGCTCGCGCGCCAAGATCGGTGTCGTGTCGCGCGATTCCTCGGTCGACCCGGTCGGCGCCTGCGTCGGCATGCGCGGCTCGCGCGTGCAGGCCGTGGTGAACGAGCTGCAGGGCGAGAAGATCGACATCATCCCGTGGTCGCCCGACATCGCGACCTTCGTGGTCAACGCGCTGGCGCCGGCGGAAGTCGCCAAGGTCGTCATCGACGAGGACCGTGAGCGCATCGAGGTCGTGGTCCCCGACACCAACAACCAGCTCTCGCTGGCGATCGGCCGCCGCGGCCAGAACGTCCGGCTCGCCTCGCAGCTGACCGGCTGGGACATCGACATCCTGACCGAGCAGGAGGAATCGGAGCGCCGCCAGGCCGACTTCGAGAACTCGACCCGCGTGTTCATGGAATCGCTCAACGTCGACGAGGTGGTCGGCCAGCTGCTGGCGTCCGAGGGCTTCACCTCAGTGGAGGAATTGGCGCTGGTCGATCTCAAGGATCTCGCCGGCATCGAGGGCTTCGACGAGGAGACCGCGACCGAGCTGCAGACCCGCGCCCGCGAATTCCTTGAGCAGCAGGAGGCCGAGCTCGAGGCCAAGCGCAAGGAGCTCGGGGTGGAGGACGCAGTGAAGGACGTGCCCGGCGTCACCACCAAGATGCTGGTCAAGTTCGGCGAGAACGACATCAAGACCGTCGACGATCTCGCCGGCTGCGCCACCGACGACCTGGTCGGCTGGACCGAGCGCAAGGAGGGTGGCGAGCAGACCAAGTTCGCCGGCATTCTCGACGGTCTCGACGTCTCGCGCGACGATGCCGAAGCCATGGTGATGCAGGCCCGCGTCAAGGCCGGCTGGATCACCGAGGCCGACCTCGCCAAGGGCGAGGCCGAGGACGAAGCCGAAGGACAGCCCGCCTGACCCATGCTGGACGCCGCGATGACCCCCGCCATGACGCTGCTGGCTTGAGATGAGGAGCCGCACCACCGCATGCTCGCTTTGGCCGACCCCGAGCTCGACAATGGACCGCGGACCGAGAAGTCCGCGACCATGCGCATGTGCGCGGTCAGCCGCGAGGTGCGGCCGATCGGCGAGCTGATCCGCTTCGTGGTCGGCCCGTCGGGCGAGGTGGTGCCCGACATCAAGCGCAAGCTGCCCGGACGGGGATTGTGGATCACGGCGTCGAAGCCGGCGGTTGCGGAAGCGGTGCGTCGTCACCATTTCAGCCGTGGGTTCAAGGCCAACGTCCGCGTCCACCCGACGCTTCCCGGCGATCTGGAAGCTTTGCTGGCCCGCAGCGCGATCGAGGCGCTGGGGATCGCCGCCAAGGCCGGTCAGGTCGTCTCGGGTTTTTCCAAGGTTGAAGCGGCGCTGTCGCAGCGCCAGTCGCGGTCCAATCTCGCGGCCTTGATCCATGCTGCGGATGGCGCGGCCGACGGGATCCGCAAGCTCGACGCCATGGTGCGGCCGAATGACGGGGACCAAGGACAAGCCCCGCCATTTCCGATCATCTGCTGTCTCACTTCGGCAGAATTGGATTTGGCACTTGGGCGCTCAAATGTGATACATGCTGCCGTGCTCGCGGGCCCGGCGAGCAGGACATTCCTGTCGCGCAGCCAGACTCTGGTCCGATACCGGTCGGCCGACGCTGACAAGATTGCCGGAACCGCGGCCACGAAATCTGCTTCGACTTCGACGACATAGCGACGATTACGCGACGATTTGCACGAATGGGACGGTGCGGCAGACCCGCACGCTGGTAACGAGATTAGGACGACTGAATGGCCGATCAAAACACTCCGGGCGACAAGAAACTCGGTGTCCCGAGCAAGACCTTGACGCTGAAGCCGCGCGTCGAGACTGGCACGGTGCGCCAGAGCTTCCCACACGGCCGGAGCAAGCAGGTGGTGGTCGAGAAGCGCGGCACCAAGCGCCGCGTCGGCGACGGGGCGCCCGATGCGCCGCACGCGCCGGAGCCGACCGTCGCCAAGGCGCCGCCACCACCGCCGCCGAGCAACCGCCCGTCTGGCCCGCGCCCCTCCGGTCCGCAGCGCAGCGGCTCCGGTGTCGTGCTGCGCACCTTGACCGAGGATGAGCGGTCGGCACGCGCCAGCGCCCTGGCGGATGCCCGCGTCCGCGACATCGAGGAACGCCGCCAGGCCGAGGAAGAAGCCCGCCGCCGCGCTGAGCGCGAGGCCGCCGAACGCGCCGAGCGCGAGGCTGCCGAGGCGCGCCGCAAGGCCGAGGAAGAGCGTCACCGCCAGGAAGAGGAAGCCAAGCGCCGGGCCGAGCTCGAGGCTAAGAAGCGCTTCGGCGAAGGCGAGGCGCCG
>NZ_CAFJ01000108.1 GCF_000239795.1 Bradyrhizobium sp. STM 3809 | reverse complement strand
GTGCCCGAGGCGAGCTATCGCGGCAGCATGCTGGCGCTGCTCGGCTTCGACCGGCGGCAGGCGCTGAAGGAGATCAAGGTGCCGACGCTCGTGCTTTCGGGATCGAAGGATCGCAACGCGCCGGCGCCGATGATGGAAAAGATGGCGGGCTTCATTCCCGGCGCTCAATATGTCGAGCTTCAAGGCGCTGGTCATCTGGTCAATCTCGAACGTCCCGGCGCCTTCAACGCCGCGCTCGATTCCTTTCTGGCAACACACGCGACGACGACGGAGGCACGATGACCATTCAGGTCCAGAAGACGGCAACGGCCTCCGGTGAGGCGCTCGATGCCCCGATGTTCGATCCGGGCGCCTACCGGCTGACCACCGAGCAGGCCGACATCATCAGCCGCGCACGACAGCTCGGCCAGAGCGTGCTCGCGGGTCGCGCCGCCATCTGGGACCGCGAGGCGACGTTCCCGACTGATAACTACAAGGATCTGCATCGCGTCGGCCTGCTCGGCATTTCCGTGCCCAAGGCACTCGGTGGTCTCGGCGCGGGCTACCAGACCTATGCGCTCGCGGCGGCCGAGATCGGCCGCTATTGCGGCGCGACCGCGCTGACCTGGAACATGCATGTCTGCTCGACGCTGTGGTCGGGACCGCTCGCCGACGATCTCGACATGGAGGACGACGTCCGCGCCGGGCACCAGCGGCGTCGCGCGATCCACTACAAGCGTATCGTCGAGGACGGCGCGATCTATTCGCAGCCGTTCTCCGAGGGCGGCGCGGCCGCTGCGGGCGGCGTCGCGTTCGGCACCGAGGCGAAGCCGGTCAAGGGCGGCTGGCTGGTCAGCGGCAAGAAGATCTTTGCCTCGCTGTCCGGGCACGCCGATTACTACGGCGTGCTGTGCACCGAGATCAGCGAGGGCGAGAAGGCCTCGCGGCGCAATACGCTCTATCTCGCAATCCCTGCGAAGAGCGAGGGCGTCTCGGTGGTCGGC
Organism: Bradyrhizobium sp. STM 3809; assembly: GCF_000239795.1. Lineage (GTDB taxonomy): Bacteria > Pseudomonadota > Alphaproteobacteria > Rhizobiales > Xanthobacteraceae > Bradyrhizobium. The sequence continues at coordinate 4,677 of NZ_CAFJ01000108.1, read as the reverse complement.
GACTGGGATCCCCTGGGCATGCGCGGCACCGTCTCGCGCACGCTGATCTTCAAGGACGTGTTCGTCGAGGAGGACGCCGCGCTGATGCCGCGCGGCGTCTACTTCCAGGCGGCGCTGCGCTGGCCGCACATGTTCATGACCTTGTCGCCGACCTATATGGGCCTGGCGCAGGCCGCCTACGACTTCACCCTCAAATATCTGCGCGGCGAGGTGCCGGGCATGCCGCCGGTCAAGCGGCGGATGTACCCCACAAAGCAGATCGCGGTGGCGCAGATGCAGATTAAGCTGGAGCAGATCAAGGGCATCTGGTTCCAGGCCGTCACCGAGGCGCGCGCCAATCCGACCAAGGAGCAGGTGCTGCGCGCCTATGCTGCGCAGTACTCGGTAATGGAAGGCGCCAACGAGCTTGCCGCGCTCGCCATCCGCACCTGCGGCGGCCAGTCGATGCTGAAGACCCTGCCGCTGGAGCGCATCTATCGCGACAGCCGCTGCGGCTCGCTGATGCTGCCCTGGACCGCCGAACTGTGCCTCGACCGCATCGGCCGCGAGGCGCTGTACGAGCCCGGCGAGACGGACGAATAGCGCGTGGACCTCTGCAGCCTGATCGAGCGCAACGCCGCGTTTACGCCGGACAAGCCGGCGATCCGCTTCGAGGGCGCGACGCTGAGCTATGCCGCGTTCAGCGCGCGCATCGCGTCGATGGCGCGGGCGTTGAAGTCCGAGTTCGGCGTCGGTCGCGGTGATCGCGTCGCGATCCTCAGCCTGAACCGGCCGGACTATCTGGTCCTGCTCTATGCCTGCGCGCGGCTCGGCGCGATCCTGGTGCCGCTGAACTGGCGGCTTGCGGTGGCCGAGCAGGTCTTCATCCTGTCGGACGCCGCCGCCAAGGTGCTGCTGCTGGAGCAGGCCTTCGCGCCGGTGCTGCCGGCACTGGCCGAGCAGCATCCGGAGACGGTGGCGGTCGGCATCGACTTTGCGCCGGCGAACGGTCTTGCGATCGACGATCTGCTGGCGCGTGGCCGCGGCGACGATCGCAATCCGCACATCGATCTCTCCTGCCCGCTGCTGATCGTCTACACCTCGGGCACCACCGGCCGGCCGAAGGGTGCGGTGCTGCGCCAGGAGGCGCTGCTGTGGAACGGGGTGATGAGCCAGCACATGCATGGTCTCACCTCCGATGATCACGTCCTGACGGTGCTGCCGCTGTTCCATGTCGGCGGCCTCAACATCCAGACCACGCCGGCGCTGCATCATGGCGCCACGGTCACGCTGCATGCGCGCTTCGCGCCGGACACGACACTCACGGCAATCGTGAACGAGCGGCCGACCTTGACCGTGCTGGTGCCGGCGACGATCCAGGCCGTCACCGAGCATCCGGGCTGGGCGGCTGCGGACCTGTCCTCGCTCAAGGCGGTCTCGACCGGTTCGAGCATCGTGCCGCCGGCGCTGATCGATCGCATCACGGCGCGCGGCGTGCCGGTGCTGCAGGTCTACGGCTCGACCGAGACCTGCCCGATCGCGGTCTATACGCGGCTCGGCGGCGACCTCTCGCGTGCCGGCTCCACGGGCCTGCCGGGGCTGTGCTGCGAAGCCAAGATCATCGATCGCGACGGTGACGAATTGCCCGCCGGCAAGGCGGGCGAGATCGCGGTGCGCGGGCCGAACGTGTTCTTCGAATATTGGGGCAACGCCAAAGCCACCCAGCAGGCGATCCACGACGGCTGGTACCGCACCGGGGACATCGCGCAGCGCGATGGGGATGGGCACTTCTTCGTGCTCGAGCGGAAAAACAACATGATCATCTCGGGCGGCGAGAACGTCTATCCCGCCGAGATCGAGCGCGTCCTGAACGAGCATCCCGACGTCGTCGACTGCGGCGTGATCGGCCGGCCGGATCCACGCTGGGACGAGGTGCCGGTGGCGTTCGTCGTCAAGCGCAAGGACTGTGCGCTGGACGCCGAGACGTTGCGTGCGCATCTGCAGGCGCAGCTCGCGCGCTTCAAGGTGCCGCGCGACATCATCTTCGTCGACGACCTGCCGCGCACTGCGCTCGGCAAGGTGCAGCACCACCTGCTGCGCCAGATGCCAGATGACCGATAGGGAGATCCGCTCTTGAAGATAGCAGTGCTCGGCGGCGGTAACGGCTCGTTCGCGGCCGCGGGTGATTTCTCTCTGGCAGGGCACGAGGTCCGGCTCTGGCGGCGTGACGCGGAACGCGTGGCACAGCACAAGGCCGCCGGATCGACCATCATCGTCAAGGACGTCAACGGCCGGCATGAGGCCAAGCTCGCGCTGGTGACGACCGACATCGGCGAAGCCGTCCGGGGTGCCGAGCTGATCCTCTGTCCGGCGCCGGCCTTCGCGCAAGCCGACATCGCGACACAGCTCGCGCCGCATCTTGCCGACGGCCAGGTCGTCTTCCTTCCCCCGGCGACGTTCGGCACGATGATCTTCGCGGCTGCGGCGCGCGACGCCGGCAACACAGCCAAGGTCAGCTACGCCGAGACCGGCACCCTGCCGTGGCTGACGCGCAAGCATGGGCCGTTCGAGGTCGCGATCACCATTCGCGCCAAGCGGCTGCCGGTCGGCGTCTTCCCGCTGAACACGGCCGAGCATGCGCTCGCTGTGATCAGCCGCGCCTTCCCCGGCGTGATCGAACCGTGCGGCGATGCGCTGTCGGGCGCGCTGATGAATGCCGGCTGCATCATCCATCCGCCGCTGATCGTGATGAACGCGGGGCCCATCGAGCATTTCGAGCGCTGGGACATCCACAAGGAAGGCACGCAGCCGTCGATCCGGCGCGTCACCGATGCGCTGGATGCGGAGCGGATCGCGGTGCGCGAGGCGCTCGGCTACGGCGCGCCGCATTTTCCGCTGGCGCATCACTACGCCAAAGAGGGCGAGATCTGGATGTACGGCCGCGGCTCGCATGACAGGCTGACGGACTCCGGTGATTGGCGGGAGCGGCTGGTGCTGACGGAGCATCGCTACATGCGCGAGGATCTCCGGCTCGGCCTGTCGTTCCTGATCTCGGCCGCCGAGCTGACCGGCACGGCCGTGCCGCTCGCCCGTGCGTTCCTGGCGATCGGCGGCGCGATCTGCGGCGAGGATTTTCGGGCGACGGGCCGCACGCTCGAAAGCCTCGGTCTGGGCGGTCTCGATCGAACGGCGTTGCAGACGCTGCTGCGCAGCGGGTTCGCCGCATGAGCACGCGCGGTCACATCGCCTGTCTCGGCGCCGGCCGCATGGGCCGCGGCATCGCCGTCGCGTTCGCCTATGCCGGTCATCCCGTGACGATGATCGACATCAAGCCGCGCACGGCGGAGGAGTTTGCCAAACTGGAGCGCGAGGCGCTCGGCGAGATCGGCGCGACGTTCGGGACATTGGCCCGGCTCGGGATGCTGCAAGGCGCCGATGCCGACCGGCTGATGGGCAGGATCGCCGTCGCGCCGGCCGCGGCGAGCAACGATGTGCTGGCGCAGACCACGCTGGTGTTCGAGGGCGTGCCGGAGATCGTCGATCTCAAGCGCGAGGTCCTCGGCGCAGCGTCGCGCGCGGTCGGCCCCGGCGTGATCATCGCCTCGACGACGTCGACGATCCTGGTCGACGACCTCTCCGGCGCGGTGGAGAAGCCCGAGCGATTCCTCAATGCGCATTGGCTCAATCCCGCCTATCTGATTCCGCTGGTCGAGATCTCGCCGGGCCAGGCCACCGACCCCGAGGTCACGGCGAGGCTGAAGGCGCTGCTCGAAGACATCGGCAAGGTACCGGTGGTGTGCGCGGCGACGCCGGGTTTCATCGTGCCGCGCATCCAGGCGCTGGCCATGAACGAGGCGGCGCGCATGGTCGGCGAAGGCGTCGCCAGCGCCGAGGAGATCGACAAGGCGATCCGCTACGGCTTCGGCTTCCGCTACGCCGTGCTCGGCTTGCTCGAATTCATCGATTGGGGCGGCGGCGACATTCTCTACTACGCCAGCCGCTATCTCGAAGGTGCGCTGGGCAGCGACCGCTACCGCGCGCCCGACGTGATCGAGCGCAACATGGCCGAGGGACGGATCGGCCTGCGCACGGGCGCGGGGTTCCTCGATTACTCGGGGATGGACGTGAGCGCCTATCGCGAGCAGCGGCTCGGCGCATTGGTCGAGATGCTCAGGCATTTCAAGCTGGCCCGTCCACCGGTGGTGGATTGACGGCGGCGCCGTAGGGTGGGCAAAGGCGCGGCACGCCGTCACCGTTGCGCGACGATGTCTCTCGCGCCGTGCCCACCGTCTCGCTCGGCATCCGCGGAAGCATGGTGGGCACGGCGCCATCATCAGCTCAGATTTGAGACGCAGCACGGCAGCGCCTTTGCCCACCCTACGGCAGCTTCGCACGCCGCCATTGTCTTGTCGTCGTGGCTTGCATCGACACACTCCGCCGTCGTCCCGGCCTTGAGCCGGGACCCATACCCCCAGGGAGCGGATTGAGGCAGGCTGTTCATCGGCTTTTGTGCCCTTCATATCTGTCGCGGATTATGGATCCCGGATCGGCGCCCCGCCGCGCTCTGCGCGTCACGGCTTGTCCGGGACGATAGCGGCGGGTGCGGAGGAATTTACGGTTCAAACAGCGGCCGGCATGAGATCGCCTTCTCGCGGCGCATTGCGCCCGAGGTCTGCGGTTTGGTCGTCCCTGCAAGCA
>NZ_CAFJ01000109.1 GCF_000239795.1 Bradyrhizobium sp. STM 3809 | reverse complement strand
TCGGGCCCTTGCCGCGACGCGCCGAGCTGAGACCGGGTTTTCTGTCCGATCCATGAACCGCCTGACCCTATGCGCCGTGCTTTCGCTGATCGCCGCGACCCCGGCGCATGCGGATTTGCACATCACGCGCGATCATGGCGGGTATCTCGAAGAGTACAAGGCCAAGTACCGGCAGATCCGCGACACGCGTCAGCGCGTGATCATCGACGGCATCTGCAACTCGGCCTGCACGCTGGTGTTCGGCATCGTGCCGCTCAACAAGATCTGCGTCACGCCGAAAGCGAGCATCGGGTTCCACCAGGCGTATTACGACAAGGCGTTCACGTTCGGCATCAAGGTCACCAGCATGGAGGGGACGTCCGAACTGATGTCCTTCTATCCCGAAACGGTGAAATCCTGGATACGCCGCAACGGCGGCCTGACCACCGAGATGAAGCGGATCACGAACGGCGTCGAGCTCTGGAAGATCGTCGACCCCTGTCCCGATTCCTGGTGAACCAGCCGCAGAGGACGAGACCACGACGGCCGGACCGAAGACGATCACGCCGACGCAGGCCATTGGCCGAAGCCGCATACGAAACAATCCAGCGCCAGATCGTCCCCCACTACCGGGCACTGGATTGTTTCGCCGGGACCAGCAAGACGGGCGATCACCCGACCTCGGGTCCCGACCAAGCGGTCAGCGCTTGGCCTTCTTCGTCTTCTTGGCCGCTTTCTTGGTGGCCTTCTTTGCGGTCTTCTTCGCCGCCTTCTTCACGGTCTTCTTTGCAGTCTTCTTCGCAGTCTTCTTGGCCGATGTCTTGGTCGCGACCTTCTTGGCCTTGGCGGCGGCGCGCTTGGGTGCGGCCTTCTTCGCAGTCTTCTTGGCAGCCCGCTTCGCCTTCGGCGCTGCGGCAGTGGTCGGATCGGCCGCAGCCTCGGGCGGCGTGCTCGGTGCGGCGACGGTCGGGTCGGTCAGCGTGGTGTCGTCCATATCGGTCCCCCGATGTGTTGGAAACCCGGCGACGATAGCTGGATTCTGTCTGCTGTCAAAGCAAGCGCAACTAATCACTTGTGCGCAAGCTCGCATAGGCCGCCAGCGCGCGCTCCCGCCCGTGCTTGTGCTCGACGATCGGCGCGGGATAGGAGCGGCCCAGCGTGACGCCCGCCTCGGCGAGCTCGAGCGGCTTGGCCGCCCAGGGTTGATGGATCAGCCCGGCGGGCAGGCGCGCCAGCTCGGGAACCCAGCGCCGCACGTAGCTGCCATTGGCGTCGAACTTCTCGCCCTGCAGCACGGGGTTGAAGACGCGGAAATAGGGCGCGGCGTCCGCGCCGGAGCCGGCGACCCACTGCCAGCTGGCCGGGTTGCTGCCGGCGTCGGCGTCCACCAGCGTGTCCCAGAACCACTGCTCGCCCTGCCGCCAGTCGAGCAGGAGATGCTTCACCAGCAGCGAGGCGGCCACCATGCGGACGCGGTTGTGCATGCTGCCGGTGTGCCACAGCTCGCGCATCCCGGCGTCGACGATCGGATATCCGGTGCGCCCGCGCTGCCAGGCGGCGAGCGCCGCATCGTCCTGCGTCCACGGGAATGCGTCGAAGGAGGGCTGCAGATTGCGGGTTGCGAGGTCCGGATTGTTGTAGAGCAGGTGCCGGCTGAACTCGCGCCAGCCGATCTCGCTCAGGAACTTGTCGATCCCCTTGGCCAAAGCGGGGCGCTCCTCGGCGGCGAAGCGGGCGGCATACCAGATCTGCCGCGGGCTGATTTCGCCAAACCGTAAGTGCGGCGACAGCCGCGAGGTGGCGTCGATGTCGGGCCGGTCGCGATCGCCGGCGTAGCTGCCGACGGCGCTCTCCAGGAAGCTGCCGAGGCGCTGCTGCGCCGCCCGCTCGCCGGCCTGCCACGTCGCGCGCAGACCGCCCGCCCAATCGGGCCTGGTCGGCTCCAGCATCAGCTCATCGACAGTGAGGCTGACGACGTTCGGCACCGCGGCCAGCCTGCCCGGCGTCGGCAGCGGCTTTGGCGGATCGCCGAGCGCCAGCACGCGCTTCCAGAATGGGGTGAACACGCGGGGACCGCGCCCGTCCTTGCCGCTCATGGTCGCCGGATCGACCAGAAGGTCGTCAGGAAACACGCGCGACGCGACGCCGATCTCGCCGAGGCCTGCCTCCACGCTCGAGGCCACCCGCCGCGGTCCGGCCTGGGCGACATCGTTCCAGTACACCGCGCTGGCCCGTGTCTCCCGCGCCAGCTCGACGAGCACCTGCGCGGCCCGCCCCCGGCGGATGATGAGATCGGCCCCGAGTGTCTTGAGATCGGCCTGCAGTGCACGCAACGATTGCGCCAGCCACCAGCGCGTCGCGGCTCCGAGATGACGGAGGCCGCTGCTCTCCTGATCGTAAATGTAACTGCACACGACGGGACCGCCGGATTTCGCCGCGGCGTACAACGCAGGATGGTCAGATAGCCGCAGGCTCTCGCGAAACCATACGATGGTAGGGGCTGGAGACATAGGAAGGTATCTTGCTGCTGGTTTTTCGGCGGGGGACGTATTCTTCCGGCCGGAAAATAATTGGATGGAAACCAAATACGGTCACTTTGACATTCAGTTGCAGTTCCCCAGGAAGGTTTCTGACGTGTCTGTCAAATTGAAGCTCGGCACCAAGGCGCTGATCGGCGCCGTCGCCGTGATCGCGCTGAACACGGCCCTTGTCGTCGGTGCCGCTTACTGGTCGCTCACCAACGACTTCGCCGAGCGCGGCAAGCGCGACATCGAGAGCAATCTGCGCACCTTTGCGCTGACGTTCAGCGAGACGTTCAAGGACGCCAAGGTCAGCGTGCAGAACGGCGTCGTCACGCGCATCGAGATCCCGGCCATTCCCGAGATCAAGGATCATGCGATCGTCGACCGCGCGGTGTCCTATGTCGGCGGCAGCGCGACCTTGTTCGTCGTCGACGACGGCGGCCAGTTCGTCCGTCGCTCGACCAACGTCAAGAAGGAGAACGGCGATCGCGCCGTGGGCACGCAGCTCGCTGCCGACCATCCGGCGCAGCCGCTGCTGCGCCGGGGCGAGGCCTACAAGGGTCCGGCGACGCTGTTCGGCAAGCCGTTCATGACGGCCTATTTCCCTGTCACGAATCCCGCGGGCAAGGTGATCGGCATCCTCTATGTCGGCGTGCCCATGGCCGAGCTCGACGCGATGCTGTCGCAGGCGATGCAGACGATGATCGTGGCCGCGGCGGTCGCGGCGCTGCTCGTGCTCGGATTGACCATGCTCGCCGTGAGCCGCGTCACCAAGCCGCTGAGCGCGGTCACGGAGGCGCTGACGGCGATCGCCGAGGGCCGCGAGAACGTCGAGATCGCGTCCGACGAGCGCGGCGACGAGATCGGCGAGATCGCGCGCAGCCTGGTCGTGTTCCGCAGCGCCGCCGGCGAGCGGCGCCGGATGCGCGAGGAGCAGGCCGCGTCTGCCACGGCCGCGGTCGAGCAGCGCAAGGCCGAGCTGCAGCGCTTCGTCGACAAGTTCCAGGCCAGCATCGGCGGCATCATCGAGAACGTGCTGACCTCGTCGAGCGAGTTCGAGCGCGAGGCACGCCAGCTGACGCAGGCCGCGCGCACGACGGCCGATCTCTCGGGCCAGTCGGCCGGCGCGTCCGAGGCGGCTTCCGAGCACGTGCGGACCGCGGCGGTCGCCTCCGACGAACTGTCCGGCTCGATCGCCGAGATCATCCGTCGCGTCCAGGAATCCAACGCCATCGCCGCCGAGGCGGTCAACCAGGCCACCGCGACCGACCAGCGCATCAAGGAGCTGTCGGATGCCGGCAACCGCATCGGCGACGTCGTCAAGCTGATCACCTCGATTGCCGAGCAGACCAATCTGCTGGCGCTCAACGCCACCATCGAGGCGGCCCGCGCCGGCGATGCCGGCCGCGGCTTCGCGGTCGTCGCCCAGGAGGTCAAGACGCTCGCCGGGCAGACCGCCAAGGCCACGGAGGAGATCTCCAGCCAGATCGCCAACATGCAGACGGTGACGCAGGAATCGGTCGACGCCATCAAGGCGATCGGCTCCACCATCGAGCGCATCAACGAGATCGCCGCGTCGATCTCGGCTGCGGTCGAGCAGCAGCGCGCCGCCACCCAGAACATCACCCAGAGCGTCCGCTCGGCGGCGAACGGCACCGCCGAGGTCGTCAACAACATCCGCAGCGCGGCGCGCGGCGCGGGCGAGACCGGCGAAAGCTCCAACCGGATGTTCACATCCGCCCAGGCGCTGTCCAGCGAGAGCCTGCGGCTCAAGGCCGAGGTGCAGAAGTTCCTCGACGGCATGCGCGCGGCCTGATCGGACCGGCCGGATGGCGCTGACGCCCATCCGGCCCGTCGCTCTCTCGTCATTCCCGGGCGCGCGCAGCGCGAGCCCGGAATCCATAGCCACGATCGGTCGTTGGTTCGAAGATCGGCGCCATTCGCATCTCGCTCCGCCATGACCGTCGGTGGTTATGGATTCCGGGCTCATTCGCGCTGCTTCAAGACGGCTTCGCCGTCTTGCGCGCGAATGCCCCGGAATGACGTTGGGGAAAGAGGTCGCTAACGTCACATGGATCACCCGTAGAGCAGCCTTGGCAGGATCGTCACGATGCCCGGGAACAGCGTGAGCAGCAGCACGAAGGCGACCATGATGACGAGATAGGGGAGGGTCACGCGGGCGATAGTGCCGAGGCCGTCCTCCGTCAGGCCCTGGATCACGAACAGGTTGAAGCCGACCGGCGGCGTGATCTGGGCCATCTCGACGGCGAGCACCAGGAAGATGCCGAACCAGACCTCGTCGAAGCCGGCGCCCTTCACGATCGGCAGCACGATCGGCAGGGTCATCACGATCATCGAGAAGCCGTCGAGGAAGCAGCCGAGGACCAGATAGAACACGATCAGCACTGATATCAGCATGAAGGGCGACAGGCCGAGGCTTTTCACGAAGGCGGCCACCGCCTGGGGAATGCCGAGAAAGGCCGCGGCATTGCCGAGGATCGAGGCGCCGAGCACGATCAGCGCGATCATCGAGCAGGTGATGACCGAGCCGATCATCACGTCGCGCACGACCTGCTGCGACATGGCCCCTTGAAAATAGGCCACCAGCGCCGCGCCGAGCACGCCGACCGCGGCGGCCTCCGACGGCGTGGCGAGGCCGCCATACATCGAGCCGAGCACGCAGGCGATCAGGAACAGCGCGGGCGCCAGGTCCTTCAGTGCCGCAAAGCGCTCGGCCCATGGCACCTGCGACAGCTGCGCCTCCGCCTTCGGCACCATCGCGGGCTTCAGCGTGGTGTGCAGCATGACCCAGCCCATGAAGGTGCCGGCGAGCAGGAGACCGGGGAGCACGCCGGCGGTGAACAGCTTCAGGATCGAGACGTCGCCGAGCACGCCATAGATGATCATGATGTTGGACGGCGGGATCAAGAAACCGAGCGTGCCGGCGCCGGCCAGCGAGCCGATCGCGATGTCGCGCGAATAGCCGCGGCGCAGCAGTTCGTTGAGCGACATCCGGCCGATGACCTGTGTCGTGGCTGCGGATGAGCCGGAGATCGCCGCGAAGATGGTGCAGCCGATGACGTTGACGTGCAGCAGCCGGCCGGGCAGCAGGCCCGCCCAGGGTGCGAGGCCCTGGAACAGCGACCGCGACAGGCGGGTGCGGAACAACAGCTCGCCCATCAGGATGAACAGCGGCAGCGCCAGCAGTTCCTGGGTGGTCAGGATGTTCCAGGCATATTGCGGAAGCAGCTTGTCGAGCGGGATCGAGCGGAACATCGCCAGCAGCAGCGTCGCGGTGAAGGCGAGCGTGAGCCCGATCCACAGACCGCCGGCGAGCAGCGCGAACAGGATGACGAACAGGGCGATGACTTCGATGGTCATGGGCTGGGGGAGTCCGCGGTGAGGAGGGCGACTGCGTTCGAAGTTTTGCGTTCGTCTGTCTCTACGTCGTCATGGCCGGGCTTGTCCCGGCCATCCATGTCGTTCGGCACGCGGAGAACGACGTGGATGCCCGGGACAAGCCCGGGCATGACGGAGTAACTAACTGCCAGCATGTGCAATCGCCCCCTCATTCGACTGGCGAGGCCTTCATGCGGTGGTCTTCCAGCGGCAGTCCCAGCGCGGCCTGGATGGCGCGGGCGAGGAATTGCAGGGTCAGCAGCAGCATGCCGAAGGTGACGACGGCCTGCGGAAACCACAGTGGTGTATCGCTGGAGGTCGAGACCTGGCCGCGGATGAAGGAGCCGAAGGCGAACTTCGTCATTGCCGACGTCAGGAAGGCCATGAAGGCGAAGCCGGCGGTGGCCGCCAGCACCTCGAGCGCGCGCTGCAGCGGCGGAGGCACGTTCTTCAGCAGCAGCACCACGCGGATGTGGCCGCCGACCCGCAACGTCATGGCGGCGCCGAACGTGAACGAGGCCGCCATCAGATAGGACGAGTACTCCCAGGCGATCGAGATCGTCGGCGGGAAGAACGGCAGCACGTTCGACAGCGCCCGCGTCGTGACCTCCGCCAGCATCAAGCCTGTCAAGGTCAGCAGGCAGCCGCCGCCGATCCAGCCGTCGAGCCGGCCGAGCCGGTCGATGACATCGAGCAGGATGCGCAGCGGCGCCGGCGCCGCTGCGTTGAGGCTCGCCCGTTCGCCCGGCGAGGGGGCCTGCGCGATCTCAGCCACGCTTCATCTCGGCGAGATAGGCCTTCACCGGCGCGTCCGCGGCCGGCACGCGCTTCAGGAACGCGTCCATCTGCGGCGCCGTCTTGGCCCGGATCTCGGCCATCATCGCGTCCGAGACCGGCACCACCTCCATGCCGCCTTCCTTCAGCCGGTTGAGGCTGTCGACGTCGGCCTTGAGCGAGTTGGCCCAGAAGGCCGGCTCCATCTTGGCGGCGATGTCGCTGACGGTCTTCTGCTGCTCGGGTGTCAGCGCCTTCCAGGAATCCAGGTTCACGTTCAGCATCTGCGACGACCACACATGGTTGGTCGGGTAGACGTATTTCAGGAATTCCCAGAACTTGCCGTCGACCCCCGACACCGAGGAGGTCGAGACGCCGGCGACCGCGCCGGACGCCAGCGCCGGAATCGTCTCGCCCCAGGGGATCATGACAGCGGCCATGCCGATCGCGTTGAGCATGTCGACCGCGTTCTTGTCGGGCACGCGGATCTTGATGTTCTTCAGTCCCGCGACCTCTGATGTCTTGACCTTGAGATGCAGGTACTGCGTCGGCCACGGCACGATGTAGAGGATCTTCTGGTTGTTGCGCGCTGCGATCTTCTCGTATTCCGGCCGCACATATTTGTGCAGCACCTTGAGTTCGTCCATCGAGCCGGCCAGGAACGGGATGCTCTCGACGCCCATGAACGGCTCGTCGCCGACCTGCTGGATGTTGAGCACGTCCGCCAGCGGCACCAGGCCGTCGCGCACGGCGCGCAGATGCTCAGGCCCCTTGAAGCCGAGCTGGCCGCCGGCCTTCACGGTGATGCTGACCGCGCCATTGGTCTGCTTCTTCACCTCCTCGGCGAAGGCCATCGCGTTCTGGGTATGGAAGTTGCCGTCGGGCCAGACGGTGGACATGTCCCAGTTGGTGGTGGCGGCGCGTGCGCGTGTCAAGACCTGTGTCGCAGCGAGCAGGGTGGCCGCGCCCGCGGTGAATGTGCGTCGTGTGATCATGAGGCTCTCCGCTTCGTTGCTGAGCTATCGAGTTTAAAGGATGCAGTGAGGTAGGCAGAGTCGCGGCCGCCTCTCACGTGCGGCGCCGGTCTCGAATGTGGACCCTGTCCATCAACATGCCTTTCGGTGTGTTCATGGTCAGGTTTGCAGTGCCGATCTCGGCTCTTGACCCTCATGGTGAGGAGCGTCGCCCTTGCGACGCGTCTCGAACCATGAGGCCCAAGTCCGGGCCTCGCCCTTCGAGACGCTCGCCTTCGGCGAGCTCCTCAGGGTGAGGAGTAACAGTTGCGCGCCTTCCTCCCACGAGGACTGGGAGAGATGATCTCACGAACGGACTCCTGGGCTTGCGAAGCGTTTGGCGTTCGGCGCGTACGAGTTGCTCACAGTCCATGCCCATAGACCTTCGCCGCGTTGTCCCTCGACACCAGCCCGCTCTCGACATCGCTCTTCACCAGCGCCGCTGCGCGCTCGAGCGGATCGCCGATGCCCGCGCCACCTGGCGTCAGCACCACCAGGCGGTCGTCCGGCGGCACGGTCTGAAAACCCTTGCCGCGCAGCTTCTTGCCCGAGGCGAGCCCGACATAGCCGGCCTCGCCATTGTGGCCGCCGTCCCGGCCGCGGGGCGGGTGGTCGATACGGTCGAAGGCGGCGAGGATGTCGAACGGGGCGTCGACGCCGCTGCCGACCTCGATGATCTGGCCGAGGCCGCCGCGCGTGCGGCCGGCTCCGCCGGAGTCCGGGCGCAGCTCCTTGCGCCAGAAGATCAGCGGCGTCTGTGTTTCGGCAATTTCGACCGGCGTGCCGCGCACGCCGCTCGGGTAGGCCGTCGCCGACAGCCCGTCCTTGTCGAAGCGCGCGCCGGTGCCGCCGTTCGAGGTCACCGCCATCGAGAACCCGTAATTGCCGCCGGCGCCGGAGCGGGTCTGGCCGCGGACGTTGAGATTCCACAGGCAGGAGGTGCCTTCGGCTGGCACGCGCTCCGGGATGATCTGGCGCAGGCAGCCGAACACGACGTCGGGCAGCATCTGGCCGATGACGTGGCGCGAGGCCACCGGCGCGGGCTTCGGTGCGTTCAGGATCGCGCCCGAGGGCGCCGAGACCGTCAGCGGCGACAGCGAGCCGGCATTGTTGGGGATCGCCGAGGCCACCACGCAGCCGAGGCCGAACACGGTGTAGGCTGTCGTGTAGGAGAGCGGCACGTTGATGCCGAACTTCGAGGCCTTCGACGTGCCGTCGAAATCGACGTGGATGCCGTCGTCCGAGATCGTCAGCGCCGCCTTCAGGGTCACTGGCGCGTCATAGCCGTCGACCACCATCTCGTTGCGCCAGGTGCCCTTGGGCAGCTTGGCGATCTCGGCCAGCACGGCCTCGCGCGAGCGGTCGCAGACATAGTTGCCGAGCTCGTCGAGCGATGAGATGCCGAACTCGGTCATCATCTCGACCAGGCGCTGGCAGCCGACATCGTTGCAGGCGGCGAGCGAGTAGGTGTCGCCCTCGGTGTCGACCGGCAGCCGGGTGTTGGCGCGGATGACAGCCATCAGGGTCTCGTTGACGACGCCCTGGTCGATCAGCTTCAGCATCGGGATGTACAGCCCCTCCATGAACACGTCGGTGCCATCGGGGCCGAAGCCGATGCCGCCGATGTCCATCAGATGGCTGGTGCAGGAGAACAAGGCGACCGGCTGGCCGTCCTTGAAGCAGGGCGTGGTGACGACGAAATCGTTGAGATGGCCGGTGCCCATCCAGGGATCGTTGGTGATGTAGGCGTCGCCGGGCTTCATCGTTTCAATTGGGAAATGCGCCAGGAAGTGCTTCACCGACTCCGCCATCGAGTTGACGTGGCCCGGCGTGCCGGTGACGGCCTGTGCCAGCATGCGGCCCTTGAGGTCGAACACGCCGGCGGAGAGATCGCCGCATTCGCGCACGATCGGGCTGAAGGCGGTGCGCAGCAGCACCTGCGCCTGCTCCTCGACCACGGCGATCAGCCGGTGCCACATGATCTGCAGATCGATCAGGCTGGTTTGGGATGCGCTCATGGTCACGCCGCCTTCCGTTCCATGACGATGCTGCCGGCACCGTCGATATGCGCGTCAAAGCTGTTGGAGATGAAGGTCGAGGTCTCGTCCTCGGCGATCACGGCGGGACCTGCGATAACCGCGCCCGGCGCCATCTGCTCGCGGCGGTACAGCGGGATCTCCACGAAGCGTCCGGCGCGGCCGTCGAAGAATTTGCGGTGGCCGGCGGCTTGGCCGGCGGCCTTGCGCGTGACCTCGGTGACGGTCGCGGGCTGGCGGGCGTCGGTGGTCGCCAGCACCGACCAGCTCAGCACCTCGATCGCGGCTCCCGGGATGGCGCGTTCGAACAACGCGGCGTAGCCGG
>NZ_CAFJ01000110.1 GCF_000239795.1 Bradyrhizobium sp. STM 3809 | reverse complement strand
CGCCGGGGCGCCGGCGTCGCCGCAGGCCGGGCCGATGTTCCGCATCGCCGTCAACAACGAGCTCGAGCTCGATGCCGAGGTTCCGAGCATCCATCTTCTGAAGCTCAGCGCCGGCGCGCCGGTGCGCGTCACCCGCGACAATCTCCCCGACATCATCGGCCGCCTGCGCGTGGTGGCGCCGCAGGTCGACCGCACCACCCAGCTCGGCCATGTCCGCATCGCGCTGACCGGGACGCCCTCGCTCAAGCCCGGCATGTTCGCGCGCGCCAACATCGACGCGCGGCGGAGCTGCGGTGTCGCGATTCCCAACACGGCGATCGACCATCTCACCATCCAGGTGGTGAAGGGCGATACGATCGAAACGCGCCGGGTCCGGGTCGGCCTGGTGTCCGATACATCGACTGAAATTCTTGAAGGTCTGGCCGAGGGCGAGATCGTCGTCGCCGACGCCGGCAGCTCGCTGCATGACGGGGACCAGATCAAGACCATGTTCGCCGAAGACATCGATCGCACGCGGGTACGCTGATGGCACTGAATATCTCGGCATGGTCGATCCGGAACCCGCTGCCGTCCATCCTCTTCTCGATCATCCTGCTGGTGCTCGGCTCGATGAGCTTCAACAAGCTCGCGGTGACGCGGCTGCCGAACGCCGACATTCCGGTGATCTCGGTCGCGGTGGCGCAGTTCGGCGCGGCGCCGTCGGAGCTCGAATCCCAGGTCACCAAGATCATCGAGGACGGCGTCTCCGGCGTCGAGGGCGCCCGCCACATCCAGTCGCTGATCACCGACGGCCTCTCCGTCACGACCATCACCTTCGCGCTGGAGACCAACACCGACCGCGCCATCAACGACGTCAAGGACGCCGTGACGCGGGTGCGCTCCGACCTGCCGCAGAACGTCACCGAGCCGCTGATCTCGCGCGTCGACAAGATCGGCCTGCCGATCGTCACCTACGCAGCGATCTCGCCGGGCAAGACGCCGGAGCAGCTGTCGTTCTTCGTCGACGACGTGGTCAAGCGCGAGCTGCAGGGCGTGCGCGGCGTCAGCCAGGTCGAGCGCATCGGCGGTGTCGAGCGCGAGATCCTGGTATCGCTCGATCCCGACCGCCTGCAGGCGATGGGCCTCACCGCGGTCAATGTCAGCCAGAGCCTGCGCGGCACCAATGTCGACGTCGCCGGCGGCCGCGCCGAGATCGGCAAGAACGACCAGGCGATCCGCACGCTGGCCGGCGCCAAGACGCTGAACGAGCTGTCGAACACCATGATCCCGCTGTTCGGCGGCGGCGAGGTCCGGCTCGCCGATCTCGGCACGGTCACCGACACCATTGCCGACCGCCGCACCTTCGCGCGCTTCAACGGCGAGCCGGTGGTGGCGCTGGGCATCAAGCGCGCCAAGGGCGCCAGCGACGTGGTCGTCGCCGAGGCCGTGCAGAAGCGCATCGACCAGGTCAAGGCCGCCCATCCCGATGTGGACCTCAGGCTGATCGACACCTCGGTCGATTTCACCAAGGGCAACTACGAGGCGGCGATCTCGACCTTGTTCGAAGGCGCGATCCTCGCCGTCATCATCGTGCTGCTGTTCCTGCGCGACCTCCGGGCGACGATCATCGCGGCGATCTCGCTGCCGCTGTCGATCTTCCCGGCGTTCTGGGCGATGGACATCCTCGGCTTCTCGCTCAACATGGTGTCGTTCCTGGCAATCACGCTGTCGACCGGCATTCTCGTCGACGACGCCATCGTCGAGATCGAGAACATCGTGCGCCACATGCGCATGGGCAAGTCGCCCTATCGCGCCGCGCTCGACGCCGCCGACGAGATCGGCCTCGCGGTCATCGCGATCAGCCTCACCATCATCGCGATCTTCGCGCCCGCCAGCTTCATGTCCGGTATCGCCGGACAGTTCTTCAAGCAGTTCGGCATCACCGTCTCGGTGCAGGTGTTCTTCTCGCTGCTGGCGGCGCGTTTCGTCACGCCGATGCTGGCGGCCTATTTCCTCAAGCATCACGACCACGACGATCCGCCGCCGGGCATCATCCTGCGGGCGTATCAGCGCATCGTGACCTGGTCGGTGAAGTACTACTACGTCACGATCCTGCTCGGCGTCGCGATCTTCGCGGGCTCGATCTGGAGCACCACGCTGCTGTCGAAGGGTTTCCTGCCGGCGCAGGACGCCGCGCGCTCGCTGCTCGCGATCGAGCTGCCGCCCGGCGCGCAGCTCGCCTACACCGAGAAGGTCACCGAGGACATCGTCGCACGGCTGCGCAAGCGGCCCGAGGTGCGCAGCGTGTTCGTCGACGGCGGCCGGCTGCAGGGCGCGATGGAGGTCCGCCGCGCCGGCATGATCGTCAACTACACGCCGAAGACCGAGCGCAAGATCACCCAGAAGGAGCTCGAGCTCGAGATCACCAAGGATCTCGAGACCATTCCCGACATCCGCTTCTGGTTCACGGACGAGAACGGCCTGCGCCCGATCAAGCTGGTGCTGACCGGCTCCGACCCCAAGCTGGTCGACAATGTCGCGAGCGAGCTCGCCTCGCAGATGAAACGGATTCCGATCATCTCCAACGTGGTGTCGGACACCTCGCTCGACCGGCCCGAATTGCGCGTGCAGCCGCGCGCCGACCTCGCCGCGCGGCTCGGCGTCTCCACCGAAAGCCTGTCGCAGACGATCCGCGTCGCCACCATCGGCGACGTCGGGCCCGCGCTCGCCAAATACGACGCGGGCGGCCGCCTGGTGCCGATCCGGGTGCAGCTGGAGGACGCGGCGCGCAGCGACGTGAAGATCCTCGAGCAGCTGCGGGTTCCGCTCGGCCAGTATGGCGAGAAGGGCGGCGTGCCGCTGGCGGTCGTCGCCGACATCAAGCTCGACCAGGGCCCGACCAGCATCAGCCGTTACGACCGCGGCCGGCAGGCCACGGTCTCGGCCGATCTCGTCGGGCTGGCGGCGCTCGGCGACGCCACCAAGCTGATCGACGATCTGCCGGTGCGCAAGACCATGCCGGCGAGCGTGAAGCTGATCCCGTCCGACGACGCCGAAAGCCTGAACGAGCTGGCCTCCGGCTTCATCACCGCGATCACCGCCGGCCTGATGATCGTCTATGCGGTGCTGGTGCTCTTGTTCGGCACCTTCCTGCAGCCGATCACGATCCTGTTCTCGCTGCCGCTGTCGATCGGCGGCGCCATCGGCGCGCTGATGCTGACCGGCAAGCAGCTCACGATTCCCGTCTATATCGGCATGATGATGCTGATGGGCATCGTGACCAAGAACGCGATCATGCTGGTGGAGTTCGCGATCGAGGCGATTCACGCGGGCACGAGGCGCGACGACGCGATCATCGATGCCGGCATGAAGCGGGCGCGTCCGATCGTCATGACCACGATCGCGATGGTCGCCGGCATGATGCCGAGCGCGCTGGCGGTCGGCGCCGGCGGCGAGTTCCGCTCGCCGATGGCGCTTGCGGTCATCGGCGGCCTGGTGTTCTCGACCGTGCTGTCGCTGCTGTTCGTGCCGGCGATGTTCCTGGTGATGGACGATCTCGGCGGGCTGTTCGCGAAGCTCGGCCGCAGGCTGATCGTGTCCGACAGCGCGGAGGAGCAGCATGCGGCGCCGGACTCGGAAGGACCGCACGCGGAAAAGCCGCCGCCGTCGGTGATCTCTCCGGCGGCCGAGTAGGCGGGTGATCAGTTCGCTGTCGACAACGTTTGCCGAAGGGCGCTGACCTCGTCGGCGACGCCGGGCGATGCGGCCGGCGGCTCGGTCTGCGGCGGCACAATGAATGCGACGAAGCCCTGACTGGCGCCCCGCAAGCCGAACAGATTGGTCCGCAGCGTGAAGGAGACCCGCACCGAGGTTCTCGCCCGCGCCGCGGCGACCTGCATGCCGTTGACGCACGAGACGTCGGCATCATAACAGAGTGCCGCCCAGCCCCGCGCCGTCACCGCCTCGTCGGGATCCTGCAGCTCGTTCGGATGCACGAGGCTCATCTCGTAGCGCGGATGGCCGGGACTGTAGAACGCGGCGGCAAACGCCAGGCCGTCGTCGCCGCCGACGGCCTCAAGCGGGCTGTCCGTTGCCGTCCGCCACAGCCGGTCGAGCTCGGTCACCGCCGGCTCGTAGAAGTTGCGGCCTTCGCTGAGCGGCACGTAGTTGCGGTACAGCGCGTGCAGCGGCGCGGCGATGGTGGCGGCGAAGGCCGCGATCGCGACCGCGATGGCGGCAAGATTGATCGTCAGCTCGCGCGGTGCCTGGTAGCTCGCGCCGCAGACGATCACGATGACGAACAGGAACACGCCCTGCAGGCCCCACAGCGGCGGCATGTCGGTGCCGAACATCGCCGACGTCATTGCCGGCAGCGTCACCGTGCCGATGCTGATGATGGCCAGCAGGCGCAGACCGGGCTCCAGGCTGAGCGCGTCGTTGAGCATGCGGGCCGGGCGCGGCCGCGTCATCGCCAGCCAGATCAGGCCGGGAATGCCGGCGATCCCGGCCATGGCCAGCGCGAAGCCGCCGCCCTCGATCAGCGCCGCCGCGCCGGTCTTGCCGACGTGATGCGTGATCGCATACGAGAACGGCTGCGCGCCGGTCGTGGCGAGCCAGTAGACGTGGGGCGCGAGCGCGGCGAGGCCGGTCAGCGCGGCGATCCACGGCGCCGCGGAGGCGAAATAGGCGCGCCGGTCGCGATGGCACAGCGCCGCGATCGCGAAGCTCGCGATCAGGAAGATCGAATAATATTTGCCGAGCATGGCGAGCGCGGCGGTCAGGCCGGCGGCGACGGCCCAGCGCAAGCTGCGCGTCTCGAACGCGCGCAGGAAGCACCAGGTCGCCAGCGGCCAGCTCGACAGCAGCACCGCGTTGGCGTTGAAGCGTTGCGCGTGGAACTGATAGATCGGCAACAGCATCAGCAGCATCAGCACGATCAGGCGCTTGTCGCCGCGCGCGAAGCGCTGCGTGATCCTGTCGACGGCCCACAGGCCGACCGCGGCGTTGGTGAGCGCCAGCAGGTTGAACGACCAGTTCGTCAGCGGGAACACGAGCGTCCAGGCCCAGGCGACCCAGCCCATCAGCGGCGGATGCTTGGTCGAGCCCCAGTCGAAGCTGCGTCCCAGCGACCAGGTCTCGATCACGTCCTGATGCAGATCGCCGCCGAGATAGGCGACGGAGAAATACGCCATCCACACCGCCACGAACCCGGCGATCAGCGCCGGAACGGCCCAGCCGTCCTCGACGGCGTCGATCCAGATCGCGAAGGTTCTGCGCCAGCGACCAACTCCGTCGTTGGTCTCGATCACGTACGCCGGCAACGCAAGACTCATGAGCTCCAACCACTTTCATCTGGCGCGATCGCATCCCTTCCCGCACACGGTTGCGTGCGGGTGGAACTCACCGCTGCCGGACTGACCCCGGTTGGAATCGTTAAAAACAGTTCATGTCGCAAATTGTGAGCCGTGGTGGCCCAATTGCGATCATGTTTGGCCGAGCTTGTTACTTAACGATGCACTGCGAATCGTTCTCGCCATCGATCGGTCCAGGGTTGAACACATTCGACCGCGTGCCGCACCTTTGCGCCGGCTATTCGTTGCGCGCGATGGTGTTGAGCCTGATCAGATCGTGCAGCAGGATGCGGCCGCGCTGCAGGTCGAGGATCTTGTCCTTGCGCCAGGCCTGGAGCTGGCGGTTGACGCTTTCGCGCGCGGCGCCGACGAACACGCCGAGCTGCTCCTGCGAGATGTGCACCTCGGAGCCGAAATCCTCGGCCAGCGCGCACAGCCGCCGCGCCAGCCGGATCGGCAGCGGCTGCAGCACCGACTCTTCCATCCGTTCACTCTGCCAGCGGATGCGCTGGCACAGCAGCTGGATGATCTTGATCGCGACCTTCGGCTCGCGTTCCAGGAAGCTGAGGAAGTCCTCGCGCCGGAGCACGAACAGTTCGGTCGCCTCGCCCGCGGTGGCGTCGGCGGTGCGCTCCTGGCCGTCGAGCACGGCGACCTCGCCGAACAGGTCGCCGGGTCCCATGAAATTGAGCGTCAGCCGCGAACCGTCGGTCGCGCCGGTCTCGATGCGGATCTGGCCGCGCCGGACGCCGAACAGCGCGTTGCCGGGGTCGCCCTTCTGGAACAGCACCTCGCCCGCCGACAGATGCTGGGTGTGGCACAGGTTCGAGATGCGCTGCAGCTCGTCGCCGCCCAGATCCGCGAACATCGGGTTCATTTTCAGGATGACCGCAAATTCGGCCTGCTTGCTCATCACGATACCTTCGGCGGTGGTTTCATGGCCCCAATTACAGAATCCGCGCTGGCCGAAGTGTGTCACAGGTCACATAACGGCGCACGGGCTCCGCCTAGTTTGGTCGCTCGCGGGGCGATCTTCGTTCCGGGAAAAATTCAGATTGAACCGGGTTGGCATTGCCGCATGCTAACCCGTGGAGGCCGCTCGCCGCAGCGCTTGGGACATCGATATGAAAGCATTGAAGATCGCAGGCGGTCTGCTCGGCGCCGTCATCGTCGTGCTCGGGCTCGCGCTGGCCTTCGGGCTGCCGGCGAGCTTCCTGACGGTGGCCATCCAGGACCGCGTCGAGCGCGACACCGGCTATCGCCTGAGCATCGCCGGCTCCGCCAGCGTCAGCCTGTGGCCCTCGCTGCACGTGACGCTGAGCGACATTACCCTGCAGGATCCGAAGGACCGCGACGGCAACAACCGGCTGACGGTCGGCAGGGTGCAGGCCGACATGGCGCTGTCGAGCCTGTGGTCCGGCCATCCGGACGTCCGCGAGATCAGCATCGAGAGGCCCACATTGTATCTGCCGCTGCTGCGTGAGCGGCTGCGCGACAATGCGCCGCGCAACCGCGCCGCGGCGAAGCCCGAGGTCGCGCCCGCGGTCCGGATCGCCAGCGTCACCGTCAAGGACGGCGCCGTGATCCTCTCCAACCCGCGCGACCGCGTCGAAAACCGTCTCGACGGCCTCGCCGCGACGGCCGCGCTGAACGGCGACAGGATCAAGATCACCGGCAGCGCCCGGGCCGGCGATCGCCCGGTGACGTTCGAGATCAACGCGGCGGCGCCCGCGATGCCGATCGACCGGCAGACCTTGCCGGTGGAGTTCAGGATCGGGATGGACAGCGTCTTCCGCGGCGCGATGGCCGGCCGTGCCGAGCTCCGGCTCAACGGCCCGCTCGTCATGATCAATGGCCTCAGCGGCACGCTGGGCGACGGCGATTTCAACGGCTGGGCCTCGATCGATCTCGCCAGCAAGCCGCTGGTGAAGGTCGATCTCGACCTGCGCCGGCTGGATATCCCGGAGACCGCCGCGCCGGCGTCGTCCCGTGGCGCGGGGTGGAGCACCGCGGCGATCGATCTGCGCGGCCTGAACTATGTCGATGCCCGCGTGAAGCTGTCGGCGACGGATATCGGCGTCGCCGGCGCTCGTCTCGGCCCGTTGGACCTCGAGGCCTCGCTGGCGGGCGGCCTGCTGAAGGCGACCGTCGCCAATCTCGGCGTCTACAACGGACAGGCCACCGGCGAGGTCGTGATCGACGCCTCCACCGGCAATCCGGCCTATGCGATGCATTGCGACCTCGTCGGCGTCCGGGCGCTGCCGCTGCTCTCGAATCTCGCCGGCTTCGACAAGCTCGAGGCGCGGATGCAGGGCAAGCTGGCGCTGCGCTCGAGCGGCGCCAGCCAGCAGGCGATCATGAGCAATCTCAGCGGCTCGGCGTTCCTGCTGTTCCAGGACGGTGCGATCCGCGGCATCAACGTCGCGCAGATGATCCGCTCGCTGACCACCAATCCCTTGTCGGGCTGGCAGGATTCGAAGGAGCTGACCACCGATCTCACCCAGCTCTCGGCCTCGTTCCAGGTCGAGCGCGGCCAGGCGGCGACGGCCGACCTCAATCTGGTCGGGCCGCTGGTCAAGGTCACCGGCGCCGGCACCATCGATCTCGGCAACCGTGCGCTGGCGATGCGGGTCGAGCCGAAGCTGGTGATGACCACCGAAGGACAGGGCCGCGTCTCGGATCCGGTCGGCCTGGGCATCCCCGTCGTGATCGACGGCCCGTGGAGCCAGCCGCGCTTCTATCCCGACATGGCCGGCATCCTCGACAATCCCGAGGCGGCCTATGCCAAGCTCAAGCAGATGGGGCAGGGACTGTTCGGCAAGGACGGCGCAGGTCTCAACAGTCTCATCAACGGCATCGGCGGCCTGATCGGCAGCGCCGCGCCGGGCAATGGTGCCGTTCCCAACGCGGCGCCCGCGACGGGGCAGCCGAACGCGCAGGCGCCGGCCGCCGGCCAGTCCGACCTGCTCGGCGGCCAGCTCGGCGCGACCATCGGCAACCTCATCCAGCAGGGGCTGCAGCAGGCCGCCCCGCCGCAGCCGAGAAGCCGCGGCCGCAC
>NZ_CAFJ01000111.1 GCF_000239795.1 Bradyrhizobium sp. STM 3809 | reverse complement strand
TCTGGCGGTCGCGCAAGGCGAGAGAGTGGAAGATCGAAGCACGCTGCTCATCGTCCGGTGTGCAGCGTCGCCTTCGGCTTTCGAAGCGCGCTGCTCGCGGTCTGCTGTGCAGGGCCGCCGGCCTTCAACCCTCATGGTGAGGAGCGCCGCGCCGATCAGGCAATTGTGGGGTATGGTCATTGTTCGCGGCGCGTCTCGAACCATGAGGCCCTCGGTCGATCCAAGCCTCTAGACGCCAGCCTTGCAGCGGGCTCCTCAATATGCGGAGAGAACGGGCACGATGACTGCCAATGATCGAAGGCGCCTATGTCTACATCCTGCTCTGCGCCGATGGCCGCCTCTATGTCGGCACGACGCGGACCTCGCTGGAACTGAGGATTGCCCAGCACAATGACGGCAGCTTCGGTGGCTACACATTGACCCAGCGTCCCGTCAAACTGGTCTACGCGCAATGGTTCGAGCGGATCACGGACGCGATCGAAAGCGAGCGCCGCCTGAAGAGATGGAGCCGCGCCAAAAAGGACGCGCTGATCCGCGGCGATCTCGATGCACTGCGCAGCCTCTCGGCACGCCGAACGGATTTCGAGCGGGGATCTGTGCGCAAGCCGAAGACGTAGTTATGAGCACCGACGCATGATCGACGTGCAGCACAGAGTTGGGCCTGCTGCGCCGACTTCGGACCCGCTGGTGAGGAGCGCCGCGGATCAGGTCAATTCCCAAGCCAAGTCATCGTTCGCGGCGCGTCTCGAACCATGAGGCCCCCGCGAGGCCTCGCCCTTCTAGACGCCCGCCTTAGGGCGGGCTCCTCAGGGTGAGGGTATGGCAGTCGCGCGCGGCGAGAGAGTGTAAGATCGAAGCGCGCTGCTCACGGTCTGCTGTTAAGTGCCGCCTGCTTTCGCCCCTCATGGTGAGGAGCGCCGCGCCGATTTTGTCAATTAAAGGCAAGGTCGCCGCTCGCGGCGCGTCTCGAACCATGAGGCCACCGTCCGGGCCTCGCCCTTCGAGACGCCCGCCTTGGGGCGGGCTCCTCAGGGTGAGGGTCTGGAGATCGTGCGGGGCGAGTCAGAACGAGATCGGAACGATGAAATTTCACGTCGGCTCCAAGAATTGTATTGCCATTTTTCCGAAATCATGTTCTACTCCCCGCATCCCGTCCTCATGCAGAGGGGCGTGCGCGTCGTCACGATACGTTGGGGCGGGGAGCGGTGGCCGCGAGACTGTCAGGTGCTGATGCGCTGGACGATTGGCAGCTTGCGGACGGTCAAGCCGTGTGGTCCTGGCGCCCCGATGCTGGCGCCAAGCCTCGATGACATGACGTGTCACGAGGTGACGGGGGCAAGACAGCCCGGTCCCCGGG
>NZ_CAFJ01000112.1 GCF_000239795.1 Bradyrhizobium sp. STM 3809 | reverse complement strand
GGTTCTTTTCCAGCCATTTCGGGATTCCCGGTTCAATCGTCCCATACAGCCGCGGCGCGGCTGCATGGGACGATTGCCCCGGAATGACGGCTTGGGGTGAGGAATGACGGCTGGTGCAGACGTCGAGATGGGCTGATTCCGTTCGTGCTCTCCTCCTCCGCGTCAGGCCTCCGCGGTCGCCGCCGGCGTCTCGTCGGGCGCCAGCGCCGGCGATTCGACGCTCGGCCCGGGCGTGCCGATCGCCTTCAGCATCGCCGCGACCATCGCCGGCTTGCGCAAGGGCTTGGCGAGGAAATCGCTCATCCCCGCCTCGCGGCACTGCTTGATGTCGTCGGGGAAGGCGTTCGCCGTCAACGCGATGATCGGCAGCTCGGCCAGCCGACCGCCCTTCGCACGAATCGTCCGCGTCGCGGTGATGCCGTCCATCTCCGGCATGCGGACGTCCATCAGCACCAGGTCGAACTCCTGCTCGGAGGCGGCGTTCACCGCCTGCAGGCCGTCCGGCACGATGCATTTGTCGACCGCGAACTCCTGCAGCATCTTCGACACCACCATCCGGTTGGTGGCGTCGTCCTCGGCGATCAGCACGCGCAGCGGACGGCCCAGCGCCTCGATGCGCGCCTTGAGATCACCGGCGCCGACGCGGTCGCCGCGCTGATCGGAGATCTGCTTGTCGCTCCAAGGCAGGGTCAGGCTGAAGCGGAAGGTCGAGCCCTCGCCCTGCACCGAGGACACCGCGATCGACCCGCCCATCTGCTCGATGATGCGCCGTGAGATCGCAAGGCCGAGCCCGGTGCCGCCGAAGCGGCGGTTGATCGAGGCGTCAGCCTGCGCGAAATCGGTGAACAGCTTGCCGACGCGGTCGGCGGGGATGCCGATGCCGGTGTCGGAGACGCGCCACTCGATCGTCGCCTTGTTGTCGTCGCGCGTGCGGCAGGCGACCGCGATGGTCACGCCGCCGCGTTCGGTGAACTTGACGGCGTTGGACGCCAGATTGATCAGCACCTGGCGAATGCGCGCGACGTCGCCCTTCAGCGACGGCGGCAGCTTCGGATCGATGTCGGCATTGACCAGCAGGCTCTTGGATTTCGCATTGACGCCCATGATGGCGGTGACCGCCTCGACCAGCGCCGCGGGCGAAAAGTCGACCGTCTCGAATTCGAGCTTGCCGGCGTTGAGCTTCGACAGGTCGAGAATGTCGTTGAGGATGCGCTGCAGATTGTCGCCGGACTCGCGGATCGTCATGACCGCATGACGCTGCTCGTCGTCGAGCTTGGTCTCCAGCAGGGTCGAGGCGAGGCCGAGCACGCCGTTCATCGGGGTGCGGATCTCGTGGCTCATCATCGCCAGGAAGTCGGACTTCGCCCTGCTCTCGGCCTCCGCCTGCTCGGCGCGCCAGCGCTCGGTGACGTCGCGGCCGAAGCCGCGATAACCCGCGAACTTGCCTTCGTAGTCGCGCGCCGGCCGCGCCGTCAGCGCCCACCGCCTGCGCTCGCCGCCGGCGACCACGACATGGATCAGGATTTCCGGAATCGACAGCCGCTGCGCCATGCGGTCGGCGAGGGTCTTCAGCGTCGCCGTATCGGTCGGGCACAGATATTTCAACGTGTCGATCAGACGCTCGCCCTTGAGCTGATCGAGCGGAAGCTGGGCCACGTCGGCGAAACGCTGCGGCGCGTCGATCAGGCGCCCCTCGGCGTCGGTCTGCCACAGCCAGCTCGCGGCGTTCTCCTGGAATTCCTTCAGCAGCAGCGAGATGGTTTCGTTCTGACGCTCATGGCGGATCTGCGCCTTCAGGTTCTCGAGGAACACGTTGCCGTGCGACACCAGATGGCGCACCATGAACGAGGTGTAGAGCAGCAGAAACACGACGAGCACGACGAAGGTGGTGCCGCCACACAGGAACAGCGAGACCACCGAGCACAGCATCAGTGTCCAGGTGTAGACCAGGCCCGCCCGCGGCACGCTCGACATCGCGAACGCGCCGCCTGAGATCATGCCCGTCATCAACGAGCCGACGATGATCTGCAGATGCGGATCGACCTGCGGCATCACGATGAGCGGCAGCGATCCCCAGACCGCCGAGAGGAAGAACGCCTGCAGCGTCATCCGGCTGATGGCGCGCTCCGATGCCTCCTGCGGCCGCGACTTGCGGGCGCGCCACCAGCCACGCAGCGCCATGCCGCCGGACACGATGATCGCAGTCCCCCACGCGGTCAGGAAGAGATTGGAGACGGTGTTCCAGAACACGCCGAGAATGATGGCGGCATTGGCGAAGTTGATGCCGATGGTCACCGGCACGAGGCGCGCCACGGCATCGATCTGCCGCGCGCGGATGCGGCGGCGATCGCGTTCGGTCAGCGCTTCGTCGTCGAGGCCCTCGATGGCGCCGAAGCCACCCAGCCACAGGAAGAATGCACCCAGCGGACTGCCATCGACAGCGCGCTTCGAGGTCGCGGGATCCCCAGGCCAATTCATGAGTGCGCAGAACCTTCCGTGTGATCCCTTGCCATGCCTGATCGGCTGCTTCAGCCGCGTTAATTGTCCTGCCCGTAGAATTACGGAACCCTGACTTTCGCCGCGAAAAACCGTCTCGGAGCGCCGATGCATCGCCCGTTGCGCCCTTGTGCGAAGCCGGCGTCGGATAGCTTCATCGTTCTCGCGGCGTGATCCGCCCGAGTCATGATCGCCGATGTCACCCTCATCCAGGTC